>JBKJKI010000040.1:0-14286 GCA_046597475.1 Polaromonas sp. | reverse complement strand
CCGGGCTTGGTCATGTCGGCGGTGAAGGCGGTGTACCAGAAGATCTGCTGGGCGATCTGGCCCTGCGCGGGCACCGGACCGGCTTCGCCGAAGGTCATGCCGGTGGCGTCCTTGGGCGCGTACTTCTTCATCCAGTCCACGTACTTGGTCAAGGCGTAGACGGCAGCTGGCGAGTTGGTCGCGCCGCCCCGGGAAACCGACGCGCCCACTGGCGTGCACTTGTCAGCGCCCACGCGGATCCCCCACTCGTCGACCGGCATGCCGTTGGGGATACCTTTGTCCGCTGTGCCGGCCATCGACAGCCAGGCGTCGGTGAAGCGCCAACCCAGCGACGGGTCCTTTTTGCCATAGTCCATGTGACCGTAGATGGGCTTGCCGTCGATGGTCTTCACGTCGTTCGTGAAGAACTCCGCGATATCCTCGTACGCCGACCAGTTGAGCGGCACGCCCAGGTCATAGCCGTACTTGGCCTTGAACTTGTCCTTCAGATCCTGGCGCGCGAACAGGTCGGCGCGGAACCAGTACAGGTTGGCGAACTGCTGGTCGGGCAGCTGGTACAGCTTGCCGTCCGGTGCCGTGGTGAAACTGGTGCCGATGAAATCCTTGAGGTCCAGGCCAGGATTGGTCCATTCCTTGCCCTTGCCGGCCATGTAGTCGGTGAGGTTCATGACTTTGCCGTAGCGGTAGTGGGTGCCGATCAGGTCCGAGTCCGAAATCCAGCCGTCGTAAATCGACTTGCCCGACTGCATCGAGGTCTGCAGCTTCTCGACAACGTCACCTTCCTGGATCAGGTCATGCTTGACCTTGATGCCGGTGATCTCCTCGAACGCCTTGGCCAGCGTTTTGGACTCATATTCGTGGGTGGTGATGGTTTCCGACACCACGGAAATTTCCTTCACCCCCTTGGCCTGCAACTTCTTCGCCGCTTCGATGAACCATTTCATCTCGGCCATCTGCTGGTCCTTGCTCAGCGTTGATGGCTGGAATTCGCTGTCTATCCATTTTTTTGCCTCGGCATCGCCGGCGCTGGCGTTCTGCATGACCGTCAGGGCCGCTGCGAGTGCCAGTGCTGTGTAGCGCATCTTCATGACTTGTCTCCTCGATTGAACACCTCCCCCAGTGTTTCCATGACTCGCCCGGCCCGGGGAAGCAATGAGCCGAATCCGTACCCTCCCACTAGCCTTTGCGCATCACAAGCGCAATCCATCCCATGGAGATGAAAAAACTCACCCAGATCGATGGGTCAGCCTGCAAGCCCAGCGCCGCGCCGAGCTTGCCGCTGAGCCCGACAAAAATCAGATTGATATAGGCCGCCCCCAGCAGGCCGATGAACAACCGGTCGCCGCGTGTGGTATCCAGCGGCAGAAAGCCGCGACGCACGGTGGTGGGAGACTTGATCTCCCAGATCGTCATGCCGATCAGCATCAGCACAATGCAGCTGAAAAAGACCGCCACAGGCAAGGTCCACGCCATCCACTCAAACATGGTTGTTCCTCCTCATACCCGACCCATCGCAAAACCTTTGGCGATGTAATGCCGCACAAACCAGATCACGATCGCACCGGGGACGATGGTCAGCACCCCTGCGGCAGCAAGGGTCGCCCAGTCCATGCCCGAGGCCGAAACTGTGCGCGTCATCGTGGCGACGATGGGCTTGGCATTGACACTGGTGAGGGTGCGGGCGAGCAACAGCTCAACCCAGCTGAACATGAAGCAAAAGAACGCCGCCACGCCGACGCCGGCCTTGATCAGCGGCAGGAAGATGCGGACGAAGAAGCGCGGAAAGGAGTAACCGTCGATATACGCGGTTTCGTCGATTTCGCGCGGAATGCCACTCATGAAACCTTCCAGAATCCAGACCGCCAGCGGCACGTTGAACAGCAGGTGCGCCAGCGCCACGGCGATGTGCGTGTCCATCAGGCCCACCGTGGTGTAGAGCTGAAAAAACGGCAGCAGGAACACGGCGGGTGGCGTCATCCGGTTGGTCAGCAGCCAGAAAAACACATGTTTGTCGCCCAGAAAGCTGTAGCGCGAAAACGCATAGGCCGCCGGCAGCGCCACCGAAATCGAAATCACCGTGTTGATGGCCACGTAGATCAGGCTGTTGATGTAGCCCGAATACCAGGACGGGTCGGTAAAAATGGTCTTGTAGTTGTCCCAGGTGAAATGCTGCGGAAAAAACGAAAAGCTCGAAAGGATTTCGCCATTCGTCTTGAAACTCATGTTCACCATCCAGTAGATGGGCAGCAGTGCGAACACGATGTAGGCGACGAGGAACAGCGTCCGCGCCTGGAATTTCGGCTTAGACATGTTGCCCCCACGCTATGCACTTCGTGTCGTCGCTGCCCCCCGAGGGGGCTGAGTGCCGCGGCTCCCAGCCTGCCTGCGCAGGCTTGGACGGCACGAAGAGCTGCTGCGTCTCGCAGCAGTGCGGCCTGCAAGGTCGCGCTTGCTTGGGGCGGCCCGGCGCTGCGCTCATTGTTCACCTTCTTTCTCTTGTGTACCGACACGCTGCATCCAGTTGTACAAAATGAAGCACAGCAGCAGGATGATCAAAAAGTAGATCAGTGAGAAGGCGGCTGCAGGACCCAGATCAAACTGCCCCACCGCTTTTTGCGTGAGGTATTGCGAGAGGAAGGTCGTTGAGTTGCCCGGCCCGCCACCCGTCAGTACGAAGGGCTCGGTGTAAATCATGAAGCTGTCCATGAAACGAAGCAGCACCGCAATCATCAGCACGCCGCGCATTTTTGGCAGCTGGATAAAGCGGAACACCGCAAACTTGCTGGCACCGTCGATGCGCGCGGCCTGATAATAGGCATCCGGTATGGACCGCAAACCCGCGTAGCCCAACAGGGCGACCAGCGGCGTCCAGTGCCACACGTCCATCAGCAGCACCGTCGCCCAAGCATGGGCGGCGTTGCCGGTGTAGTTGTAGTCAATACCCATTTTTTGCAGCGTGGCGCCCAGCAGGCCAATGTCGGCGCGGCCATAGATTTGCCAGATCGTGCCCACCACGTTCCAGGGAATCAGCAGCGACAGCGCGACCAGCACCAGCACCAGCGAAGCCTTCCAGCCTTGAGCCGGCATCGACAGCGCAAGGGCGATGCCCAGCGGGATTTCTACCATCAGCACGGCCAGCGAAAAGGTGATCTGGCGCCACAGCGCGGCGTGCAGCTCTTCGTCACGCATCACGGCGGCAAACCACTCAGTACCGACAAACACGCGACGCTCGGGCGAAATGATGTCCTGCACCGAGTAGTTGACCACCGTCATGAGCGGCAGGATGGCGGAAAACGCCACGCAAATGATGACGGGCAGGACCAGAAACCAGGCCTTCTGGTTGACGGGTTTGGTGGTCATGATGGTGCCCCCACATTTGCCGCCAGGGCGGCTGCATTGCCCCCCGTGGGGGGGCTAGCTTGCTTGAAGCGGTTCCGCGCGGCGCTCGTGTTCATGCGTCCACCAGTTCTTCATTGATGTACAGACAGGTGCGAGGCCCCATCACTTGCAGCCATACTTCTTCACCCACCACGGGCACCCGGGCCGCCGGGCCCAGCCGTGCCTTGAGCGTGTACTTGCCCAGAGTGGCGGTCAGCATCATGTGCGTCCCGATGTCCTGCACCCGCGCGACCTGAAAAGGCAGTGCGGCCGGATCGCCTGGCACGGTTTGCACCACGTACTCGGGGCGCACCCCCAGCTTCAGCTCGCCGTCGGGCAAGCTTCGATCCGCAGGCAAGGCCAGCGGCTTGCCTGCCACCTGCAGCGCCCCATGAGCCATGCGCGCCGGCAAAAAATTCATGCCGGGCGAGCCTATGAAGTGGCCGACAAAGGTGTGGCGGGGGCGCTCAAACAAGGCATCGGCCGAGCCGGTCTGTACCGCCCGGCCCCGCGTCATAACCACCACTTCCTCGGCAAAGGTCAGCGCCTCGACCTGGTCGTGCGTCACGTAAATCAGCGTCAGCTTGAGCTCATGGTGAATCTGCTTGAGCTTGCGCCGCAGCTGCCATTTCAGGTGCGGGTCGATCACGGTCAGCGGCTCGTCAAACAGCACGGCCGACACATCGGGCCGCACCAGGCCGCGGCCCAGCGAGATTTTTTGCTTGGCATCGGCCGCCAGACCGGAGGCACGCTGGTTCAGCTGGCCGCTCATGTCCAGCATCTCGGCAATCTCGCCCACGCGTTTTTTGATCTGGTCTTCGGGCACCTTGCGGTTGCGCAGCGGAAAAGCCAGGTTTTGCGCCACCGTCATGGTGTCGTAAATCACCGGAAACTGAAACACCTGCGCAATATTGCGTTGCTGCGGCGTGGCGCCCGTCATGTCCACGCCATCGAATTTGACGCCGCCTTGCGAGGGCGCCACCAGACCCGAAATGATGTTGAGCAAGGTGGTCTTGCCGCAACCCGAAGGCCCCAGCAGCGCATAGGCGCCACCATTACGAAACGTCATGCGCAGCGGCAACAAGGCATAGTCGCTGTCAGCCTGCGGATTGGGCCTGTAGGCATGGGCCAGATCAAGGTCAATACGGGCCATCTTCAACGCCCTCCCTGGCGCGCGGGCGCCACCAGCAAGACGCCGGTGGCATCAAACAGATAAACCTGCGCCGGATCAAGGTACAAAGTCAGGGGTGTACCCAGGTCAAAGCGGTGAACACCTGTCAGCTGGGCCACCAGCTCGCCGACCGCCGTTGCAACGTGCACAAAAGTGTCAGAGCCGGAAATCTCTGCCAGCTCCACCTGGCCCGGCAGCGCCGCATCGCCTTCACGGGCTTCGATGCGCAAGGCACTGCCACGAACACCGGCCGTCATGGTGGCCAGGCTCCGGGCTGGCGCCACGGGCAATGCCATCCTCAGGGCGGGCCCGCCGACCAGCTGCACCCCCTGCGCCAGCGGCAGCGCCGCCATCAGGTTCATTGGCGGATCGCTGAAGGCGCGGGCCACGCGCAGCGATTGGGGCGAGTGAAACACCTCGGCCGTGGGCCCGTACTGGAGCAACTCCCCGCCATCCAGCACGGCGGTGTGGCCGCCCAGTAGCAAGGCCTCGCCGGGCTCGGTGGTGGCGTAGATCACGGTTGAATCGCCGGCGGCAAACAGCTGGGTCAGCTCTTCGCGCAGCTCTTCGCGCAGCTTGTAGTCCAGGTTCACCAGGGGCTCGTCGAGCAGCATCAGGGGCGCGCCCTTGGCCAGCGCGCGCGCCAGCGCCACACGCTGCTGCTGGCCGCCAGACAACTCGGCCGGGTAACGATCAAGAAACATGTCGATATGCAGCCGCGCGGCCAGGCTGCGCACTTTTTCGGCGATGTTTTTTTCGCCGCGCAACTTCAGGGGCGAGGCAATGTTGTCCGCCACCCTGAGTGAGGGATAGTTGATGAACTGCTGGTAGACCATGGCAACGTTGCGCTCGCGCACCGCGGTTCCGGTGACATTCACCTCGTTGACCAGCACCCGCCCCTGCGAGGGCACATCCAGGCCGGCCATGATGCGCATCAGGCTGGTTTTTCCGGCTTGCGTTGCGCCCAAAAGAACGGTCACCTCGCCGCTGCGCGGGGCCAGGCTCATCTCGAAAAGCCATTGCTCCGCGCCGACCTTTTTGCTGATGTGATCAAGCGCCAGCTGCATTACCCGGCTCCATCTTCAAGGGGCCTGCATGGCAGGAAACCGGTTTGCCCGGAACCGGGCAACGCAGCGTCGCAAGCCGGATGCAGCCCCCCCGGAAACGGCAAAAAAATGAGGTGGTGAGCAAACAGGGCACTCCTTGCAAGATTTGATTGAAGTTCGAATTTTTTCTATTCTTCTTCTTTTTTGATTGTTTTGTCTAATAGTTTTCCCTTAGATTTTTCCTTTTGTTTCGATATAGAGTAGCTAAACCTCTTTCAATTCGGATCTTCGTGAACTCCAACCCGCGGCAAATCAAGCTTCTCGGCGTCGTGCGCACCCATGGCTCAGCCTCCGTGGAGCAACTCGCCGACAAGCTGGGCGTCACCCTGCAAACCGTGCGCCGCGACGTGCAGCGCCTGGCAGAAGCCGGTCTATTAACGCGCTTTCATGGCGGCGTGCGGGTGCCCAGTTCCACGGTCGAGAACATTGCCCATCAGCAGCGCGAAAGCCTCCATGCCGAAGGCAAGGCGCGCATTGCCCGGGCCGTGGCCAAGCGCATTCCCAACGGCTGCTCGCTGATCCTCAACATCGGCACCACCACCGAGGCCGTGGCCAAATCCCTGCTGCACCACAAGGGGCTGCGAGTCATTACCAACAACCTGAATGTGGCGGCGATCCTGTGCGGCAACACCGATTGCGAAGTCATCGTGGCGGGCGGCGTAGTGCGCCCGCGCGACCGCGGCATCGTGGGCGAGGCAGCCGTCGATTTCATGCGCCAGTTCCGCGTGGACATTGCCGTCATCGGCATCTCCGGCATCGAGCCCGATGGCTCCCTGCGCGACTTTGACTACCGCGAGGTCAAGGTCGCCCAGACCATCATTACGCACGCCAGGGAAGTCTGGCTGGCCGCCGACAGCAGCAAATTCAACCGTCCCGCCATGGTCGAGCTGGCCAGGCTGTCCCAGATAGACCGGCTGTTCACCGATCAGGCACCGCCCGAGCCCTTCCCTGCCCTGCTGGCCGAAGCGGACGTGAGTTGCGAAATCGCCCACGACTGACCCTGCACGGCCGCCCAACCCATCACACCCAAAGCGCCATGACCTATCTGCTCGCCCTTGACCAGGGTACCTCCAGCTCCCGGAGCATCGTGTTTGACGAGCGCGGTCACATCGTGGCGCTGGCCCAGCAGGAGCTGCCGCAGATCTACCCCAAACCGGGCTGGGTCGAGCACGATCCCATGGAAATCTGGCGCGGCCAGCTCGCCACCGCCAGGCAGGCCCTTGCCACGGCGGGCCTCCAAGCCAGCGAGATCCGGGCACTGGGCATTACCAACCAGCGCGAAACCACGTTGGTCTGGAACCGCAAGACCGGCCAGCCGATTCACCACGCCATCGTCTGGCAGGACCGGCGCGCCGAGGCCACCTGCGCGCAGCTGCGCGAGCAAGGCAAGGAGGCGCTGATCCAGTCCAGGACCGGGCTGCTGGTTGATGCCTACTTTTCAGGCACCAAGCTCAAATGGCTGCTTGACGAGGTGCCGGGCGCGCGCGCGCAGGCCGAACGCGGCGAGCTGGCTTTTGGCACCATCGACAGCTGGCTGATGTGGCAGCTCACGGCGGGCACTGTTCATGCCACCGACGTCAGCAATGCCTCGCGCACCATGCTGTTCAACGTACACAGCAACCAGTGGGATGCCGAGTTGCTGGCCTTGCTGGACATTCCCGCATCGCTCATGCCGCGGGTCTTGCCTTCCAGCGCGCACTACGGCAAAGTGCGCGCTGAACTGCTGGGCCACGCCATCCCCATCGGCGGAGTCGCGGGCGACCAGCAAAGCGCGCTGTTCGGCCAGGCCTGTTTCAAGGCAGGCATGGCCAAAAACACCTACGGCACCGGCTGCTTCATGCTGATGCACACCGGAAATCGCTTCCAGACTTCGAAAAACGGCTTGCTGACCACCAGCGCAGCGCAAACCACCACCCAGCCAGAGTTTGCCATCGAAGGCAGCGTGTTTGTCGGCGGCGCGGTGGTGCAGTGGATGCGCGACGGCCTGCACGCCATCCGGGGCAGCGGCGAAATCCAGGCGCTCGCGCAAAGCGTGCCCGACTCGGGTGGCGTGATGATGGTGCCGGCCTTTACCGGCCTGGGCGCGCCCTACTGGAAGCCGGACGCCCGAGGCACCATCACCGGGCTCACCCGTGGCACGACGGTGGCCCATATCGCCCGCGCGGCGCTGGAAAGCATCGCCTACCAGAGCGCGGCCCTGCTGCAAGCCATGAGCCGCGATGCCGTCAGCAGCGGTGCCCCGCCTCTGGCCGAGTTGCGGGTGGACGGCGGCGCCTGCGTCAACGACCTGCTGATGCAGTTCCAGGCCGACTTGCTGGGCATCCCCGTCATTCGCCCCGCCGTCACCGAAACCACCGCCCTGGGCGCAGCCTTTCTGGCCGGTCTTTCCAGCGGGGTGTACAGCGGCACCGGCGAACTCTCGGCCCTGTGGCGCGCCGAGCGCACCTTTGTCCCCACTTTGGGCGCCGAGCGAGCCGCAGCCTTAATGGCGCAATGGGAGCATGCGGTGCGCCAAACCGTGCTGGAATAAGCGTGGCTGCGCGGCGTGATGCTGGGCGACAATCCGCTGAAACGGCCTCTTATTCAAGCCCCCCCAGTTACAGCACGGACCCAAGCCATGAACGCCAACACCCCAGACACCCGCAATCAGTCCATTGCCTTCATCGGCGGCGGCAACATGGCCAGCGCCATTATTGGCGGGCTTCTCAAGCGCGGCATGCCCGCCAGCCAGATTCAGGTGGTCGAGCCTTTCGCCGAGCAGCGGGCCAGGCTGACAGCGCAGTTCGGCGTGGCGGTGAGTGAATCTCCCGAAGCTTCTCTAGTACGCGCCGGCCTGGTGATCTGGGCCGTCAAGCCCCAGACCTTCAGGGAAGCCGCCGGGCAGGCCCGGGCGCATGTCCAGGCAGCCCTGCACCTGAGCGTCGCCGCCGGCATCCGGTCCGACAGCATTGCGCGCTGGCTGGGCACGGATCGCGTGGTACGCGCCATGCCCAACACCCCCGCGCTGGTTGGCTTGGGGCTGACGGGGCTTTTCGCCCGCCCCGCCGCCACCGCGGCAGACCGGCTGGCCGTGGAGCAGGTGATACAGACCACGGGCGAATACCTATGGCTGGCCAAGGAAGCGCAACTCGACGCCGTGACCGCTCTTTCGGGCTCGGGGCCGGCCTACGTTTTCTACTTCCTCGAAGCGATGATCAAGGCCGGCATGGAGATGGGCCTGGATCGCGAACAGGCGCACAAGCTGGCGGTAGGCACCTTTGTAGGCGCATCGGCACTGGCCCAGGCCTCCGATGAAGCACCCGAGGTGCTGCGCGCCCGCGTCACCTCAAAAGGTGGCACCACTTACGCAGCCCTCACCAGCATGGAGCAGGAGGGCGTGCAGCAGCAGTTCATGCGGGCCATGCATGCGGCCCGCAGCCGCGCGGGCGAACTGGGCGATGAATTCGGCGCAGATTGAGATTTTTCAATCAAAGCAGCTTCACGCCCAATAGCAACGGTCATTGTTGGCTATATTTTTAATAGCAACCATGACGAGATCACAGTCCATCAGGGTTACCGAAAAGTATTTCGCTTCACTTGAAACAATCCGTCAACCGACTCCGCCGCCGCGGCGTTATCCAATCACGAACGTGAGGCCAGGCGCCAAACCTACTGGTGAAGTAGCCCGGAAACATGTGCGTAAGTACTTCTCTAACACTTCGGAGCTCCTCATGAAAAAATTTCTGTCCATCCTCGCCAGCGCCGCCGTTCTCGCCATGCCTTTGGCCGTGATCTCCACGCCAGCCGCCGCCCAGACGCCGGCCGCACCTGCCGCTGCGCCAGCCGCCGCGCCTGCTGCAGCCCCAATGGCCGCACCTGCTGAAAAAGCAGCGCCAGCCAAGAAAATGTCCAAGGCCAAGAAATCCAAAGCCAAAAAAGCCAAAATGGCTAAAAAACCAGCCTAAGAGGCTGACGGATCTTTCAGTGGCGGGCTGCGCCCAGCCACTGAAAGCCTAAAAACAAGCCCGCGTCATGCGGGCTTGTTTTTAGGCGCAAGAATTTGCGAAAACTCTGGTTCAACGCCCTCCGTAGGACAGAAAGACACCCGCAAACACCGTGAAGCCCAGCCAGTGGTTCAGGCGAAAGGCCTGGAAGCAGCCGTCGCGCTCGCGTTTGCGGATCAGCCAGCCATGCCACAGCGCCTGCAGCGACGCCAAGCCAATTGCTATTAAATAGATAGCTGAAGGCATCCGTCCCACAAGGACAATAGCCCAAATTGACAGAAAAACCAGGTAAAACAGCATGACCGCGGCGACATCGAAACGCCCGAGCGTGATCGCGGATGTTTTCATGCCGATCAGCAGGTCGTCGTCACGGTCCACCATGGCGTATTCGGTGTCGTAGGCAAGCACCCAGAACAGATTGCCCAGCAACAACACCCAGGCCAGCAGCGGCACGCGCGACTGCACGGCGGCGAAGGCCATCGGGATGCCAAAGCTGAAGGCCACGCCCAGCACAGCTTGCGGCATGGACACATAGCGCTTGGCATAGGGATAGACCAAGGTCACGGCCAGCGCGGCAAACGACCAAGCGATGGTGACGGCGTTGGTCGTCAGCACCAGGCCAAAGGCCAGCAGCGCCAGCAGCGCGCCCAAGCCCAGCGCCTGCCTGCTAGAGAGCGCGCCGCTGGTCACCGGCCGGTTGACGGTGCGCTTGACGTGGCGGTCAAAGTCGCGGTCCGCCACGTCATTGAGGCAGCAGCCGGCGCTGCGCATCAGGAAGGTGCCCAGCGTGAACACCGTCAGCAGATGCCAGCCCGGAAAGCCATGCGAGGCCACCCACAGCGCGGACAGCGTGGGCCAGAGCAGCAGCAGCCAGCCGGCGGGCCGGTTCCAGCGGATCAGTTGAAGGTAGAGGGAAAGCTTGCTGGAAGTGCCGACAGTCATCGTAAAAAATCAAGGCTTAATCAAGGGTATGCAGGACCGCTGATTATTCTTCAAGCAGCGAGCGCAGCATCCAGGCGGTCTGCTCATGCACGGTCATGCGCTGGGTCAGCAGGTCGGCGGTCGGCTCGTCGCTGGCCTTGTCGGCCATGGGAAACAGCTCGCGCGCGGTGCGTGCCACCGCTTCGTGGCCCTGCACCAGAATGCGCACCATCTCCAGTGCCCTGGGCGGCGTGGTGGGCGCATCGGGCACCGTGGCCAGCTTGCTGAACTGCGCATACGAGCCCGGCGCCGGATGGCCCAGTGAGCGGATACGCTCGGCCACCGGGTCCACCGCCATCCACAGCTCGGTGTACTGCGTCATGAACATGGTGTGCAGCGTGTTGAACATCGGCCCGGTGACGTTCCAGTGGAAATTGTGCGTCGTCAGGTAGAGCGTATAGGTGTCGGCGAGCAGGCGGCTCAGCCCCTGGGCGATGGCCGCACGGTCTTTTTCGCTGATGCCGATGTTGATGGCTGGCGCCGATGAGGCGGTGGAAGCTGAGGAGGATGAGACGGTCTTTTTGGTCATGATTTTTCCTTCAGAAAATGGATGGAGCAGTCGTCACTTTACGAAACCAGGCCGGATGCGGCAACAGTGTGCCGCTATGCGCCCGATAGCCGGCGGGAGTGTTCACGAAAGGCGCGTCACGCCTGGCAGTTCACAGGCATAGACCGCGTTGCGCAGCGCGGCAATGGCTTCATAACGCGTAAAGCTGCGGCGCCAGGCCAGCACCACGCGGCGGCTGGGTATATGCCCCTCAAAGGGCAGATATTTGATGAAGGAGGGCTGGCTGGCAGCCACGCCGTTCTTGCCGCGCCCCCCGTTTTTCGCCGCAGCCTGCGCGGCCAGGGCTTCCCTGGGCACGCCTAGCCTGGGCACCAGCGTCACCCCCATGCCGGCGGCCACCATGTGCTTGATGGTCTCCAGCGACGAACCCTCGAAACTCTTGCTGATGCCCTCGGCGCTGCTGGAAAAGCGCGCGAACTCGGGGCAGACTTCGAGCACATGATCGCGAAAGCAGTGCCCGGTGCCCAGCAGCAGCATGGTCTCATTTTTCAGCTCTTCCGCCGTCATGCTGGTGCGCGCGGCGAGCGGGTGTCCGCTGGGAATGGCGGCCATGAAAGGCTCATCGTAAAGCGCTGCAATGGCCAGGTTGCCGTCGGGAAAGGGTTCGGCCAGGATCGCACAGTCAATCTCGCCGGTGCGCAGCTCCTCAAGCAGCTTGACGGTGAAGTTCTCCTGCAATATCAGCGGCATCTGGGGCGTGTGCTCGATGATCTGGCGCACCAGGTCGGGCAGCAGATACGGGCCAATCGTGTAAATCACGCCGAGCCGCAGGGCGCCCGCCAGCGGGTCCTTGCCGCGCCTGGCGATCTCGCGGATGCTGTCGGCCTGCTCCAGCACGCTTTGCGCCTGGCGCACGATCTCTTCGCCCAGCGGCGTCACGGTGATTTCATTGGCGTTGCGCTCGAACAGCTTGACCTGGAGCTCATCTTCGAGCTTCTTGATGGCGACGCTGAGCGTCGGCTGCGAGACATGGCAGGCCTCTGCGCCCTTGCCAAAGTGCCTTTCGCGGGCCACGGCAACTATGTATTTGAGTTCGGTCAGCGTCATGGGGTGATTGTCTGCTTTTCAGGCTCGACAAAGCATATCAATTCATGATAATCTTCTGCATGAGTTCAAAGGAATTGAAAGAAACAGGCTTGGACTATTTGCTCGGCCTGGATGGCAATATTGAATTTCAAAACGACGAGGGTTATTGGGTCAAGATGGATGTGTCTCGCGTAGCCGTAACGGCCGAAAGACCGCATGGCATCAGGTACAGCCTGACCTTGCATGCGCCGAACGGCGAGCGTCTGATGGGGTTTGACAATGCCCATGGAGGCATCAAGCCTGCCGGGTCGCATTTTTTGCATGTCGGCAAGCAGTACCCGTATGACCACAGACACCGGAACGCCGCAGACAGCGGTGTTATTTACGAGTTCAACACGGCCTACCAGTTGGTCAATGATTTTTATGCAGAGGTTGATCGGATTTTGAAAGAGGTATCGCCATGAACAAGGTATTGAAAGTAGGCATTGCCACCGTGCAGGAGCAGCGGGCGCGGTCATTGGCGATTGCCGCCGGGACGCGCCAGCGTGGCGACGATGAACCGCATGTCTGGTTCCCATCGGTGGCCGCCATGGCCCGGGTTTTGTCGGATGAAAACATGGCCTTGCTCAAAGCGGTTCGCGAGCAACGGCCGGACTCCATGGATACGCTAGCCAAAGTGGTCGGCAAGCATGCCCCCAATGTGTCGCGTTCGCTGCATACGATGGCGGCCTATGGTCTGGTTGAATTCGTCAAAAATGGCCGTACCGTCACGCCGCAGGCTACGTTTGAGCATTTGTCGGTGGAGTTTTGTTGAGGGCCGACAAGGACTGACTGCCGTTTTTATGCCTGCGAAGCCAAGGTTATCGCTCACATTCGGCCCGCCGTCATGCGCCACATCGATTCATGCCACTGGGGCATGGGTCGCAGCAATCGGTGCAAAAAGCCCGGTCATAATTTGTTCAGGTAGACAGGGTGAAGATGACAAACCCCTATGCCACCACCATCGGCCATCCCGGTCGGCGATTCAGTCCAACAAGGTTTATCTGCCGCGTATGAACCCTGCGTCTGCTTCAAACATAGCCTCGCGGCTGATAGATGCTATTCGTCATAGCGCAAGGAGGCAAACGTGCCGCTTCGGGCTTTAGAAGGTGAAAACAGCGTCTACGCATTCGAATGCGACGAGCTTGCGTGGGAGCACCTTAAACAAACCTACAAGGCAGATGGTCTGCATATGCCTTGTTGTGAAAGTCTCGCAATTCCAAAGACAAGCAAGCTCGGAAATCATTTTTTTTCGCACTCGCGGCGTGGAGATTGCATGTCTGCTCCAGAAAGTGCAGAGCACATTTTCCTGAAAACACTAGTTGCTAAGGCAGCCAAAAAGGCAGGATGGTCCGTTACTACGGAATGGCCTGGAGAAACGCCAGACGGCAAGAAGTGGGTAGCGGACGTTTTTTGCATGAATGGAAAATCACGCATTGCGCTTGAGATTCAATTTTCGTACCAAACGGTGCAGGAGTTGCGGACTCGCCAACAGGCGTATGGCAGCTCTGGCGTTAGGGCTGCGTGGTTTGCTTCATCCAAGAAGTTCAATTTGGACTATTCAAGCCCATCCAAAGAGGTTCCATTTTTCTATGTTCAGCCATTTGAGGTAGGTAATGAGCCGCTGATCCAAGGGGTCAACATACCAATATCTGAATTTGTGGTTGGCATGCTGTTGAATAAGCTTTCCTGGAGGAACGATCCTTGGGTCTATGACATTCATTTCGTCAAAGACACTTGCTGGAAATGTCACGGGAAAGTAAAGCAAGTCTTTGGCCGTAGCATTGACATATATGAGGAGTTCGCAAAGACCGTCCCAAACATGTCAACCGTTTTGAGTAAGTTCGGTGGGTTCATATCTAATGAAGAGCTTAAAGCCCTTGGCCTAAACACCATTGGCAAGTTTGAGAAGCTCAAGGCATTTCGTTATACACAAGTCAGCCCCCACCCCTCCACGAGTTAAGCTACTGATTTAATAGCATCGGAAATTGATGAACTGGGCAGCCAGCGAATTTGAGAGCATTGATCTGGGAG
>JBKJKI010000293.1:0-22202 GCA_046597475.1 Polaromonas sp. | reverse complement strand
GGGATAAGCAGCGGTGTGGCAGAAGGACTGCATCACCAGGTCGGCTGAAAAGCCCAGGCAGGCCAGGTCTTTCAGTTCGTCGCGGGTCATCGGGCCGGTGGTGTCCTGCGAGCCGACGGAGGTCATCTTCGGTTCGCAGTAAGTACCAGGGCGAACGCCCTGGCCTTCTGGCAAGCCGACGGCACGGCCAACCATTTTTTGCGCGAGTGTGAAACCACGCTCGCTGGCAACCGGCGACTGCGGCAGGCGGAACAGGGTCGAGACCGGCAGGCCGAGCGCCCAACGCGCCTTGGCCGTCAGGCCACGGCCGACGATCAGCGGGATGCGGCCTCCGGCACGCACTTCGTCAAACAGGACATCGCTCTTGAGTTTGAACTCGGCGATCACCTCGCCGTTCTTGATCGCCTTGCCTTCATAGGGGCGTAGTTCCACCGTGTCGCCCATCTCCATCTTCGAGACGTCCAGCTCGATTGGCAATGCGCCCGAGTCTTCCATGGTGTTGTAGAAAATCGGCGCTATTTTTGAGCCCAGGCAGACGCCGCCGAAGCGCTTGTTCGGCACGAAAGGAATATCTTCGCCGGTGAACCACAACACCGAGTTGGTGGCGGATTTGCGCGAAGAACCGGTGCCGACCACGTCGCCGACGTAAGCCACCAGGTTGCCCCTGGCCTTGAGTTCCTCGATGAACCTGACCGGGCCGCGCTTGCCGTCTTCTTCAGGGGTGACGCCAGGGCGTGCATTCTTGTGCATGGCCAGCGCATGCAGCGGAATGTCGGGGCGGCTCCAGGCGTCGGGCGCTGGCGACAGGTCGTCGGTATTGATCTCGCCGGCAACCTTGAACACCGTCAACATGATGGACTCGGGCACCTCGGGGCGGCTGGTGAACCACTCGGCGTCGGCCCAGCTTTGCAGCACGGCCTTGGCGTACTTATTGCCTTTTTCGGCTTTTTCCTGCACGTCATGGAACTGGTCGAACATCAGCAGCGTGTTCTTCAGGCCGCTGGCGGCCTGCGTCGCCACGCTGTCCTCGGCATCGTCCAGCAGCGCGATCATCGGGCTGATGTTGTAGCCGCCCAGCATGGTGCCCAGCAGTTGCGTGGCCTTTTCACGCGAGATCAGCGTGCACTTTTCGCTGCCATGCGCCACGGCGGCCAGATAGCTGGCCTTGACCTTGGCGGCGGCATCGACGCCGGCCGGCACGCGGTGGGTGATCAGGTCCAGCAGGAAAGCCTCTTCACCCTTGGGCGGGTTCTTCAGCAGCTCGATGACTTCACCCGTTTGCTGCGCCGACAGCGGCAGCGGCGGAATGCCCAAAACTGCGCGCTCGGCGACATGGTTGCGGTAGGTTTGCAAGAACTCGGGTGACATGCGGGCTTCTCCTGTGGGCAAATCGTTGGGAATCGTGAAAATCGTGGAACGGGAGCTTGAAACTCAAGCGTCGACGCTTATTTGGCGGCAGTGGCCGGCAGTGCGGGTGCTTCGGCCGGTGACGGTTTGGCGGCTTCGGGCTTGAGCGCTTCCAGAATGCTGACGGGCGGGTTGGTCTTCAGGTTCTCGGCCACCGCCAATTGCGCCGGGCTCATGCATTCATCGGCCAGGCGGATACCCAGTTTCTGGTTCATCAGCATTGACTTGTTGGCCAGTTGCAGCCAGACCGCGCCGGCTTTCTGGTCTTCCAGGCGAATCGCGCCGGTCGATGTCGTCACCGGGAACATGCGGTACTGGAAGTTTTTGCCCTGTATGTCGAAGTAACCAGGGGCCTTGGTATCGGCCGTCAGCGTGACCGAAGCGCCAAGCTCGCATGGCAGGCTTCCGACATACACACGCTCGGCAATGGCCAGCTCGGCCGGGCTCAGGGCGGCTTCAGCCGCTTCGATGCCCGCAGCGACGTTCTTGGCGGCACTTTTCAGATTGGTACGGCTTGCGCTGACTACCGGTTTCTTTTTGGCGGCAACAGTCTTTGTCGCCTTTTTGGCGGGCGTCGCGGCTTTTTTCTCGGCGGTGCTTGTCTGGGCCGTCGCAAGACCGGAGACAGACAGTAAAACGGCGGCAGCAACGGTCGCGGCAAGACTTGCGGTGTGTTTAAAGATCATACGGGTCTCGTGGTGTGTTGATGCTCAGTGAAGAGCGGACTGGAAGTAAACCTGTGATTCGGCAGGAAGCTTGGCGCCGGTCTGATGGGCGCGTTCAAGCACCTGCCAGAAGTAGCGGTAACTGGCCCGGTCGTGCAGTTGTCCCTCGAAACTGATGGGAGCCCAGTCAGCACGGCCGGCAGAAGCTATTATTTTTGTAGCAGTATCAATCTCGTCCTCGCTGGGGGCAAAGGCCTGGAGAATGGGGCGAATCTGCTTTGGGTGAATGCTCCACATGCGGGTGTAGCCCATTTCACGTGCATGTCGTGCCGCAGAACCCATCGCACCGACGTCATTGAACTCGGTGACCACGCAATGCGAGGGTACTTTTGCATAGGCGTGGCAGGCGGAGGCAATCTCCAGCTTGGCGCGCACCACCAGCGGATGGGTGAACTGGCCCGAAAGCGTCATGCCGGCGGCCGAAATGGCCCCGCCATGGGCCGAGACAAAATCCATCAGTCCGAAGCTGATGGACTGAACCCGGGGGTGGGCTGCAATCTCAAAAGCGTTGTGCACTGCCAGTGGCGACTCGATCAGCACATGCAAGGGCAAATCACCCGCCGATGCAGCCAGTAGCGCCTGTTCGGCCTTGAGCACATCGGCCAGTGACTCGACCTTGGGAACCATGATGTGCGACAGCCTGCCGGCCAGGTTTCCGGCAATGGACGCCATATCCGACTCAAAAGCCGGGTGGTCAACCGCATGAACGCGAACCGCGACACGGGCCCTGGCCGGAGCAAGCGTAGCCAGCGCAACCACCATGGCGACATGGTCGGCTTCGCCACCGACGGGCGCGCCGTCTTCGCAGTCAAGCGTCACGTCAAACACGCAAACGCCGAACTCTTCCATCATCTCGACCTGCAACTGCAGGCTCTTGCGCATCCGCGCCTCCACACCGCTGTAGTGGTCGCAGACCGGCAGAAAAACCGATGCAGCCTGAGCGCCGAGGAGCACTTCACGCGGATGCCTACTGGCCCCCACGCTTGTCGCTTCGCGTACTACGCTGCCCCCCGGGGGGGCTGAACTTGCTTGGGGCGGCCCTTCGCGGCGTTCGCCTGCCCCCACGCTTGTCGCCTCGCGTGCCTTCGGCGGTGCGCTGCCCCTGTCCTGGGGCGAAGGGGCTGAACTTGCCTGGGGCGGCCCGGCGCTGTGCACGACGCTCTTGCCTTACAGCAGGTGTGCAACGCCGGCTTGCTCGCCCTGCAGCTCTTCCAGCGTCTTGTTGATGCGCTCGCGGCTGAAGCTGTCAATTTCAAGACCTTCGACCAGCTTGTATTCGCCGCCTTCGCAGGTGACGGGGAAACCGAACATCGTGTCTTTGGGAATGTCGTACTGGCCGTCCGACGGAATACCCATGGTGACCCACTTGCCGTTGGTGCCCAGCGCCCAGTCGCGCATGTGGTCGATGGCGGCGTTGGCGGCCGAGGCAGCCGACGACAGGCCGCGCGCCTCGATGATGGCGGCGCCGCGCTTGCCAACGGTGGGCAGGAACACGTTGGCGTTCCATTCCTGGTCGTTGATCATCTTGGCCACGCTCTCGCCATTGATGGTGGCGAAGCGGTAGTCGGCGTACATCGTGGGCGAGTGGTTGCCCCAGACGGTGAGCTTCTCGATGTCGGCCACGGCCTTGCCGGTATTGGCGGCGATCTGGCTGGCAGCACGGTTGTGGTCCAGGCGCAGCATGGCGGTGAAATTCTTGCGCGGCAGATCGGGGGCGCTCTTCATGGCGATGTAGGCATTGGTGTTGGCGGGGTTGCCGACCACCAGCACCTTGACGTTGCGGCTGGCGACGGCGTTAAGTGCCTTGCCCTGCGCGATGAAGATGGCGCCGTTGACGGCCAGCAACTCGGCGCGTTCCATGCCGGGGCCGCGCGGGCGTGAGCCGACCAGCAGGGCATAGTCCGCATCCTTGAAGGCGGTCATCGGGTCGCCGTGCGCCTCCATGCCGACCAGCAGCGGGAAGGCGCAGTCCTGCAGCTCCATCATCACGCCCTTGAGCGCCTTCTGCGGGCCCTCTGCCGGGACTTCGAGCAACTGCAGGATAACGGGCTGGTCCTTGCCAAGCATCTCGCCAG
The DNA here is from genome assembly GCA_046597475.1 of Polaromonas sp. GTDB lineage: Bacteria > Pseudomonadota > Gammaproteobacteria > Burkholderiales > Burkholderiaceae_C > Polaromonas. The sequence continues at coordinate 17,995 of JBKJKI010000293.1, read as the reverse complement.
ATGCAATGCGAAACAGCAGCGCGTAACCGATTTGGCCTGCTGCACCGGTAACAGCGACACGGACAGGTTTTTTGCTCATGATGACAACTCCAGGAAGGTTAAAAATTGGATGAAACGGGCGGGAGGCGAGATGTCTGGCGTCAGCCTGGGGCTCTGCGGGTGACACGTTCAAGGCTTGCACCCCTCGAACGCACAGACCGGGCAATAGGCTCAGTCAAAGATTCTACGCCCGAAAAGTCGGGTTCGTCAATTTGTCTTATGTCTTATATAAGATATGATAAACACCTGACACATTGACCCCGTGCCTCGCCAAGCAATCCTCGCTCTGCCGTTTCCTACGCGTTTTACCTGATTTCCAACCCGCCTCACCCCACCCGCTGTTACGTATGGCAACCTCCCCTCCACTTGCAAGCCTTGACGCCACACTGACCGCGAGCGATGCCGGTGCTGCGGCTGCCGGCGTGACGCCGGCGTTCAGCCCGCTTTACCAGCAAATCAAGGTCCTGATTCTGCGCAGCCTGCAGGCGGGCGAATGGAAACCGGGAGAGCTCATCCCCAGCGAAATGGAACTTGCCGTGCGCTACCGCGTCAGCCAAGGCACGGTGCGCAAGGCGATCGATGAACTGGCGGCAGAAAACCTGGTGATGCGTCGCCAGGGCAAAGGCACGTTTGTAGCCACGCATGCCGAGCAGCATGTGCAGTACCGCTTTCTCAGACTGATGCCCGACAGCGGCGACATCAGCAGCGAAGGACCGGCCGAGCGCCAGATCATCGACTGCAAACGGCTGCGAGCGCCGGCCGATATTGCACGCCCCCTGGCGCTGCGCACCGGCGACGCGGTGCTGCAATTGCGCCGCGTGCTGGCCTTTCAGGGCACCCCGACGATTGTTGAAGACGTCTGGCTTCCCGGCGGCCCGTTCAAGGGCATGACGGCGGATCGTCTGGCACGCTATAGCGGCCCGATGTATGCCCTGTTTGAAACCGAGTTTGGCGTACGCATGGTGCGCGCCGAAGAGAAAATCCGGGCCATTGCCGCCGATGCCGAAGCCGCCAGGCTGCTCGGCGTGTCTGAAGGCGAGCCGCTTTTGAGCGTGGAACGCATAGCCTACACCTACAACGACGTTCCCATGGAACTGCGGCGCGGCCTGTACCGGACCGATACCCATCACTACAAAAACCAGCTCAGCTAGGGAAACGCCATGGAAAGCGCAGCCTCAAGCCCGCTTGCTGCATTGCAATAGAATTAAAATGTTTCACTGGTAATCACCATTCTGTTTGGTTACCGCACGGTTACACACACGAAAGCCCAAAAAAAATGACAGAGCTGGCCTCCACAGAGCGTCCCAAGCGGCCTGAGTACCGCAACATCAACGCCTTCAAAGACCTGACCACCTACCGCATGACCGCCGCGGCCTGGGTGTCCATTCTTCATCGCGCCAGTGGCATCATCATTTTTCTGCTGATGCCCTTTGTCATCTGGATGTTTGACACCTCCATCTCTTCCGAAATCTCATTTGACAAGTTCAAGTCTGCATTCAATGTGGGCATGCTGGGCCTACCTGGCGTCATCTGGAAGCTGGTCGCGCTCGCGCTGATCTGGTCCTATCTGCATCACTTCATCGCCGGTCTGCGTCACCTGTGGATGGATGCCAACCACCACGCGGTCACCAAGGCATTCGGCCGCTCCTCGGCCATGACCACACTGATTGTCAGCATTGGACTCACGCTCGTGCTGGGCGCCAAGCTGTTCGGTCTCTATTAATTCCCCGGAGACGCACACCATGTCTGTCAATTACGGTACCAAACGCAGCGTCGTCGGCGCCCATTACGGTCTGCGCGACTGGCTCGCCCAGCGCATTACCGCGGTTCTGATGGCTCTTTTCACCCTGCTGGTTCTGGCACGCCTGATCTTCAGCAAGGGCCCTATCGGTTATGACCTGTGGGCCGGCACCTTTTCCTCGCAGTGGATGAAGGGCCTAACCTTCACCGTCATCATTGCCCTGCTCTACCACGTCTGGGTCGGCATACGTAACGTCCTGATGGATTACGTCAAGCCCGCTTCGCTGCGCCTTGCGGTGCAGGTATTCACCATCGTCTGGCTGGTCGCTTGCGCCGGCTGGGGCATCCAAGTCCTGTGGAGACTCTGAGAACATGACCGCTACTTCCAAACTTCCCAAGCGCAAATTTGACGTCGTCATCGTCGGTGCCGGCGGCTCCGGCATGCGCGCTTCGCTGCAATTGGCCCGCGCTGGCCTGAACGTTGCCGTTCTCTCCAAGGTTTTCCCCACCCGCTCGCATACCGTGGCAGCACAAGGCGGCATTGGCGCCTCGCTGGGCAACATGTCCGAGAACAACTGGCACTACCATTTCTATGACACCGTCAAGGGCGGTGACTGGCTGGGCGACCAGGACGCGATTGAATACATGTGCCGCGAAGCGCCCAAGGTGGTCTATGACCTGGAGCACATGGGCATGCCGTTTGACCGCAACCCTGACGGCACGATTTACCAGCGGCCCTTTGGCGGCCACACCGCCAATTACGGCGAGAAACCCGTGCAGCGCGCCTGCGCCGCGGCCGACCGCACCGGTCACGCCATGCTGCACACGCTGTACCAGCAAAACGTCAAGGAAAAAACCAGCTTCTTTGTCGAGTGGATGGCGCTTGACCTGATCCGCGACGAAGACGGCGACGTGGTCGGCGTGACCGCCCTTGAAATGGAAACCGGCGACGTTCATATTTTCGAAGCCAAGACGACACTGCTTGCAACGGGTGGCGCGGGACGGATTTTTGCCGCCTCGACCAATGCCTTCATCAACACCGGCGATGGTCTGGGCATGGCGGCGCGCGCCGGCATTCCGCTGGAAGACATGGAATTCTGGCAGTTTCACCCCACCGGCGTGGCCGGTGCCGGCGTGTTGCTGACCGAAGGCTGCCGCGGCGAAGGCGCGATTTTGCGCAACAGCGAAGGTGAGCGTTTCATGGAGCGCTACGCGCCCACGCTGAAAGACCTGGCGCCACGCGACTTCGTGTCGCGCTCCATGGACCAGGAAATCAAGGAAGGTCGCGGCTGCGGTCCGAACAAGGACTACATCCTGCTGGACATGACCCACCTCGGGGTGGACGCCATCGCCAAGCGCCTGCCGTCGGTGCTGGAAATCGGTCACAACTTCGCCAACGTCGACATCACCAAGGAAGCAATTCCCGTGGTGCCCACCATCCACTACCAGATGGGCGGCATTCCGACCAACATCCACGGCCAGGTCGTCACCCAGAACGCCAACAACGAAAGCGAAGTCGTCAAGGGTCTTTATGCCGTGGGTGAATGCTCCTGCGTCAGCGTGCATGGCGCGAACCGCCTGGGCACCAACTCGCTGCTTGACCTGTTGGTGTTCGGCATCGCGGCCGGCAACCACATCGTCGAATACAACAAGACCACCACGCACAAGCCGCTGCCGTCTGACGCAGCCGACAAATCCCTGGCCCGAATTGCCCGCCTGGACAACTCGACCGGCGGCGAATACGCCCAGGACGTGGCCAACGACCTGCGCGCCGCCATGCAGCAGCATGCCGGTGTCTTTCGCACCCAGGCCATCCTGGACGCCGGTGTAAGCAAAATCGCCGCCATGCGCGACCGTGTCAATGCCATCGGGCTGAAGGACAAGTCAAAAATCTTCAACACCGCGCGCATCGAGGCGCTGGAAGTTGAAAACCTGATTGAAGCGGCGCAAGCCACCATTGTTTCGGCGGCAGCCCGCAAGGAAAGCCGTGGCGCGCATTCCGTGGACGACTTCGGCGATACGCCGGAACACCCGAACGGCCGCAATGACACCGAATGGCACAAACACACGCTGTGGTACCGGGAAGGGAATCGTCTGGCCTACAAGCCCGTGCAGATGACCCCCCTGACGGTCGCGTCCGTGCCCATGAAAACACGTACGTTCTAAACAAGCGCCTGCGACCCAAAAAATCGAAAGAAGCGAGAACCCCGATGACCAAACGTACTTTCCAGATTTACCGCTACGACCCGGACACCGACGCCAAGCCCTACATGCAGACCATCGAGGTCGAACTCGACGGCCATGAGCGCATGCTGCTGGACGCTTTGATGAAGCTCAAGGCGCAAGACCCGACGATCTCCTTTCGCCGCTCCTGCCGCGAAGGCGTTTGCGGCTCGGACGCCATGAACATCAACGGCAAGAACGGTCTGGCCTGCCTGACCAACATGCTGACGCTCAAGGGCGACATCGTGCTCAAGCCGCTGCCCGGCCTGCCGGTGGTGCGCGATCTGATCGTCGACATGACGCAGTTCTTCAAGCAGTACAACTCGATCAAGCCCTACCTGATCAACGACAACCCGCCGCCCGAAAAAGAGCGCCTGCAAAGCCCGGAAGAGCGCGAAGAACTCAATGGCCTGTACGAGTGCATTCTGTGCGCCAGCTGCTCCACGGCCTGCCCCAGCTTCTGGTGGAATCCTGACAAATTCGTCGGGCCCGCCGGCCTGCTGCAGGCCTATCGTTTCCTGGCCGATAGCCGCGACGAAGCGACTGCCGAGCGGCTCGACAATCTTGAAGACCCGTACCGCCTGTTTCGCTGCCACACCATCATGAACTGCGTTGACGTCTGCCCCAAAGGCCTGAATCCGACCCGCGCGATTGGCAAGATCAAGGAAATGATGGTCTTGCGGACTGTCTAGAGATATGGCCCCCACGCTGTTCACTTCGTGTAATGCGCTGCCCCCCGAGGGGGCTGGCCTTGCTTGGGGCGGCCCGGCGCGGCGGCCGATGGCTCCCCTCGCTGTTCACTGCGTGCAATGAACACAATAGACGCGCTGTTGGACGAACGCAGCCTCAGCAAGCTGAAGTGGCGCTGCCGCCGCGGCCTTCTTGAAAACGATCTGCTTATCGAGCAGTTTTTCCGCCGTTACGAAGTGACACTCAGCGTCAGGCAAGCCCAAGGCTTGAGTGATTTAATGGATCTGTCGGACAATGATTTGTTGGACCTGCTGCTCAGGCGCAAAGAGCCCGGCCAGCTTTTGGATGCGAATGCCCAGATCAGCGCCACCACATCGGAAGCGCTGGAAGTACTCGATTTGCTGCGGCCTGCAGCGATGCCCTCCTGACGATGCGCCAGTCCCGATTGGTCAATTTGATTTGATTTGAAAGAAAGAAGCAGAAAATGAAGCTAGTTGACAACAAAGCCACCCTGTCCTTCAGCAACGGAAGCCCCAGCATCGAACTGCCGGTTTACCAGGGCAGCGTGGGGCCCGAAGTGGTGGACATCCGCAAGCTCTACGCGCAGACCGGCATGTTCACCTATGACCCGGGTTTCCTGTCGACTGCAGCCTGTCAGTCGGCCATCACCTATATTGACGGGGACAAGGGCGAATTGCTGTACCGCGGTTACCCCATAGAGCAGCTCGCCACCAACTGCGACTACATGGAAACCTGCCATCTGCTGCTCTACGGCGAATTGCCCAACGGCGACCAGAAAAAGGATTTTGTCAGCCGCGTGACCAACCACACCATGGTCAACGAGCAGATGCAGTTCTTCCTGCGTGGTTTCCGCCGTGACGCGCACCCGATGGCCATCATGACCGGCCTGGTCGGCGCCCTGTCGGCCTTCTACCATGACAGCACCGACATCACCAACCCAGAGCACCGCGACATCTCGGCCATCCGCCTGATCGCCAAGATGCCCACGCTGGTCGCCATGGCCTACAAGTACACGATGGGCCAGCCCTATATGTACCCCAGGAACAACTTGAGCTACGCCGGCAACTTCCTGCACATGATGTTTGCCACGCCGTGCGAAGAGTACAAGGTCAACCCGGTGCTTGAACGCGCCCTGGACCGCATCTTCATCCTGCACGCCGACCATGAGCAAAACGCATCGACCTCCACGGTGCGCCTGTGCGGCTCTTCCGGCACCAACCCGTTTGCAGCCATTGCTGCCGGCGTCGCCTGCCTCTGGGGCCCGGCCCACGGCGGTGCCAATGAAGCGGCGCTGAACATGCTGGGCGACATCCAGAAAAACGGCGGCGTCGAGAACATCGGCGAATTCATCAAGCAGGTCAAGGACAAGAACTCCGGCGTCAAGCTGATGGGTTTTGGTCACCGCGTCTACAAGAACTACGACCCGCGCGCCAAGCTGATGCAGGAAACCTGCAAGGAGGTGCTGCACGAGATGGGCCTGGAAAACGACCCGCTGTTCAAACTGGCGATGGCGCTGGAGAAGATTGCACTGGAAGACGACTACTTCGTGTCGCGCAAGCTTTACCCCAACGTCGACTTCTACTCCGGCATCGTGCAGCGCGCCATCGGCATTCCGGTGCCGCTGTTCACCGCGGTTTTCGCACTGGCCCGCACCGTCGGCTGGATCGCCCAGCTCAACGAGATGATCGGTGACCCCGAGTACAAGATTGGCCGGCCACGCCAGCTGTTCACCGGCTCGGTGCCGCGTGACGTGAAGCCCATGGGCCAACGCTAAGCCCCCAGCCTTCGCAGCAAGCCCGCAAGATGGCAACATCTGGCGGGCTTTTTAACGCGTGAAGCTATGCTTTTAATAGCAACAAATGGCCGTGACTATTGGACAATAGCGTTAAAAGGCTGAAAATCAGGCAGAAATGCCGTGTTGGCGCCCGCCCAGACAGCACTTTGGCAGGCTAGGCATCGTGCATTACGATGACAAAGACATTCGTTAAGCGGCAAAATATGCATTCATCGCGAAACACGATGACCTCATACCCATATCCACGCCCATGTCCGTCAAAAGCTCAGAACGCAATTTCGCCCGCCGCATCGACCTGACCTCGCTTCAGCTCTTCGTGGCCGTCTGCGAGCTGGGCAGCATTGGCAAGACCGCCGAGCGCGAATTCATCGCCGCCTCTGCCGTCAGCAAGCGCCTGTCCGACCTGGAAGCCACGCTGGACACGCCGCTGCTCTACCGCCACACCCGCGGCGTTGACCTGACACCGGCGGGCGAAAGCCTCTTGCACCACGCGCGCTCGGTGCTGTTCAGCCTGGAAAAAATGCAGGGCGAACTCAGCGAATACGCCGACGGGGTGCGCGGCCATGTGCGCGTGCACGCCAGCATCTCGGCCATCGTACAGTTTCTGCCCGAGGACCTGGGCGCCTTCATACGCCAGCGCTCCGAAGTCAAGATCGACCTGGAGGAGCACCTGAGCACCGAGGTGGTTCGTGCCGTGCAGGAAGGCACTGCCGACCTGGGCATCTGCAATACCGCCAGCGGAACGGGCGAGCTGCAAACAAGGCCGTACCGCACTGACAAGTTAGTACTGATTGTGCCAACAGGCCACGCACTGTGTGCACTAGGCGCTATTAATTTTGAAGCAGCACTGGGTTTCGACCAGGTCGGGCTGCACTCCAACAGCTCGATTTACCTGGCCATGCGCCAGGCCGCCGCCGACGTGGGACGCAGCATCAAGCTGCGCATCCATGTGACGGGGCTGGACGCCATGTGCCGCATGATTCACAACGGCCTGGGCGTCGGCGTGATGCCGCAGCGCGCCTTTGACCTGATGCACGGCGTGGGCAAGCTCGAATCGATCGAGCTGCTGGACGACTGGGCGACGCGCCGGATCGAACTGGTGGCAAGGGATTTTTCCACCCTGCCGCTGACGGCCCGGCTGCTGGTCGATCACCTCACGCAGAACCCGCCACAAGCACTGCATCCGCCATCGGGCATCGCGGCGCTCGCCCCCTCGCCCGCCTAAAATTACCCAAAACCGAGACCAGGAAGGAAAACCACATGGGACGCACCCTTTACGACAAGATCTGGGACGAGCACGTCGTTCACACCGAAGACGACGGCACGGCCATTCTCTACATCGACCGCCACCTGGTGCATGAAGTCACCAGCCCGCAGGCCTTCGAAGGCCTGCGCGAAGCCGGCCGCAAGGTCTGGCGCATCAGCTCCATCGTCGCCACCGCCGACCACAACACGCCCACCACCGGCTGGGAGCTGGGCTACGACGGCATCACCGACCTGGTCAGCAAGGAGCAGATCACCACGCTGGACGCCAACATCAAGGAATTCGGCGCCGCCGCCTTCTTTCCCTTCCTGTCCAAACGCCAGGGCATCGTGCATGTCATAGGCCCCGAACAGGGCGCAACCCTGCCCGGCATGACCGTCGTCTGCGGTGACTCGCACACCTCCACCCACGGCGCGTTTGGCGCACTGGCCCACGGCATAGGCACCAGCGAGGTCGAGCACGTCATGGCGACGCAAACCCTGCTGGCCAAGAAGGCCAAGAACATGCTGATCAGGGTCGAAGGCAAATGCACGCCCGGCGTGACCGCCAAGGACATCGTGCTGGCCATCATTGGCAAGATAGGCACGGCAGGCGGCACCGGCTACACCATCGAATTCGCCGGCTCGGCGATTCGCGAGCTCAGCATGGAGGGCCGCATGACGGTCTGCAACATGGCGATCGAAGGCGGCGCGCGCGCCGGCTTGGTCGCCGTGGACGCCAAAACCATAGCCTACGTGAAAGGCCGCCCGCTGGCACCCACCGGTCTTGAGTGGGAGCAGGCCGTGCGGTACTGGAGCACACTGCAGTCTGACGCCGATGCCACATTCGATGCCGTGGTCGAACTCGACGCCAGCCAGATTCTGCCGCAGGTCAGCTGGGGCACCTCGCCCGAAATGGTGCTGTCGATTGAAGACCGCGTGCCCGACCCTGACAAGGAAAAAGACGCCAACAAGCGTGACGCGATCGAGCGTGCCCTGAAATACATGGGCCTGGAGCCGGGCAAGGCCTTGAACGACCTCTACGTCGACAAGGTCTTCATCGGCTCCTGCACCAACAGCCGCATCGAGGACATGCGCGAGGCCGCCGCCATCGTGAAAAAGCTGGGCCAGAAAGTCGCCAAGAACATCAAGCTGGCCATGGTCGTGCCGGGCTCCGGCCTGGTCAAGGAACAGGCCGAGCGCGAAGGCCTGGACAAGATTTTTATCGCTGCAGGCTTCGAGTGGCGCGAACCCGGCTGCTCCATGTGCCTGGCCATGAACGCCGACCGGCTGGAGCCGGGCGAGCGCTGCGCTTCCACCAGCAATCGCAACTTCGAAGGCCGGCAGGGCGCCGGCGGCCGAACCCACCTGGTCAGCCCGGCCATGGCGGCGGCGGCGGCCGTGCACGGCCACTTTGTCGACATCCGTAAATTCGCCTGAATCCGAAGAGATCCATCATGCAGAAATTCACCGTACACAAGGGCCTGGTCGCCCCCATGGACCGCGAGAATGTCGATACCGACGCCATCATCCCCAAGCAGTTTCTCAAATCCATACGCAAGACAGGCTTCGGCCCCAACCTGTTTGATGCCTGGCGTTACCTGGATGCCGGCTTTCCGGGGCAGGACCCGGCCAGCCGCAAGCCGAAACCCGACTTTGTGCTGAACCAGCCGCGCTACGCGGGCGCTTCCATCCTGCTGGCGCGCAAGAACTTCGGCTGCGGCTCGTCACGCGAGCATGCACCCTGGGCGCTCGACCAATACGGCTTTCGCGCCATCATCGCGCCCAGCTACGCCGACATCTTTTTCAACAACAGCTTCAAGAACGGGCTGCTGCCCATCGTGCTGCCCGAGGCGCAGGTAGCGCAATTGTTTGACGAGGCCCTGGCCTTCCCCGGCTACCTGCTGACCATCGACCTGGAGCGCCAGGTGATCGTTAAGGCGCAAGGCGAAGAGATTTCCTTCCATGTGGAAGCCTTCCGCAAATACTGCCTGCTCAATGGCCTGGACGACATCGGCCTGACCTTGCGCCAGAGTGACAAGATCAAGGCCTTTGAAGCCGAGCGCCTGGCAAGCAAGCCCTGGCTGGCGCACACCCTGCCAGGCTGAAATCTCGTCATTTATCAATCAAATCATGCTCATACCCAGGTAATACGGGCATAAGCAGCTATAAAAAAGATAGTACCCATGAAAATCGCAATTCTTCCCGGTGACGGCATCGGCACCGAAATCGTCGCCGAGGCCGTCAAGGTCCTGAAGGTTCTGGACCTGAAGCTTGAGCTGGAGACCGCGCTGGTTGGCGGTGCCGCCTATGAGGCGCACGGCCACCCGCTGCCCGAGAGCACGCTGAAACTCGCCAAGGGCGCCGATGCCATCCTGTTCGGCGCGGTCGGCGACTGGAAATACGACACGCTGGACCGTCCGCTGCGCCCCGAGCAGGCCATTTTGGGCCTGCGCAAGAACCTGGGCCTGTTCGCCAACTTCCGCCCGGCCATCTGCTATGCGCAGCTGGTCGACGCCTCCAGCCTGAAACGCGAGCTGGTGTCCGGCCTGGACATCCTGATCATCCGCGAGCTGACCGGCGACATTTACTTCGGCCAGCCGCGCGGCCGCCGCATTGCCACCGACGGCCACTTTCCGGGCGCAGAAGAAGCCTTCGACACCATGCGTTACTCGCGCCCCGAGATCGAGCGCATTGCCCATGTGGCTTTTCAGGCGGCGCGCAAACGTGACAAACGTGTGACCAGCGTCGACAAGGCCAATGTGCTGGAAACCTTCCAGCTCTGGAAAGACGTGGTCACCGAAATCGGCCTGCAATACCCCGACGTGGCGCTGGACCACATGTATGTCGACAACGCCGCCATGCAACTGGTCAAGGCGCCCAAGAAGTTCGACGTGGTGGTCACCGGCAACATGTTTGGCGACATCCTGAGCGACGCCGCCGCCATGCTGACCGGCTCTATCGGCATGCTGCCCTCGGCCAGCCTGAACGACAAGAACCAGGGCCTGTACGAACCGAGTCACGGCAGCGCGCCCGACATCGCCGGCAAGGGCGTGGCCAATCCGCTGGCCACCATTTTGAGCGCAGCCATGATGCTGCGCTTCAGCCTGAACCAGCCCGAAGCCGCCGCCCGCATTGAAAAAGCCGTCGATGCCGTGCTGACCCAAGGATTGCGCACACCCGACATTTACAGCGAAAGCACGACCCGGGTAGGCACCGCGCAGATGGGCGACGCCGTGGTCAAGGCGCTCGTCAGTCAAGGCTAAGCAAGCCTGGCTACAATCGGAGCCATGAGCAAGCAAGCTGTTCCCCCACCCCGCGGCGCCGCCTCACGCGCGCCGGGCCGGGCGCCGCTTGCTGCCCAGATCACCAAAACGACCACCATTAAAGGCTAGCAAGCCTGGTTCGTCGTGCCCGCCGGCCCGATGAGCCGGGCCAGAAAAGCCGATTTTTTCGTACTTTTTGAAGGGCTCTTCGTCATGATTAACATGAAACTCAAAGGCAATCTCACAGGACTCGTCGGCTGGCGCGGCATGGTCGGCTCGGTGCTGATCGACCGCATGCAGGCCGAAGGTGACTTCGAGCTGATCGAACCGGTTTTCTTCTCGACCTCGAACGTCGGCGGCAAAGCCCCATCCCAGGCGAAGAACGAAACCACGCTCAAGGACGCCTACGACATTGAGGCCCTGAAGAAGTGCGACATCATCATCACCGCACAAGGCGGCGACTACACGTCCGACGTATTTCCCAAGCTGCGCGCCGCCGGCTGGACCGGCCACTGGATTGACGCGGCCTCCACGCTGCGCATGAACGACGACGCGGTCATCATCCTGGACCCGGCCAACCTGCCGGTCATCAAGAACGCGCTGGCCAGGGGCGGCAACAACTGGGTCGGCGGCAACTGCACCGTCAGTTGCATGCTGATGGGCGTGGGCGCGCTGTACAAGGCCGGCCTGGTCGAGTGGATGACCAGCATGACCTACCAGGCCGCTTCCGGCGGCGGCGCGCAGCACATGCGCGAACTGCTCACGCAATTCGGCAGGCTTAACGGCGAAGTCAAGGCCCTGCTGGACGACCCGAAATCAGCCATCCTGGAAATTGACCGCCGCATTCTGGCCAAACAGCAGTCTCTGTCCGCTTCCGAAACGGCGAACTTCGGCGTACCGCTGGGCGGCAGCCTGATTCCCTGGATCGACAAGGATCTGGGCGACGGCATGAGCAAGGAAGAATGGAAGGCCGGCGCCGAGACCAACAAGATCCTGGGCCAGGGTGCGGCTTTTGGCACGGCCGAAACGCCGGTCGATGGTTTTTGCGTGCGCATTGGCGCGATGCGCTGCCACAGCCAGGCGCTGACCTTCAAGCTCAAGAAAGACGTTCCACTGGCCGATATCGAGGCCATGATTGCCGCCGACAACGCCTGGGTCAAGGTGGTAGCCAACACGCGTGAAGCCTCGATCAAGGACCTGACACCGGTCGCCGTCACCGGCACCCTGCAGATTCCGGTGGGACGCCTGCGCAAGCTGGCCATGGGGCCAGACTACCTGGGCGCTTTCACGGTTGGTGACCAGCTGCTCTGGGGCGCCGCTGAACCCCTGCGCCGCATGCTGCGAATTCTTCTGCAAGCCTGAAAGTTGTGAGCCAGGCGGCGGTTTGGCAGCCGCCGCTCATTTGCAACCATAAGCCGGTTTCCGTTGTCCGCAGGCAACGGCCGCAACATGTAAGCCCGTGCTTACCCACCGTGTCAAAACTTAAGCGATGTCTTAGCTTGTCAGCCTAATGCCTTGATGTTAAGGTTGTTTTACGAAAATTCGCATCAAGGTTTTTGTGCCCACAAGCAGAATCAAGTTACATGCAGACCGAGCGCTGGAGGCTCAAAACCCCATGAAAAATAGCGGTCGTTGGCGCATTGGCGTCCTGGCAAGTGCCGTTGCATTACTGGGCAGCCTGGCTAGCCTTGAAGCGCATGCGCTCGCGCTCGGGCGCATTACCGTTCAATCCGCATTGGGTGAGCCGCTGCGTGCAGAAGTCGACATTGCCGACATCAACGCGGAGGAAGCCGCCAGCCTCAAGGCCGGCGTTGCCCCGCAAGAAGCATTCAAGGCGGCGGGACTCGAATACAACGCGGTGGTGGCTGCCGGCCTTGACGTCAGGCTTCTGCGCCGCGCCGATGGCCGGGCCTACCTTCGATTGACAAGCAGCCGACCTGTCACCGAGCCTTTTGTGGACCTGATCATTGAGGCCAACTGGGCGTCCGGCCGCATCAGCCGCGACTACACCATGCTGCTGGACCCGCCCAATCTGCGCGCGCGCGCAGCACCGGTAGAGCCCAGCGCAGCCCTGCTGCCCAGGGTGCCGGTGACCGCTGCCCCGGCCGCCAGACCCCAGGCACCTTCATCCTCCGTACCTCCCGCGACCGCGCTGCGGCCCGCCCCATCCGTCAAGGCTTCGGTGGCCAAGGCAGCTGCGGTCGAGAGAGCGCCCGCAGGCGACAAGCAGCTGACAGTCAAAAACGGCGACACCGCGGGCAAAATCGCCGCGCTGAACAAGCCCTCAAGCGTCTCGCTCGACCAGATGCTGGTGGCGCTGCTGCGCAGCAACCCCGATGCGTTCATCGGTGGCAACATCAACCGCATCAAATCCGGCGCCGTGCTGGATATTCCCGGTGCGGCGGCTGCAAGCGCAGTTTCAGCCAGCGAAGCCAGCCAGACCATCGTGGCGCAAAGCAAGGATTTCAACGCCTTTCGCCGCAAGCTGGCCGGAAATGCCCCCACGACCCAGATCGACGGCGCAGACCGCCAGGCGGGCGGCAAGGTGCAGGCGAAAGTGGAAGACCGGGCGCCGGCCAATGCCACCCCCGACAAGCTGACGCTGTCCAAGGGCCAGGTGCAGGGCAAGCCGGCCTCGGCGAACGAGGAAAAGATCGCCAGGGACAGGGAAGCCAAGGCGGCGGCAAGCCGCATCGCGGAATTGTCCAAGAACATTGCCGATCTGAACAAGCTGAACGCAGCACCCGGAGCGGCTCCTTCCGCTGGACAGTCCCAGGTCACGGCAGGCATTGCCGCACCAGCGCCTTCGGGCCTGACAACGCCAACTCCTGCGCCCGCCGCCGTAGCGAGCCCTGCGCCTGAGGCCCCGGCGTCGAACGCGCCAGACCCCAGCATAGCCAGCGCCGCAAAGGCGGTGGTTCCCGCATCGGCAGCGTCGTCAGGCTCTGCGCCGCTTGCGACCGCAGCAGCCAGCGCCGCAGCACCTGCGGTGCTCAAGAAACCCGTGGCGCTTGCTGTCACCCCCGCGCCCGAGCCGGGCTTGATGGACCAGCTGCTGGAGAACCCGCTGCTTCTGCCGGGTATCGCCGCACTACTGGCCCTGCTGGCGGGTTTCGGGCTTTATCGCTACCGCCAGAGCAGCAAGAAGGGCCAGGTCGACAGTTCCTTTCTTGAGAGCCGTCTGCAGCCGGACTCCTTCTTTGGTGCCAGCGGCGGGCAGCGCATCGATACCAGCGAAAACCATGTAACCGGCTCGTCCATGGCCTATACCTCAAGCCAGCTGGATGCGGCCGGCGACGTGGACCCCGTCGCCGAGGCCGATGTTTACCTGGCCTACGGACGCGATCTGCAGGCCGAAGAAATTCTCAGGGAAGCCTTGCGTTCGCATCCGGCGCGCGTCGCGATTCACGCCAAACTGCTGGAGATCTACGCCAAACGCCAGGACACCAAGGCGTTTGAAGGCGTGGCGACAGATGCCTTCAAGCTGACCCGGGGTTATGGCCCCGAATGGGCTTATATTGCCGAGGCGGGCCGCCAGCTTGATCCGGCCAACCCGATGTACCAGACCAACGGAACGCCCGCAGCCAATGTGCGGACGCATGACGCGCCGATTGGCGCTGATGTGGCCGCAGCGGGCCTTGCGGCTGAAGTCGCTCAGTCACCACTGCGCACCGTCGACCTGGACCTGGATTTCTCGATGGACGAGCAGCCTGAAAGGGTCACCGCGCCTGCCGCCATCACGGTGTCTTCGCCCTACGAACAGCCCCCCGCCGTGCCATCACCGATCAAGGAGTCGCCCCTGCCAGCTTCCCTTCATGACCTGGACCTGGACCTCGATCTGGATTTCGGCCGAGCCACGGCAGCCCTGCCGGGCGTTTCTGCGGCGGTGCATCCCCTGGTGTCCAAAGAGCCTGCCGCCCAGGACTTCGATTTCCTATCGGACGGCATGGACTTCACCACGGAGTCGTTTACCAAGCCCTTGCCGCTTGCTGTGTCCGGAGCGCATACGGCGACACCCGCAGACAGCGGCATGCTCGAATTTGACATGAGTTCGCTCTCTCTTGATCTGGGACCTACCACGCAGGCGCCCGACCCTGCCGCGGCGGACAACGGAGAGGACCCGCTGGAGATCAAGTTCCTGCTGGCCGAAGAATTCCGCGCCCTGGGCGACTCCGATGGCGCCAGATCACTGGCCGACGAGGTGCTGGCCAAAGCCAGCGGCCCCTTGAAAGCCAAGGCCCAGGCATTTCTCAACGCGCTCTCGTGAGCCTGGCATGGTGTTGCACGCCGGCCTGAACGCTGGTGGGGTACTCACCAGCGGGCCATCGACCATGAGGATTGCGCTCGGCCTCAGCTACGGCGGCGGTGCCTACGAAGGCTGGCAGAGCCAGCTTTCGGGAAAAACCGTGCAGGACAGACTGGAGCTGGCGCTGGGCAAGTTCGCCGCCCAGCCAGTGCGCACGCTGTGCGCGGGACGCACCGACGCCGGTGTCCACGCCCTGATGCAGGTCGTGCATTTCGATACCCTGGTGCAACGTGAAACGGCATCGTGGGTGCGTGGCACCAACGCCTTTTTACCCCCGGACATAGCCGTTCAGTGGGCCCGGCAGGTGCCTGGTGAGTTCCATTCACGCGGCAGCGCGGTCGCGCGCCGCTACGCCTACGTGGTGCTCGAATCCGCCATACGCCCCAGTGTGGAGGCCGGGCGGGTTGGCTGGGTCTACCGCCCGCTGGACGGCGAGGCAATGCAACTAGCCACCCTGCATCTGCTGGGCGAGCACGACTTCAGTTCATTTCGGGCCGCGCAGTGCCAGGCCAGGTCGCCGGTCAAGACCATTTCGCGCATCGACATCTCCCGCAGGGCTGCTCCAGACGGACGTTCAGCATACTGGCGCTTCGAGTTTGAGGCCAACGCCTTCCTGCACCACATGATCCGCAACATCATGGGTTGCCTGATGGCGGTTGGCCAGGGCAAACACCCACCCGACTGGATGGCGCAAGTGCTTGCCGCGCGCAGCCGCAATGTCGCAGCCCCGACCTTCTCTCCCAGCGGACTGTATTTTTTGGGCCCTGTCTACGAAGAACGCTACGGCTTGCCAACGCAAACGGCGGCTTATGATTGGCTGCCATGACAATTTCAACGAGAAAGTTAGCCAGCAACCGCAGCGAAGGGCCGCCCCAGGCAAGTTCAGCCCCTCCTGGCAGTGAAAAGGGCAGCGCCGCACATGGAGTGGCAAGCGTGGGGGCGTATCGCACCCGCATCAAGATTTGCGGCCTGACCCGCGAGGAGGACGTCGATGCAGCCGTGGCTGCCGGGGCCGATGCGGTCGGCTTTGTCATGTATGCGCCCAGCCCGCGCTATGTCTCGGTGGATCGCGCGGCCGCACTGGCCGCCCGCCTGCCGCCCTTCGTCACCCCGGTGCTGTTGTTCGTCAACGCCTCCGCTACAGAAATAATAGCAAGCTGCACCCGTATTCCTTGCGCATTGCTGCAATTCCATGGTGATGAATCGCCTGAAGACTGCCTGCGGGCGGGCAGGCCTTTCCTGCGCGCCGCCCGCATTCCCCTGGACGAAAGCCCGGAGCCGGGCGGCGCCCGCTTTGATCTCCTAAAATACGCACAAGATTACTCGGCAGCCCAAGCCATACTGCTCGACGCCCATGTCGAGGGATTCGGCGGCGGCGGAAAAGCATTCAATTGGTCACTTCTGCCTCCAAGCGTCAACGCTCACCTCGTTTTGTCTGGTGGGTTGACGCCTGCAAACGTGACCGATGGCATTTTGCAAGTCAGGCCGCGTTGCAGGACACTGGCCGTTGATGTGAGCTCTGGCGTCGAGATTTCCCGGGGAATCAAGAGCGCCGAAAAAATCAATCAATTCGTTGCGGCAGTGCGCGCCGCCGATGAACAACTTGCGAAGAATCCCATTCATCATGTACGACTATCACCAACCTGACCTTGCCGGCCATTTCGGAATTTATGGCGGCAGCTTCGTTTCAGAAACCCTGACGCATGCCATCAATGAGCTGAAAGCCGCTTACGCCAAATTCCAGCATGACCCCGAATTCCTGGCTGAATTCAACTACGAGCTGAAGCACTTCGTCGGCCGCCCCTCGCCGATTTATCACGCGGCGCGCATGAGCCGCGAGCAGGGCGGCGCGCAGATATACCTCAAGCGCGAAGACCTCAATCACACCGGCGCGCACAAGATCAACAACACCATAGGCCAAGCCATGCTGGCGCGCCGCATGGGCAAGCAGCGAATCATTGCCGAAACCGGCGCCGGCCAGCACGGCGTGGCCACCGCCACCATTTGCGCGCGCTACGGCCTGGAATGCGTGGTCTACATGGGCAGCGAGGACGTCAGGCGCCAGAGCCCCAACGTCTACCGCATGAACCTGCTGGGCGCCACTGTCGTGCCGGTGGAGTCGGGCAGCAAGACACTGAAAGATGCGCTCAATGAAGCCATGCGCGACTGGGTGGCCAACGTGGACAACACCTTCTACATCATTGGCACCGTGGCCGGCCCGCACCCCTATCCCATGATGGTGCGCGACTTCCAGAGCGTGATTGGCATCGAGTGCCTGAGCCAGATGCCCGAGATGACCAGCGGCAAGCAGCCCGATGCGGTGATTGCCTGCGTCGGCGGCGGTAGCAATGCCATGGGCATTTTCCATCCCTACATCTCGCACGCGCAAACCCGGCTGATTGGCGTGGAAGCCGCCGGCGAAGGGCTGGACAGCGGCAAGCATTCGGCCTCGCTGCAACGCGGCCTGCCTGGCGTGCTGCACGGCAACCGCACTTATGTGCTGCAAAACGACGACGGCCAGGTCACCGGGACGCACAGCATCAGCGCCGGCCTGGATTACCCCGGCGTTGGCCCCGAGCACGCGTTTTTGAAAGACATTGGCCGTGCCGAATATGTCGGCATCACCGACACCGAAGCGCTCGAAGCCTTTCATTACCTGTGCCGCACCGAAGG
>JBKJKI010000258.1:0-10878 GCA_046597475.1 Polaromonas sp. | reverse complement strand
GGCCAAAGCCTTCGGGCTACTCGCGCTCAACCCGGCTTGTACCCAGTAGCCGCGCATCCCGAGAACGAAAAGTTCAAGCGGGACAAGCACTTACGTTTCGGCAGCGTCAAAGTTCGGTTTAAAGAACCCGTTGAGGATACAAAAAAGGCTGCGATATACGCAGCCTTTTTTAGTTCGACAGGCCGGTGTGTCGACCTGTCATTTGCCTATCTTCTGCTTAGTGAAGCATTTCAAACAGGGCGCGCGCCACCACCTTGGTGGCGCGGCGCAGGTCTTCCAGCACCAGGTGCTCGTCCGAGCGCTTGGCGTTGCTTTCAAAGACCGTGCGCGGGCCAGCGCCGTAGATGGCGGCAGGCACGCCGGCCGCGCCAAACAGGCGCACGTCGGTGTACAGCGGTGTGCCCGAGGTGGGAACCGGCTCGCCCAACACCTGCTCGCCGTGCTTTTGCAAGGCTTGCACCAGTTCGGCATTGCGTGCGTCGGGCTTCCACGAATCGGCCATCAGCAGACGCCTGATCTCGACCGTGATGCCAGGCATCGTTGCTGCGCCCTCGGCGATGACGCGGCGCACATCGGCCTCGACTTCCACCGGATTTTCCTCAGGGATCATGCGGCGGTCCAGCTTGAGCACCACCTTGCCGGGCACCACATTGGTGTTGGTGCCGCCCTCGATACGACCGACGTTGAGGTAAGGGTGGTTGATGCCTTCGATCTTTGAGCTGATGGACAGGTAGAGCTGGTTCTGCTGGTACAGCGCATTCAGGATCGCGGTGGCGCCCTGCAAGGCATCAATGCCGGTGTGGGGAATTGCGGCGTGCGCCATCTTGCCATGCACCGTGACTTCCATCTGCAGGCAGCCGTTGTGGGCCGTGATGACCTGGTAGGCGAAGCCGGCGGCAATCAGGAAGTCGGGCTGGCTCAGTTTGTTGCGCAGCAGCCAGCCGGGGCCGAGTTCGCCGCCGAATTCCTCGTCGTAGGTGAATAGCAATTCAATGCCGCCCTTCAGCGGCAGGCCCAGCGCTTCGAGGGCGCGAACGGCAAAGGTGTAGGTGGCGAAGTCGGACTTGCTGACGGCCGAGGCGCGGCCATAGAGCTTGCCATCGACGATTTCTGCGCCGTAGGGGTCGTGGGTCCAGCCGTCGCCGGGCGGCACCACGTCACCGTGCGCGTTCAGGGCAATGGTCCGGCCTTCGCCGTACTTGCGGCGAACGACCAGGTTGGTGATGGACTCCATGCCGTAGTCTTTGACTTCCTGGGCCGGCACTTGATGCTTTTCAGCCTCGAAGCCGAAGCCCTTGAGCAGCTCGGCGGTGCGCTCGGCATGCGGGGCGTTGTTGCCCGGTGGCGTGTCGGTGGGCACGCGCACCAGCGCCTGCAGGAATTTGACCTCTTCGTCAAAGTGAGCGTCGATCCACGCGTCGAGCGCGTTATTTTGGGTAGCAGTGGTCATTGGAGTTCCGTAGCGAGTTGGTCAAGCAGGTTCTGGAAGGCGCGAACGCACAGATCGGTGTCGTCGTTGGTGATGGCTTCCAGCGGGTTGTGGCTGATGCCGGCGTTCAGGCCGCGCATGAAGAGCATGGCCTGCGGCATGATTTCGTGCAGTTTCATGGCGTCGTGGCCGGCGCCGCTGGGCATGCGGAAAACCGGCAAGCCCAGCGCCTCGACCGCGCGTTCCCAGCGCTGCTGCCATTCTGCCGCGCTGGGCGCGGCGGCGGCACGCATGGTTTCTTCCAGCTTGTAATGCAGGCCGCGACGCTCGCAGATGGCTTGCAGTTCGTTGCGGATGTCGGCGGCGCAGGCGTCGCGTACCTCGTTGGTGGTGGCGCGCACATCAAGGCTGAATTTGCAGCGGCCCGGCACGACGTTGGGTGAGCCGTTGGGCACCTCGAGCATGCCGATGGTGGCGACCAGGTGCGGCACACTGGCGCCGCGCTTCTCGACATACAGGGCCAGCTCCGCAGCGGCGGTGGCCGCGTCGCGGCGGCGGTCCATGGGCGTGGTGCCGGCATGGCTGGCCATGCCGATGATTTCACCGACGTAGCGCATGCTGCCGTTGATCGAGGTCACGATGCCCAGGGGCAGGTCGATTTCATTCAGGACGGGGCCCTGCTCGATATGCACCTCGACAAAACCGAGGTAATTGGCCGGATCGCGCTGCAGCTTGGGAATATCGTCAATGCATAGTCCCGCATGGTTGATGGCCTCGCGCATCGTGACGCCATCGGCGTCCTTCTGGTCCAGCCAGGCCATGTCAAAGTGGCCCGTCAGCGCACCCGAACCGAGAAAGACCGCCTTGTAGCGCTGGCCTTCCTCTTCGGCGAAGCCGACCACCTCGAAGCCGTAGGGCAGGCGGCGACCCTGGCGGTGCAACTCGCGCACACAGGCCATGGGAACGAAAATGCCCAAACGGCCGTCGTATTTGCCGCCGTTGCGCACCGTGTCGTAGTGCGAACCGGTCAGCAGGCGCCTGGCCTGCGGGTCGCTGCCGTGGTAGATGCCGACGACGTTGCCGACGGCGTCAATGGCCACCTCGTCAAAGCCGCAGTCCTCGCGCATCCAGTGCGACAGACGCTGCGCGCAAGCGCGGTGCGCGTCGGTCAAATAGGTCACGGTTAGTTCGCCGCGCTCGGCGTAACCGGGATCGCTGTGGGTGCTCAGGCGCTCGGCCCAGTCCCACACCAGGTTGCCAAGATCGGGCGTGTGGCCCAGCTTGTCGTTGAGGCGGATTTCCGCGATGCGGTGGATGTTGCGCAGTGCCTCGGCCAGTTCGAAGTCGGGGTGGTTATCCAGCCGGCGCGCGAAAGTGGCGATGATCTCGGCCTTGGCCAGGCCCAGGCCGCGCGGGCCGCGTACCGCCAGGATGAAAGGGAAGCCGAATTTGGCGTTGTAGTCGGCGTTGAGTTGCTGAATCTGCGCAAGCTCATCAAGCGAGCAGTCAGTCAGACCGGCTGTGCTCTGTTCGTTAGTGGATTCGGCGGTCAGCGTCTTGCTGACCATCGCCTTGCCGGCCAATTCCGGGTGGGCGTGAATCAAGGCGAACTGGGGTGCCCTGCCGCCGTCGCGCACGCCCTGCACCAGCGCCAGCTTGAGCTGGTCCAGGCTGGTGAAGGGGCGCTTGGCCCAGGCCTGCTCCGCTATCCAGGGCGAATGCTCGTAAGTGCCGTCCAGCAACTGGACGAATTCGGCCTGAGAGGCCTCGTTGAGTTGGTTCAGCGTAATCATTTGGATTGCCAGATGAAGGCCGTTTCGGCGTTGAAGGGATGCGCCTGTTTCCAGTGGCGCGCGATGTCCAGGCGTCGGGTCACCCAGACGCGGTCATGTTGCTCGATATGGTCCAGAAAGCGCTGCAGCGCGCGCATGCGCCCCGGGCGGCCCAGGAGCCGGCAGTGCATGCCGACGCTCAGCATGGATGGCTGCTCCTCGCCTTCGGCGTAGAGCACGTCGAAGCTGTCGCGCAGGTAAGTGAAGAAGTCATCGCCCTGCGAGAAACCCTGGGGCAGCGCAAAGCGCATGTCGTTGCTGTCCAGCGTGTAGGGGACCACCAGCTGCGGAGCGAGCGAGCCGTCGGTCTTTTCGACCTGCAGCCAGAACGGCAGGTCGTCGCCGTAGTAGTCGCTGTCGTATTCGAAGCCGCCATGGTCTGCCACCAGCCGGCGCGTGTGGGGACTGTCGCGACCGGTATACCAGCCCAGCGGCCGTGCGCCGGTGATGCGCTCGATGATTTCCATGCCGCGCGCCATGTGCTCGCGCTCGGTGGCCTCGTCGACGTTTTGATAATTGATCCAGCGCCAGCCGTGGCAGGCGATTTCGTGGCCCAGCTCCACAAAGGCCGCGCTCACCTCGGGGCTGCGTTCCAGCGCCATGCCGACGCCGAAAACGGTGAGTGGCAGGCTCCGCTTTTCAAACTCGCGCAGCAGCCGCCACACCCCGACGCGCGAGCCGTATTCGTAGATGCCTTCCATGCTGAGGTGGCGCTCGGGAAACGCCGGCGGATTGAACAGCTCGGACAGGAACTGCTCGCTGCCGGCATCGCCGTGCAGCACCGAGTTTTCGCCGCCTTCTTCGTAGTTCAGTACAAACTGGACCGCAATGCGGGCGCGGCCCGGCCAATTGGCATGGGGCGGGTTGCGGCCGTAGCCTTTCAGGTCGCGCGAGTAGTGGGAAGTGGTGGTGGATGTCACGCTCATGGTAGTGCCAATCAAAGGGGCCGCAGCGCGGCGGCGAGGTCGAGAGAATCCGGATCGAGGCGGAGATTGCGCTCGACACTGGAAATGTGGTCTTCCATCAATCGCACAGCTGCGCTGGCGTCCCGCTTCTCAAGCGCATCCACGATGTGCACGTGCTCATTCTGGGAGTGCCCGGCTGAATGTGACGATTGATACATCAACGAGATCAATGAGGATCGGCTTAGCAGGTCGCTCAGCCACTGGGCCAGCACTTCGTTGCCAAGCATGCGGGCCAGCAATACATGAAAGTCTGCAAGCAAACGCGTGCGGCCCGATACGTCGGTGCGCTTGATGGCCTCTTGTTCGTTGCGCAGATGGGATCGAAGCTGCTCGATTTGTGGGTCGGTGATGCGAACGCAGAGTTGGCGCACCATGGCCGCTTCGATCATGGCGCGGACTTCAAACACCTGATGCGCTTCCTCGATGCTTGGCATGGCCACAGAAGCCCCGCGCGCCGGCTCGAGAGTCACCAGATGCTCGCGGCTTAGCTGGTTGAGTGCCTGACGGACTATCGTGCGCGACACCTTGAAAATGTCCGCGATCTTCTGCTCGGTGAGCTTGGTGCCCGGCATCAGGCGACGTTCAACGATGGCGTTTGTGATCGATTCCGCGATGCGTTGCGTGGCGCCGGCTGGCGCCCCAGGCTTCACGTCGTGAACTTTCACGACGTGAAGCCTGGGGCGCTTGATCGCTTGATTGTTGAGTGTATTCATTGTGCGTGATAAAGTGTATACACAAGTATTCGAAAGTGCAAGTGCCGGGCCTTTTATCGGCTCATTGCAGACCTGTATTTGTGCGAGTTCAGACATGTTTTAAACAGGAGTATTTCTTATGGGGCATCTCAGTACCCACGTGCTGGACACCATGAATGGCGTTCCGGCTGCTGGCATGAAGGTTTCGCTGCAGCGGCTGGCTGGCGCAGCTTTCGAGACGGTCAAGACTTTCACCTTGAACCATGATGGACGCAACAGCGGCGGCCCGCTGCTAGACGCAAATTCAATGGCGGCAGGCCACTACCGCCTGCTGTTCGAGGTCGGCGCCTACTTTCGCAACCGCGGTGTTGCGCTGCCGGAGCCGGCCTTTATTGACGTCGTGCCGATTGACTTTGGCATCGCTGACGCGCAAGGGCATTACCACGTGCCGCTGCTGGTCAGCCCATGGACCTACTCGACTTACCGCGGCTCCTGATGGTTGCTACGGTCTTCGGGTAAACACCAGCTTTTGAATATAAAAAACTGTATACATTATCGGAACGTCGCCGCGGAGCCTGCAATGTGGAAGGTGTGACAACCCTTCATCGCAGTTGTGACGTTCACTCCTTACAGAGCCCGCAGTGGTGAGGGGAAAGCGCAGTGCATTGGCACTGTGCCTTCCTACTCTGCAAGGACGTCATGGACACCGTATATCTGCTCGACTGGGCCAACCTGCTGCTGCGCTGGGCCCATGTCATCACGGCGATAGCCTGGATTGGCTCGTCGTTTTATTTTGTTTTTCTCGACAACAGCCTGACCCGGCCGGTTGATCCCGACCTCATCGGCAAGGGCGTTGATGGCGAGCTCTGGGCTGTGCATGGCGGCGGCTTTTACCACCCGCAGAAGTACCTGGTCGCGCCCAGGCAGATGCCAGAGCACCTGCACTGGTTTTACTGGGAAAGCTACTCGACCTGGCTCACCGGCTTTGGCCTGTTCACCGTGCTCTACCTGTTCAATGCGGGCAGCTTTCTGGTCGACAAGAGTGTCTACGACTGGTCAGCTGGCGCGGCAATCGCCGCCTCGCTTGGTTTTCTGGTGGTCTGCTGGTTTGTCTACGACCTCATATGCCGCATCTTCGGCCAGAAGAAAAACGGCGACCTGATCGTCGGCGTCGGGCTCTTCGCCTTTGTTGTCTTCGCCGCGTGGCTGGCCTGCCAGCTTTTCGCCGGCCGGGCTGCCTTCCTGCTGGTTGGCGCCATGCTCGCGACTACCATGAGCGCCAATGTATTCGTCTGGATCATCCCTGGCCAGCGCAAGGTGGTGGCACAGCTGAAGGCAGGGCAGCCCGTGGACCCGGTTTATGGCTGGCGCGCCAAGCAGCGCAGCGTGCACAACACCTACTTCACTTTACCGGTGCTGATTGCCATGCTGTCAAACCACTATGGCTGGTTGTATTCGGGCAAGAGCAACTGGCTGGTGCTGGTGCTGCTCATGCTCGCTGGTGCCTTGATACGGCACAGTTTCGTGGCACGCCACAAGGCATTGGTGCAAGGCAAGCGCGCCCCATGGGAGCACGCCATCGTCGGAACGCTGGTGGTGCTCGGCCTTGCTTTCTGGCTGGCGCCGCCACCAAGGTCGGCCCAGGCCATAGCCGCCGCGGCCCGGCCCGTGGCTTTTGCCGAAGTCAAAAGCGTGATTGACCAGCGCTGCGCGATGTGCCACAACGCGCAGCTGCAAAGCAAGGGCATTGCCCTGAACACGCCAGAGCTGGTCAAGCAGCACGCCCAGGCGGTTTACCAGCAAGCCGCAGTGCTAAAGCTCATGCCACTGAACAATGCAACGCAGATTACCGACGATGAGCGTGCATTGATCAAGCGCTGGTTCGAAGCCGGCGCGCCGCTGAACTGACCGAACCCCAAAGTCGTTCGGCACAAGGTTGCGCCGAACGCCTGGCACGCCCAAAGCGCACCAGCCCTGCTCCCCAACGATATCAAAACAGGAGACAAGCATGAACCCACAGAACGTCCATCCGGTGGACGAAAAACTTCCTACCGGGAAACTGGCCGCCCTGGGCCTGCAGCACGTGATGGTGATGTACGCGGGCGCCATCGCCGTCCCGCTGATCGTCGGCAGGGCATTGAAGCTCACACCCGAGCAAGTGGCGATGCTCATTTCGGCTGACCTGTTTGCCTGCGGCATCGTAACGCTGATTCAGTCGCTGGGCTTTACCAGGTGGTTCGGCATCAGATTGCCAGTGATGATGGGCGTGACCTTCGCCGCCGTGGGGCCGATGGTGGCTTTCGCCAATGCGATGCCAGGTGTCGACGGCGCGCGCGCGATCTTCGGCGCCATCATTGGCGCGGGTTTCATCGCGATGATCATTGCACCGATGATCAGCAAACTGCTGCGCTTTTTTCCACCAGTGGTCACCGGTACCATCATTGCCATCATCGGAATCAGCCTGATGCGAGTGGGCGTGGGCTGGGCCGTGGGTGGCCCGGCCCCGCTGGCACAGTCGGTCGACGTGCCCAAACTGGTGGCAATGGTTGATGGTGCCAAGGCCGCCGCGGCGGCGGCTGCTGCGTCCATGCCGGCGGGTGCTGCGGCGCCGGCATTGAAGCTGTCAGGCCCAATCCCAATGCTGGACAACCTGAACTATGGCGCGCTGGACAACATGGCGATCGCCGGCTTCGTTCTGGTGATCATCCTGCTGCTTGTTAAATTCACGCGCGGCTTCATCTCCAATATTTCAGTGTTGCTGGGGATGGTGGCCGGTTGCGCGGTGGCCTTGACATTGGGCAAGATGAACTTCGACAAGGTAGGCAAGGCGCATTGGTTTGATGTCGTCACACCTTTCGCCTTTGGCGCGCCCACTTTTGACATCGTGATGATCCTCACCATGGTGCTGGTGATGATCGTCGTAATGATCGAATCCGTCGGCATGTTCCTGGCGCTTTCGGAAATCACCGGAAAGAAGATCAGCCAGGCCGAAATGGCTGCCGGTCTGCGCACCGATGGCCTGGGCACGCTAATCGGTGGAATTTTCAACACATTCCCCTATACCAGCTTCTCGCAGAATGTAGGTTTGGTGGGCGTGACAGGGGTCAAGAGCCGTTGGGTTTGCGTGGCTGCAGGCGTCATCATGGTGGTGCTCGGCATGCTGCCGAAGATGGCGGCATTCGTCGAGTCCATCCCCACCTTCGTGCTTGGCGGCGCCGGGCTGGTGATGTTCGGCATGGTGGCGGCTACCGGAATCCGCATCCTGTCCACGGTCGACTACAAGGGCAACCGCAATAACCTTTACATCGTGGCGCTGGCAATCGGTTTCGGCCTGATTCCGCTGGTGGCACCCCGCTGGATGCAGCAGATGCCACACAGCCTGCATCCGCTGCTGGAGTCAGGTATTTTGCTCACCGCAGTGTCTGCCGTATTGCTCAACATGTACTTCAACGGCGCCAAGGCCGACGAGGCCGGTGCCATCGCTGCGGCCAAGGTGGCCGAGGCGCACTGAAGCCGCCTGACCAGTTCTCCACGCACTTTCAATTTCAATTCTTCAAAAGCAAATCACCATGAAACCTGCTTCCAAATACACTGCCGCCGCCTTGCTCGCCGTCACGGCACTGGGTGTACAAGCGCAAAGCTCCGTCAATCTCTACGGCCTGATTGATCTGAGCATTGGCTCGACCAAGCCAGTCGGCGGCGTTTCCCAGACGGGCATCGACAATGGCAAGCTCACCACCAGCTACTTTGGCTTTCGCGGCTCCGAGGATCTGGGCGGGGGCTTGTCCGCCGTGTTCAAGCTCGAAAGCTACCTGCGCGCTGACACCGGCGCGTCGGGGCGCTTTGACGGTGACACATTGTTTGCCCGCACTGCCAGCGTAGGGCTGTCGAGCAAGAGCTTCGGTACTGTCACGCTGGGACGCAACACCACGCCGCTGTTTGTCTCAACGCTGTCGTTCAATGCCTTTGGCGACTCTTTTGGCTACTCGCCCAGCATCCGCCACTATTTCAGCAGCAACACGGTAACTGGCGATTCAGCCTGGAGTAACTCCGTTCTTTACGCGAGCCCCGACTTCGGCGGACTCAAGTTTGGCCTGATTGCGGCAACGAAAGGTGGCGGCAACGGCAACAGCAATGGCGGTAATTGGGGTGCCAATATCGGTTATGCCTCTGGCCCGCTGTCCGCCGCCCTGGTGTATCAGGATGTGAAGAAAGACGGTGCGACACCGGTTGCCGACACGCGCGCCTGGCAGATCGACGGCGCTTACGACTTTGGCGTGGCCAAGGCCTTCCTGCAATTGGGCGATGTCAAGAACAACACAGTGCCCAATACCTATCGCCTTGTAGATGTGGGCGCCAAAATTCCCGCCGGTAACGGAAACGTGCTGGTGCAGTACGGCCGCCTCAAGCCGAATGCAGGTGACAAAACCAATACGGTGTCCATCGGCTATAGCTACAACATGTCCAAGCGCACTGAACTTTATGCTGCGGCAATGCGTGACAAGAAGGACAACCTTTCCGCCGGCAGCAGCTATTCTCTGGGTATGCGTCACCGCTTCTGACGCGTTGCAAAACAGGTGTCATCCATGCAGTCAATCGGCGCGCGGCGTAGTGAACATCAGGTGCGCACGGACTTGGCCGCCGCCTACCGGCTGGCGGCGCTGGCAGGTTGGGATGACACCGTTTACACCCATCTCTCGGCCGTCGTGCCGGGAGAGAAGGGTGTTTACCTGATCAACGAGTTTGGGCTCGGCTTCGACGAGATCACGGCGTCAAATCTGGTCAAGGTCAACCTGCACGGTGACGTGGTGGATAGCTCAGGACGGCCAGTCAATCCGACCGGCTTCATGATTCACGGTGCGGTGCATGCGGCCAGGCCCGAGGTGGAGTGCGTGATCCATCTGCACGCGCCCTGGAGCGTGGCCCTGGCCATGCTGCCCGATGGCTTGCGCGCGACTTCGCAGTGGGCGATGCGCCTGCATGGCCGGCTTGGTCGCCATTCGTATGAAGGACTGGCGCTCGGCGCTGAAGAACAGCAGCGCCTGGTGCGCAATCTCGGAATGCTCGACGGCCTGATTCTCGAAAACCATGGCACGCTCACCGTCGGCCGCAGCGTTGCCGAGGCTTTCATGCTGATGCATGTGCTGGAGCGCGCCGCGCAGGCGCAATTGCGCGCCATGGCGGCAACGGGCGGGCACGTCGCCGTCGTCAGTGATGAACTCGCAGGCCGTACCTACCGTCAATGGGTGGGAGACGGCAGCGAGTGGGACGGCGACGCCGAGTGGCCCGCGCTGCTGCGTCGGGCCGACCGCTTGTCGCCGGGTTACCGCGACTGAACTGAATTTTTGTATTAAAGGAACCCTGCCCATGCCCACCCTTCGCGTCGAACTCCTTGAAGGTCGCACTCCCCAGCAGAAAGCGGCCCTGGCCAGGGAACTGACAGACGCCTGCGTGCGCGTGCTCGGCGGCAGCAGCGATTGCGTGGATGTGCTGTTCCATGACATTGCCCGCCAGGACTGGGCCACTGGCGGCGTGCTGTGGTCCGAGAAGACGTCGAGCTAGGCAGGGACTGGTCTTGCGCAGAATGGGCGCAGACGGTCGCGTGGCGGGCGATCGCCCAGGCGATGCTGACGATCTGGCCGCCGGGCTGACTCTTGTTGCTCGGGCGCTGTCCCCATCGTGTGACGTTGGCGCAAGTTGTGCGCGTGGTCAAAAATTCCAGTGAGCAAATCATGAAATCAGTCTTGATCGCCATAGTCCTGTCCGGCTTCGTTGCGTCCACGGATGCGCAATCACCCGGCGATGTCCTCATCGGCGTCAGTTTGCCTTTGTCGGGTCCTAACCCGAACTTTGACGCTGCCGAAACGTAAGTGCTTGTCCCGCTTGAACTTTTCGTTCTCGGGATGCGCGGCTACTGGGTACAAGCCGGGTTGAGCGCGAGTAGCCCGAAGGCTTTGGCC
>JBKJKI010000185.1:0-2950 GCA_046597475.1 Polaromonas sp. | reverse complement strand
GCTGGTGTTTTCCAGCACCACGATGGCGTCGTCGACGACAAAGCCGGTGGCCACCGTCAGCGCCATCAGGCTCAGGTTGTTCAGGCTGAAGCCCAGCAGGTACATCACGCCAAAGGTACCCAGCAGCGACACCACGGTCGCCACGGCCGGAATGAAGGTGGCGCGCGCGCTGCGCAAAAAGGCGCTGACCACCAGCACCACCAGCACGATGGAGATCAGCAGCGTGATCTCGATTTCGCGCAGCGACGAGCGGATCGAGTTCGTGCTGTCCGACGCCACCTGCAGGTGCACATCCTGCGGCAGCTGCGCCTGCAGCTCGGGCAGCAGGGCGCGCACGCCGTCCACGGTCGCTATGACGTTGGCGCCGGGCTGGCGCGTCACCAGCACGATCACGGCCGGCTCACCGTTGAAGAGCCCCAGGGTGTTGATGTTTTCCACGCCATCGACGACCTGGGCCACGTCCTGCAGCCGTATCGCCGCGCCATTGCGCCAGGCCACCACCAGCCTGCGGTAGTCGGCCGCCTTGAGCCCGCCGGTGGCGGTGTTGCCGCCCGAGTAGATCTGCAGGCGCTGGCCGTTGCCTTCAATCGCGCCGCGCGGGCGGTTGGCATTGGAGGCCTGCAGCGCGGCGCGCACGTCTTCCATGCTGACGCCATAGCTGTTCAGCGCAAACGGCAGCAGCTCGACGCGCACGGCGGGCAGCGAGCCGCCGCCCAGTTCCACATCGCCCACGCCCGGCACCTGGGCGATCTTTTGCTGCACGAGGTTGGAGACCTCGTCATAGATCTGCCCCGGCGAGCGCGTCTTGGACGTGAGCGCCAGGATGATGACGGGGGCCGCCGCCGGGTTGGCCTTGCGGTAGGTCGGGTTGCTGCGCAGCGTGGTGGGCAGGTCGGCGCGCGAGGCGTTGATGGCGGCCTGCACCTCGCGCGCGGCGCCGTCGATCTGGCGGTTGAGGTCGAACTGCAGGCTGATGCGGGTCGAGCCGGTGCCGCTGCTGGACGTCATTTCGTTGACGCCCGCGATCACGCCCAGGCGCCGCTCCAGCGGCGTGGCCACGCTGGTGGCCATGGTGTCGGGGCTGGCGCCTGGCAGCGTGGCGCTGACCGAGATGACGGGGAAGTCCACCTGGGGCAGGGGGGAAACGGGCAATACGAAAAACGCGCCTATGCCTGCCAGGGCCAGGCCTATGGTGAGCAATACCGTGCCTATGGGGCGGCGGATGAAGGGGGCGGAGAGGTTCATGGCCTGTTTCCTGCCATGGTGCTTTTATGCTTTTGTTGGGCTGCTGAGGGCTGCTGGCCGGGAGTCGCCCGGCGGCGAGTAACTTTCTTTTGCTTCGCCAAAAGAAAGTCACCAAGGAAAAGGCGACCCTGGTGTCTGCGTCCCTGCGCTGCGCTACGGGCAGCCTGCGGTGCGCGCTTCAGGCGGGGTCTGCGCAAACTCGCCTGCGGCTCAGACAGTGCGCAGCCCTGATCCGCCTGAAGCTGTGCTCCTCGGCGCAGACACAAGGGGTGGGAGCGGACAGCCGAACATCCAAATACCAAATACCAAATACCAAATTCCGAAGTCCCCAAGGACACGCCACGGCGTGTCCCTGTTTGTATTGGGTTTTGGTTTTTGTCTCTGGTTTCCGATCCCGATAGTCCCGTTCTGGCCGGGCCTGTGATGTGCCCCAAAAGCGGGATCAGGGCCGCACACTGTTTGAGCGCAACGCAGTGAAGCGAGTTTGGGCGGACCCCCGCTTTTGGGGCACAGCGCAGGTTGCCCGTAGCGAAGCGCAGGGACCCGGACAGCCGGGTCGCCTTTCTTTTGCTTACTTTTCTTTGGCGAAGCAAAGAAAAGTGAGTAGCCGCCGGGCTACCCCCGGCCAGCCCAGCATCGAAGGGGAAACCGAAGCCACTATCAATTAAATAGCGAACAATGACCGACTTGCCTGGGCTAGAGGCATAAAAAGCATAAAAACCACGGAAAAGAAGCATCAAGCCAGCTCCTTGCGCGCAAAGCGCCGCCCCAGCCGGTCGAACGCCAGGTAAATCACCGGCGTGGTGAACAGCGTCAGCACCTGGCTCACGATCAGGCCGCCAAAAATCGCCAGGCCCAGCGGCTGGCGCAGCTCGGCGCCTTCGCCAAAGCCCGTCATCAGCGGCACGGCGGCGAACAGCGCGGCCAGCGTGGTCATCAGGATGGGGCGAAAGCGCAGCAGCGCGGCCTGGTGAATCGCCTCCTGCGCCGACTTGCCTTCGTGGCGCTCGGCGTCGATCGCGAAGTCGATCATCATGATGGCGTTCTTCTTGACGATGCCGATCAGAAGGATGATGCCGATGATCCCGATCACACCCAGGTCATTGCCCGTGACGATCAGCGCCAGCAGCGCGCCCACCCCGGCCGACGGCAGCGTCGACAAGATGGTGAGCGGATGGATGTAGCTTTCATAAAGCACGCCCAGCACGATGTACACGCAGATCACCGCCGCCAGAATCAGCCACAGCTGATTGGACAGCGACGACTCATAGGCGCCCGACGCGCCCAGGAAGGTGAGCGTGACGCTGGACGGCAGACCGATGTCTTTCGCGGCCGCGCGAATCGCCTGCACCGAGTTGCCCAGCGCCACACCGGGTGCCGTGTCGAAGCCGACAGTCGTTGCCGGGTACTGCGCCACATGCGTGATCTGCAGCGGCGCCTGCCGCGTGGTGATGCTGGCGATGGCCGACAGCGGCGTCGGCTGGCCCGAAGAGGTCTTGAGCTGCACCATGCCCAGCGACGCGGGGGTAGCCTGCGCGTCGGGCCTGGCCTCCAGGATCACCCGGTACTGGTTGGTCTCGGTGAAGATGGTCGAGACGATGCGCTGCCCATAAGCCGAGTACAGCGCCTCGTCGATGCTCGACATGCTGATGTTGAGGCGCGCCGCCGTATCACGATCAATCTCTACATAGATCGCACCGCCCAG
>JBKJKI010000150.1:0-6167 GCA_046597475.1 Polaromonas sp. | reverse complement strand
CCCCACGCTTGTCGCTTCGCGTACTGCGCTGCCCCCCGAGGGGGCTGTTCCGCCTAAGGGCGGCCTATCGGCGGAACGGTCATGACCCCCACGCTTGTCGCTTCGCGTACTGCGCTGCCCCCCGAGGGGGCTGTTCCGCCTAAGGGCGGCCCGTCGAAGGAACGGTCATCCTCGTTGCTGCTGGACGTCAAGAATCTGCGCGTATCTTTTGCCGGCAAGGAGGTCGTGCGCGGCATCGACTTTTCCGTCGCTGCCGGCGAGAAACTGGCCCTGGTGGGCGAGTCCGGATCGGGTAAAACGGTGACTGCCCTGAGCCTGCTGCGCCTGGTGCAAAACGCCGTTATCAGTGGCCGGGCCCTGTTTGACGGACCTGAGGGCCTGGACGACCTGCTTTCCATGCCGGAAAGCGCCTTGCGCGGCATCCGCGGCCGGGACATCGCCATGATTTTCCAGGAACCCATGACGGCGCTGAACCCCTTGTTCACGGTGGGCGAGCAGATTTCCGAGGTTTTGCAGTTAAAACAGGGCGCAGCTCAGGCAGAATCGGCACAGGCAGCTATCAAATTATTAGCAAGCACCGGCATCCCCGAACCGGAACGGCGGGCGAAGTCCTATCCCCACCAGTTGTCTGGCGGCCAGCGCCAGCGCGCCATGATCGCCATGGCGCTGGCCTGTGCGCCTAAGCTGCTGCTGGCGGATGAGCCGACCACGGCGCTGGACGTGACCCTGCGCGTGCAGATTCTGGACCTCCTGACCGACTTGCAGCAGCGCAACGGCATGGCCGTCGTGCTCATCACGCACGATCTGAACCTGGTGCGACGCTTCGCGGACCGTGTCGCCGTGATGGAGAACGGCCATATCGTGGAGCAGGGCACGGTTACCGAGGTGTTTGCCCGACCGCAGCACCCCTACACCCGCAAACTGATTGACAGCCGGCCGATACGCGACGTAGTCACTGACGCCGCCCCTGCCGTCGCCCCCTTGCCGCTGATGCAGGCCAGTCACTTGCGCGTGGCTTACCCGGTAGCCGTTCCGGGCCTGCGCGGCTGGTTCAAGCGCGATGAGTTTGTCGCCGTGAAGGATGCCAGCTTCGCCATCGCCCCGGGCCGCACGCTGGGGGTGGTCGGCGAATCCGGTTCGGGCAAGTCCACATTGGCCCTGGCCAGTCTGGGGCTGCTTCCCTTTGCCGGGCAACTGGAGGCTGCCGGCCAGTCGTGGAGCGGGCAGGCGGCACGTAACAAGGCGATTCGCAAGGCCGTCCAGGTGGTGTTCCAGGACCCGTTTTCCTCGCTTTCGCCGCGCATGACCGTGGAAGCGATTGTGGAGGAGGGCCTGCTGGTGCACGAGCCGTCACTAAGCCAGCCCGAAAGAAGGCGGCGCGTCGAGCAGTCGCTGGCCGACGTCGGCATGAGCGAAGCGCAGTTTCCCGGCTTGTTGCGGCGCTATCCCCATGAGTTCTCGGGCGGCCAACGCCAGCGGCTTGCCATCGCGCGTGTGCTGATCATCAATCCCGGCCTGCTGGTGCTCGACGAACCGACAAGCGCCCTGGACGTCACCATTCAGAAACAGGTGCTGGCACTGCTGCAGCGCCTGCAGCGCGAGCGCGGCTTGAGCTATCTGTTGATCACGCATGACATCGACGTGATCCGTGCCATGGCCCATGACGTGCTGGTGATGAAAGATGGCGACATCGTTGAATCGGGCACGGTTGCCGAGGTGCTGGACGCCCCGCGCCACCCCTACACGCGGATTCTGGTGGCCCAGACCTGACTTTATTCAAAGTTTGGAGTGATTTGCCAGGGGATACAGTCTCCCGGGCACGAAAATTGTTGCGATGCGGCAATATGAGCGTTACAATATGCGCTTCACGACCAAATGGGCGGGTTTTCACCGCCCATTTTTTTTGGGCGTTTGTTTTTGCACACTGGCAAACATTGGCGAAAAGAAGGAATACAAGACTGAATGGCTTTGCAAGAGACGATTGAGCAAACTGTCACTGGACTGGGCTATGACCTGGTGGATATTGAGCGCACCGCCGGTGGCTTGCTGCGTGTCACGATTGACATGCCTTATGTGGCCGACGCCGAGCAGTTCATCAACGCGGAAGACTGCGAAAAAGTCACGCGCCAGTTGCAGTTCGTACTCGAGGTTGAAGGCGCCGAATATGCGCGGCTGGAAGTCAGTTCCCCCGGCATCGACCGGCCCTTGCGCAGTGAAAAGGATTTTGAGCGTTTTGCCGGCGAGCTGATTGATATCACGCTCAAGGCGCCGATTGGCGTCCTGGCAAGCGCAGGTTCGACGGTGTCGGCCAGCCGCAAGAAGTTTCGCGGCACGCTGGAGCATGCGGAACCCGTAAATGGCAAGACGGCTTGGCAGATCGTGTGGAGCGACGAGCCTGCCGTCAAGCCAGGCCAGAAAGTCAGCAAAAAGAAAATCCCTGCACCGCTTCAGGCATTGGGTTTCACGCTGGATGAAGTTCAGCAGGCGCGTCTGGCGCCCGTGGTGGACTTCAAGGGGCGTAAACCCAAACCGGTTGCCGATAGACCTATAGAGAAATAAATTTGAAAGGCAGGCCTGTGAAATGAATCGCGAACTGTTGATGTTGGTTGATGCCATCTCGCGTGAAAAAAACGTGGAACGTGACGTCGTCTTTGGCGCTGTCGAACTCGCGCTCGCCTCGGCCACCAAGAAGGTGTACGCCGACGGAGTGGATATTCGCGTTGCGGTGGACCGCGACAGTGGCAATTACGAAACCTTTCGTCGCTGGCTGGTGGTGGCGGACGAGGCGGGCCTGCAAAATCCCGAAGGCGAAGAGCTGGTCAGCGACGCACGGGACGAAATCGCCGACATTGAAGAAGGCGACTTCATCGAAAAGCCGGTCGAAAGCCTGCCGATTGGCCGAATTGGCGCCCAGGCAGCCAAGCAGGTCATTCTGCAAAAAATTCGCGACGCCGAGCGTGAGATGCTGCTCAACGACTTCATGTCGCGTGGCGACAAGATTTTTGTCGGTACTGTCAAGCGCATGGACAAGGGTGATCTGATTGTCGAGTCCGGCCGGGTCGAAGGGCGTTTGCGCCGCGGCGACATGATTCCGAAAGAAAACCTGCGCTCGGGTGACCGTGTTCGCGCCATGATCATGGAAGTTGACACCACGCTGCGTGGCGCGCCCATCATCCTCTCGCGTACCGCGCCGGAATACATGATCGAACTGTTCCGCCAGGAAGTCCCCGAGATTGAGCAGGGTCTGCTCGAAATCAAATCCTGCGCCCGCGACCCCGGTTCGCGCGCCAAGATCGCCGTGCTGTCGCATGACAAGCGCGTTGATCCGATTGGCACCTGTGTCGGCGTGCGCGGCACCCGTGTCAACGGCGTGACCAACGAACTTGCCGGCGAACGCGTCGACATCGTGCTCTGGAGCGAAGACCCGGCCCAGTTCGTGATTGGCGCGCTGGCGCCGGCCAATGTGTCGTCCATCGTGGTCGACGAAGAGCGCCATGCCATGGACGTGGTGGTTGACGAGGAAAACCTCGCCATCGCCATTGGCCGAGGCGGTCAGAACGTGCGTTTGGCGTCCGAGCTGACCGGCTGGAAGATCAACATCATGGACGCCAACGAGTCGGCCCAGAAACAGGCGACCGAGACCGATGCCAGCCGCAAACTGTTCATGGAAAAGCTCGATGTGGACGAAGAAATCGCCGACATCCTGATCTCCGAGGGTTTTACCAGCCTGGAAGAGGTGGCTTATGTGCCGCTGCAGGAAATGCTGGAAATAGAGACCTTTGATGAAGACACCGTCAACGAGCTGCGCACACGCGCCAAAGACGCTCTCCTGACAATGGAAATTGCCAAAGAGGAAAATGCCGCTGGCGTTTCGCAAGATCTGCGCGATGTTGAAGGTCTCAGCCCCGAGCTGGCAGCCAAACTCATTGCTGCGGGTATCACTACCCGTGACGACCTGGCCGATCTGGCCGTGGATGAGCTTACCGATATCACCGGCCAGTCTGCGGACGAGGCCAAAGCCCTGATCATGACTGCACGCGCCCATTGGTTTACCGATGACGCTAGCGACACCGCTGCACCCGCAACGGTCCCCGAGCAGTGAATCATGGAGGCCAGTCAGGAAAACCAAATATGTCCAGTACCACTACCGTCGCTGAATTCGCAGCTGAATTGAATAAATCACCCGCTACCCTGATCGAGCAATTGACCAGCGCAGGCGTTGTCAAGGCGCAGGCCAGCGATCCCCTGTCCGAGGCTGACAAGCAAAAACTGCTCGGCTATCTGCAGGCCAGCCATGGCACTGTCGCGGCTGATCGCAAAAAAATCACGCTGGTGAAGAAATCCACCACCGAGATCAAGCAGGCTGATGCCACAGGCAGGGCCCGGACCATCCAGGTTGAAGTTCGCAAGAAGCGAACTTTCGTTCGCCGCGAAGACGGCCCTGATGCGCCTGCCGAGGAAGTCCAGGCCGAAGTGCTTGTAGCACCTCAGGTCCAGGCGGCCGAGGATGCGGAACTGGTTCGCCGCGAGGAAGAGGCGAGTCGCCACGCAGAGCTGCTGCGTCGCCAGGAAGAAGAACTGGCCGAGAAGCGCCGCTTGCGCGAAGAACAGGATGCCAGGGATGCGGCTCTGGAACGCGAACGCGAAGCCGCTGCCAGGAAGGCCGAGGCTGACGCTGCCGCACTGGCTGCCGAGGCTGCAAAAAGGGTCAAGCCCACGATTGGCAAGATCATCAAGCCAACGCCTCCGGTGACGCCCGAAGCGACCAAGGCTGCCGACAAGGCCACCGCTGAACAGACCAGCAAGGCCGCTGAAGCCGCCACGGTTCAGGCTTCGGCCAAGGCCAAGGCAACCGCTGAATTTCAGGCGGATGCCGCCAAAGCCCAGGATCTTCAGGAGCGCCGCCGCAAAGCCGAAGCAGAAGCTGCCGGTATTCGCGCCATGCTGTCCGCACCCAAGCGCGTGCTCGTCCCGCATGTGGACCCCAAGGTTGCCATGAAGGGCACGTTGCACAAGCCAGCCGTTGCGCCCGGTGCCGCCAAGCCAGGCGCTCCGGTTGCCGGGGCGGTCGCTGGTGCGGGCGGCAAGAAAGAAGTCAAGTCGGAAAACCTGTCTTCCACCTGGAAAGATGACGCTGCCAAGAAAAAGGGAATTCCGAGCCGTGGTGCGCCGGTGGTTCCGGGTCGTGGCAATTTCCGCAGCGGCCCGCGCGGTCGTCGCAGTTCGGGCCGCGAAGCGCGTCCTGAGTCAAACTTTGTCGCGCCTACCGAATTCAAGGTGATTGAGGTCCACGTTCCGGAAACCATCACGGTGTCGGAACTGGCCCACAAGATGAGCATCAAGTCGTCCGAGGTCATCAAGCACTTGATGAAGCTGGGACAGATGGTCACCATCAACCAGCCGCTGGACCAGGATACCGCGATGATCGTGGTGGAAGAAATGGGCCACACGGCCTTGACCGCTGCGCTGGACGATCCGGAAGCGTTCACCGATGATGACGAGCAAGGCCAGCAGGCCGAGGCCTTGTCCCGTGCGCCGGTGGTGACCGTCATGGGCCACGTTGACCACGGCAAGACTTCGCTACTCGACTACATTCGTCGCGCCAAGGTCGCCTCCGGTGAAGCCGGCGGCATCACCCAGCACATTGGTGCCTACCATGTGCAAACGCCGCGCGGCATGGTGTCTTTCCTCGACACCCCGGGCCACGAAGCGTTTACCGCCATGCGTGCCCGCGGCGCCCAGGCCACTGACATTGTCATTTTGGTGGTGGCTGCCGATGACGGCGTGATGCCGCAGACCAAGGAGGCCATCAAGCACGCCCGGGCGGCTGGCGTTCCCATCGTCGTGGCGATCAACAAGATCGACAAACCCGGCGTCAACCTGGACCGCGTCAAGGGTGAACTGGTCGCGGAGGGCGTGGTGCCTGAAGAGTTCGGTGGTGATTCACCGTTCGTACCTGTTTCTGCCCACACCGGCGCAGGCATAGACACCCTGCTTGAGCAGGTGCTGCTGCAAGCCGAGGTGCTGGAGCTGAAGGCGCCCGTCGATGCCATGGCCAAGGGTCTGGTGATCGAGGCGCAGCTCGACAAGGGACGCGGTCCAGTCGCAACGGTGCTGGTGCAGTCCGGCACGCTGAAGACCGGCGACATCGTGCTGGCTGGCTCGAC
>JBKJKI010000107.1:0-11618 GCA_046597475.1 Polaromonas sp. | reverse complement strand
CACGCCCGGGCGAAGGCGCTGTCTTTTATTTCACCCTGGGACTCGAGCCCGCATAACAACGCGACCTGAACACATTCGACCCCGAGCGAACGCCAGC
Organism: Polaromonas sp.; assembly: GCA_046597475.1. GTDB lineage: Bacteria > Pseudomonadota > Gammaproteobacteria > Burkholderiales > Burkholderiaceae_C > Polaromonas. The sequence goes on along the minus strand of JBKJKI010000107.1, from coordinate 11,521 downwards.
TCAAACTGCGGACTCGTCCTCTTCTCCGGTGCGAATGCGCACCACGCGCTCCACGCTGGTGACGAAAATCTTGCCGTCGCCGATCTTGCCGGTGCGGGCGGCGCGCACGATGGCGTCGACACAGCGATCCACGTCGTCGGTATTGACCACCACTTCAACCTTGACCTTGGGCAGGAAATCAACCACGTACTCGGCACCGCGGTAGAGCTCGGTATGGCCCTTCTGGCGGCCAAAACCCTTGACTTCGGTCACGGTCAGCCCGGTGACACCACATTCGGCCAGCGCCTCGCGGACTTCTTCCAGTTTGAAGGGCTTGAGGACTGCGGTAATTTGTTTCACTGAAAATTTCTCCGGAAGTTTTCAAGGATTGTCGCGCATTAGCCGCATGCCCGGCGCAGAGCCCCGGGGCAGCACATGCCACGATTCCTGCCAAGCCAGCAGGGGCCGCGGAACCGGCTCCGCCGGGCCGCAGGCGCAGCGCCCCTCGGGGGGCAGCGCATTACACGAAGTGAAAAGCGTGGGGGCCATGCCTCAGGCGCGAAATTTCGAGGTAATCGGATAACGCCAGTCCTTGCCAAAGCTGCGGTCGTGACGCGTATGCCCACTGGCGCCTGGCGGCGCTTGTATTCGTTGATCCTGATCAGGCCGGCCACGCGCACCACCAGCGCCCGTTCAAACCCCGCAGCGACGATGCCGTCCACGCCCTCGTCGTTTTCCATGTAGCGCGCCAGGATGGCGTCCAGCACCTCGTAGGGCGGCAGGCTGTCCTGGTCAGTCTGATCGGCGCGCAGCTCGGCGCTGGGCGGGCGCGTGATAATGCGCTCGGGAATCGGGCTGCTGCCCGTGCCGTAGGGGTCGTTTTCATTGCGCCAGCGCGCCAGCCTGAAAACCGTGGTTTTCAGCAAGTCCTTGATGACCGCGAAGCCGCCCGCCATGTCGCCGTACAGCGTGCAGTAACCGGTGGCCATTTCGCTCTTGTTGCCGGTCGTCAGCACGATGGCGCCGAACTTGTTGGACAGCGCCATCAGGAACACGCCACGAATGCGCGCCTGGATGTTTTCCTCGGTCGTATCCTCGCCAAGCCCGCTGAATTCGCCGGCCAGCGAGGCCTTGAAAGCCTCGAATTCGGGAATGATGGATATCTCGTCATAGCGCACCTTGACCCGCTCGGCCATCTCACGCGCATCAATCAGGGAAATGTCAGCCGTGTAGGGCGACGGCATCATCACCGTGCGCACCTTGTCGGCGCCCAGGGCGTCGACCGCAACGGCCAGCACCAGCGCCGAATCAATACCGCCGGAAAGCCCCAGGATCGCCCCCGGAAAACCGTTCTTGCCCAGGTAATCGCGCACGCCTAGTACCAGCGCGTCCCACAAGTCGGCTTCGCTGCTGCGCTCGGGCTCGATGTACGCTATTAATTCAATAGCATCATGTGACCGTACCACCTGGACATTGAACAGATTTTCCTTGAAACTCGCGGCCCGGCCGGCTACCGAACCGTCAGCGCTCAGCGCAAACGATCGGCCTTCGAAAACAATCTCGTCCTGGCCGCCAACCAGGTGCGCATAGACCAGCGGCAAGCCGGTCGCCAGGCAGCGCTCGCGCATGGTGCCCTCGCGCTCGCCGCCCTTGCCGACATGAAAAGGCGAGGCGTTGATCACCACCAGCAGTTCGGCACCGGCCTCTTTGCTAAGGCGCGCCGGCTCTTCAAACCAGGCGTCTTCGCAGATCAGCAGGCCGACGCTGACGGCTTCACCCTCCCTACCCTCGGCCTGAAACACGCAAGTGCCCTGTCCCGGCGTGAAATAGCGGCGCTCATCAAAGACCTGGTAATTGGGCAGTTCGCGCTTGGCATAGGTCTCGATGACGCGGCCTTCGCGCAGCACCCGGGCCGCGTTGAAGCGCTGCTGCACCGCCATGCTTTTGGTGCGCAGGCCCATGCCGCCATCGCTGCTAGCGCCCTGGGTCGGCGTGCCCACCACCACGGTCAAGCCTTTTAACCCGGCCAACTCACGGGCCACCAGATTCACGGCATCATCACAAGCCTGCATGAACGAGGGGCGCAGGAACAAATCTTCCGCGGCATAACCGCAAATGGCCAGCTCGGGCGTCAGCACCAGGCGCGCGCCATCGGCATAAGCGCTGCGGGCAGCGTCAATGATTTTTTGCGCATTGCCCGGCATGTCGCCCACGCAGTAATTCAATTGGGCAATGCAGATTTTGAGTGACACCGAAATACTCCCTAACACTCCGAAGAACACGTGAAAAACAACTCAAACGATTATGTCATCCGCGTGCTGAACTCACCGCTGGACGTCAGCGCGGACCCCTGGAACGCCCTGCTGGCCGCCCAAAGCCCGGGCGGCACGCTCAACCCATTCATGCGCCACGAATACCTCGCAGCCCTGCACAGCAGCGGCAGCGCCACGCCAGCGACCGGCTGGACGCCCTGCTTTGTCACTCTCTGGCAGGCGGGAACGCTGGCCGGCGCCTGCGCGCTTTACCTCAAGGACCATTCCTACGGCGAATACGTGTTTGACTGGGCCTGGGCCAATGCCTACCAGCAGCACGGCCTGGCCTACTACCCCAAGGCGGTGGTGGCCGTGCCCTTCACCCCGGTGCCGGGCGCGCGGCTGCTGGCGCGCAACGCGGCAGAACGCCTCTTGCTGGTCAAGGCGCTGCTGGCCTGGTGCGAGGCCGAAAAACTGTCTTCGCTGCATTTGCTGTTTGCTGACGAGGAAGACATCGCCGCCTGCGAGGAAGCCGGCCTCATGCTGCGCCATACCATTCAATTCCACTGGACTAACCAAGCGACCGGCTACCGCGATTTCGACGACTTCCTGATATCGCTCAGCCAGGAAAAGCGCAAGAAAATCCGCCAGGAGCGCCGCAAGGTCGCCGAGGCAGGCATCACGTTTCGCTGGTCGCTGGGCACAGATATCAGCCAGGCCGACTGGGATTTCTTCTACCGCTGCTATGAACGCACCTATCTGGAGCACGGCAACGCCCCTTACCTGAGCCGCGACTTCTTCCGGCGCATGCAGCAGACCATGCCCGAGAACTGGCTGCTCTTTGTGGCGCAGCACAAGGGTGTGCCGATTGCTAGCAGTTTGATAGCAGTGAATATGGCCCCCACGCTCCCCACTTCGTGTGGTTCGCTGCCCCCCGAGGGGGCTGGCCTTGCTTGGGGCGGCCCGGCGCTGCGGCCGGTGGCTACCTCGCGACCTGCGGACCAAACCGGCTCAGCACTCCCAGCAACGGTTGCCTACGGCCGCTACTGGGGTGCGCTGGCGCGCGTCGACTGCCTGCATTTCGAGGCCTGCTACTACCAGCCCCTGGCGTGGTGCATAGAGCACGGCTTTCAGCGCTTTGAAGGCGGCGCCCAGGGCGAACACAAGATGGCCAGAGCCCTGCTGCCCGTCAAGACCACCAGCGCGCACTGGCTGGCCCATCCCTCGTTTGCCGACGCCGTCGAGCGCTTTCTTGAACGCGAGGGCGCGGGCATCGACAATTACATGAACGACCTGGAGCGGCGCAGCCCCTTCAAGTCCGCCTTCAACTCCCCCGCCCATCAACCCGGCCCCGTCCCCTCATGAACGACACAACCCGCAGCTACACCGTCAGGATGATCAACGCCACCGGCCTCAGCGAAGCCCAGCGCACCGCCGCTGAGCTGCGCTTTCGCATGGCGCTGGAGTTTGGCGTGGGCGGCGCCGACTACATGCTGCCCACGTTGCAGGCCTGCATGCTGGCGCGCTCACTGCTTGAAGACCTGACGCCGGACGAACTCGCCAGCGACGATTTCAGCGCCGAGCGCGAAGTGATTGCGATGTGGGAAAGCGCCGAGGACAAGGCCATCATGACGGCGCTCAAACCCCTGAACCGGGACATGGGCGATGCCCGGTTTGAAATCAAGGGCTGAGGCGCTACTTTCAATGCAGCTCATGGACTATATTTTTAATAGCAAACAATATCCGCAACTATTGGACAAGAGGCTGATTTGACCGATATTTTGCGTTTCAAGGCCATCCAGGAGCCTGCGCATGCCTGAGCTCAAGGCCCTGGCTGACGTTCAGCCCGCGCCCCTGAGCCGCGCCCACGCCAGGCGCCTGCGCGAGGTCTACCGCTCCGCCGGCTGGCCCTGCCAGGACATGCTGGAAATCGAGCTGCTCGCCGCCGGCATGCTGCAGCGCGTCGCCAGTGCCGCCGGCCATGAAACCCTGCGCGTCAGCGACGCGGGGGTGGCCTGGCTGGCCGCCACGCTGGCGCAGAACCGCTCGGCGCTGTCAAAGCACGAAGCGCTGGTTGAGCAGGTGGCCTGCGAAATGGTGCGCGCCGGCCGCATCGCCTGGCGCGCCCTGGGCCTGCGTGCGCAGCTGCCGCCCGCCGCCGAAGGCGAAAGCGCGCGCTGGTGCATGGTGCGGCCTGACGTGTTTTCGATCCGCAATACCTCGGTTCAGGCCTATCTCGACCCCATAGTCCACGAGATCAAGGTCAAGCGCTCCGATCTGCTCGGCGACCTGCGCCGCCCCGAAAAGCGCGCCGCCTACCTCGACCTGGGCGGCGAATGCTGGTATGTGTTGGGCCATGATGCCAGGGGCCGCTGCATCGCCGAACCCGAGGAGATTCCCGCCGAGTGCGGCGTCATGGTGATGCTGGCAGGCCGCCTGACGGTGGCCCGCGCCGCGCCCAGAAGCGCGCGCCAGCAATTGCCGTTTCCGGTCTGGCTGGCGCTGGCCAAGGCGACGCCGGTGACCGGCCTGAGGGATGACGAGCAGGCCCTGCTGGGCGAGCCCGACGCGCCCGGCCCGGACTGATCACGGCGCCGGCTTGGGGCGGAGGACCAAGGGCCTATTTCGCCTCATCGACCATCTGGATGGTCTTCGCCTCGACCTCCCGGGCGACCTGAACCAGCGCCGGGTCTTCCGACAGTGCCGAAAGCATTTTCACGGGCGTGATGAGGCCGATCTTGGTGCTCCCCTTGTCGGTAAACACCGAGATCCGGCACGGCAGTGCCATGTTCAGCCGCATGTCTGCCGCCATGACCCTGGCAGCCTGCGCCGGGTTGCACACCTCAAAGACCTTGCACTGCTCCTCAAAGGCCACCCCCTTGGCGCGAAGCGTGTTCCCCAGATCATGGACATGGAGTACCCCGAAGCCGTTGCGCAGCACCGCTGCCTCAAGGTCGGTTGACGCCTGGTCGAATGATTTTCCGGTTTCAACGATGTAGTACATGAATCACCTCTGTGCTTGCCAAAGCATGAGGATAAGCCCTGGCCGCCGGGCGCGTCCAGGGCCCTGCGGCAGCGGCCTTCGCGCACCGCGAAAAACCCCGGCAGCAGGCGTAATATGGCCGTTATCTGGCAGCCCATTGACCCTTTCTTTGGAGCGACCTTCAACGTGAAAACCGGAAAACCTCTGCTCATGGCATGGCTCGTTGTTCTCGCGCCCATGGCAACCCTGCTGCCGGGCGTGGCCAGGGCGGAGATTTCCAGCTTCGCATTCGTACAGGAAGATGGCTCGCTCAGGGTCGCCGGCAAACTGATTCACCTCTATGGCATCTACATTCCGCCAACCGAGCAGACCTGCTACACCTTCATCCGGCCCGTGCCCTGCGGAAGCAGGGCGCCGCTGGCGCTGGGCTTCAAGATCTCCGGCGATTTCGTGCACTGCGTGCCCACGGCGACCCAGGCTGACGGCAGCCTTACCGCCAGTTGCAGCGTGGCCAACGAGGATCTGAGCGCCTGGATGCTCCAGAGGGGGTGGGCCGTGGCACTGCCTGACGCGCCTTTCGAATACGCCGCGATGGAAAGAATCGCCCAGTCAAGAGGCATAGGCATCTGGGGAACGCCGGTCGACATCATCCGGCGGCCCAGGCGATAGGGGCAGCGCCAGACCGCCGCGGCAAACCCTAGTGCCAAAAGCCCGCGGCGCGGTTAAGGTTTGTGACCTGAAGAAACCTGGAAACACCACCATGAAAGCACTGACCGGCCTGGACGCGAGTTTCCTCTACCTCGAAACGCCCGAGATGCCCATGCACGTCGGTTCGTTCAATCTGTGCGAGTTGCCGCCCGGTTTCAAGGGTAGCTTTCACAAGGCGGTTCAGGACCATCTGCTCAAGCGCATGCACCTGGCACCGGTGTTCACGCGCAAGCTGCTGGCCATGCCGCTGAACCTCGGGCATCCCGCCTGGGTCGAGGCTGAGTCGGTGGACATCGGCTTTCATGTGCGCAGCGCCGAGCCGCCCAAAAAGAAGGGCCTGAAGGGCGCCGCCCTGACGCTGGCCGAGGCCCACGCACTCGTCGCGCAACTGCACAGCGAACTGATAGACCGGCGCTATCCGCTGTGGGAGTTTCATGTTTTTGAGCGCATCCAGCTTCCCGAGTCCCAGGGCGGCAAGCTGGTCGCCGGGTTTTTCTCGAAAATCCACCACGCCGCGCTCGATGGCAAGGGCGGCGTGATGCTGGCCAACGCCCTGCTGGACGTCACGCCGGTGCCGCGCGAAGTGCCGCCGCCCGACGGCCGCAAGCATCGCCGCGCACAGGCCGGGTCGGCAGAAATGCTGGGCGAGGTGTTCTCCAGCTCGCTGGGGCAACTCGCCAGGTTCGCCAGGGCGCTGCCCTCGGCCGTCCGCACCATGGGCGCCACGCTGGCCAGGCAATCCATCAGTAACTCGGCCGCCGGCCCGCGTGGCCGCCTGCCGATGAAGCTGGCGCCGCATACGCCGTTCAACGTCGGCATCGGCACTGAGCGTGTCTTTGCCGCCGCCACGCTGCCGCTGGCCGAATGCAAGGCGCTGGGCAAGTCCGTCGGCGGCTCGCTCAATGACGTCGTGCTGTGGCTCTGCTCGACCGCGCTGCGCGACTATCTGCTCAAGCACCACAGCCTGCCCGCCAAATCGCTGGTCGCGGCCATGCCGGTGTCGCTGCGCACTGAGGCGGCCGCGGACGCCGGCGCGCAAGAGCTTGGCAACCAGGTGAGCATGAGCCTGGTCGAGCTGGCAACGCACCTGGCCCACCCGCTCAAGCGCATGAATGCCATCCTCGCGTCCACGGCCAAGGTCAAGAGCTCCATGCAAAGCCTCAAGGGCCTCTTGCCCACGGACTACCCCTCGCTGCTGGCGCCCTGGCTGGTGGGCGGCGTGGCCAGGCAGGCGCTCAACGCCTATGGCAAGAGCGGCCTGGCCGGCTACCTGCCCACGTTCACCAACCTGGCCATCTCCAATGTGCCCGGGCCACCGGTGCCGCTCTACCTGGCGGGGGCGCGCTACCTGAGCTTTCATCCGCTGTCGATCATCGTGCATGGCGTCGCGCTCAACATCACCGTGCAGACCTACGCCGGCCAGATTGACTTTGGCATCGTGGGCGACCGGCAGGCGTTGCCGCACGCCGACGAACTGGCCACGGCGATTGAAGCTGCCTTCCGGCAGGCACAGACGCTGATGGGCAGCGCCGAAGCCGCGGTGCCCGCCGCCGCGCCCGTCGAACCAGCCGGGAAAGCGGCAGGAAAACCCCTCAAAAAGCCCACAGCCACCAAAGCCTCGGTAAATACCCGTAAAACCGCCATCACCCAAGCGACAAACCCGGAAAAGTTAGAGGCCTCACTCTCTGGAAAGCCACGCAAGCGCCCTGATACTGAAGGGCTTCCCCTCAGGAGCAAGAATCCAACACCGACTGTTTCAAGCCATGGCAAGACCGTCAACCAAGCACCCGCAAAACCCGTCCGGCGCAAGCCAGATGCACAAAAGGCCTGACCAGGCAGCGCTGCATGATGTGCCGCCCAGCGCCTGGCTGCTGCCGCTGGAGCTTCGCGCCTTCTGGGAGTTCGGCGCATTGCTGCCCGCCTGGCCACTGTTGGTGCGCGCCCCCCGGGGCGACAGCCAGCCGGTGCTGGTGTTTCCCGGCCTGTCCGCCAACGACTTGTCAACCGCTCCACTGCGCCGTTACCTTCAATTGCTCAATCACACCCCCTGGGGCTGGGAACAGGGCTTCAACTTCGGCCCGCGCCCCGGCGTGCTCGACGAGGCCAAGGACAATCTCGTGCGAACCTTTGAGCTCACCGGCCGCAAGGTCAGCCTCATCGGCTGGAGCCTGGGCGGCGTGTATGCGCGCGAGCTGGCCAAGGAGATGCCGCACATGGTGCGCAGCGTCATCACCCTGGGCACGCCGTTTGCCGGTTCGCGCCGCTCAACCAATGTCTGGCGTCTTTATGAGCTGGCCAGCGGTCGCAGTGTCGAGCGGGAAGCATCGAACTACGATCTGCCTGCCGCGCCGCCGGTGCCGACCACCAGCATTTACTCGCGCACCGACGCGGTGGTGGCCTGGCAAGGCAGCATCCAGTCGCCCAGCCGCCACAACCCCCATACCGAAAACATTGAAGTGATGGCCAGCCACATCGGCCTGGGCTTCAACCCCAGCGCGTGGTGGGCGGTGGCCGACCGGCTGGCGCAGCCCGAGGGCGACTGGCATCCCTTCGCCCGCGAGAACAAAGGGCGCGTCCACGGCCTGATTTACCCCGACCCCCAACGCAGACCCTGAGCCGCGTGGCCTGGATCGGCCATGAAAAAAGCGCCTGCGGACTGAACCGCGGGCGCTTTTTTCATCCAGCATGTTTGCTATATTTTAAATAGCAAACTACGACCGTAGATAGTGGACATTATCCATAAAAGACCGAGAATCTGTGCCTTAAGCCTTGTTTTCGGCCAGGTAGTTGGTGATGCCGTCGGTGATTTCCTTCTTCGCGGCGTCCGGGCCTTCCCAGCCCTGAATCTTGACCCACTTGCCTTCTTCGAGGTCTTTGTAATGCTCAAAGAAATGGGCAATGGTTTTCAGGCGCAGCGGGTTCATGTCTTCGGGCTTTTGCCACTGGGTGTAGAGCGAGCATTTCTTGTCGATGGGCACGGCCAGCACCTTGCCGTCTTCGCCGGCTTCATCGGTCATCTTCAGGATGCCGATGGCGCGGCAGGTCACCACCACACCGGGAATCAGCGGCACGGGCGTGATCACCAGCACATCGACCGGGTCGCCGTCACCGCTCAGCGTCTTGGGCACGTAGCCGTAGTTGGTCGGGTAATTCATCGACGTGCTCATGAAGCGATCGACAAAAATGGCGCCTGACTCCTTGTCCACCTCGTATTTCACCGGGTCCGCATTCATCGGGATTTCGATGATGACATTGAATGAATCAGGAACGTCTTTGCCGGGGGAAACTTTATCTAGAGACATGGTCGCTTTGCGTTGATGGAAAGAAAAAGGGTTGGAAAAGCCCCGGGCCGCGCGGCCAGAAAGCCAGCAAACCTGAAGCTCATCACCAGAGACAAATCCTCGGTATTTACCCTCATTTTACTGATTCAGACCTTACGGGTCGCGAGTTTGTCATGTTTTGGCGTTAAATTTCCTGAGTTGGCCAATCGTCTCTACGTGAGCTACGAGGAAGCAACGCAGCGGAGGCCCCGCTAGCGTGGCGCCTCCTCCAAGCGAAGAAAAACGTAGAGGAGATTTCTATGACAGGCAACTCAGCGCTGATTCTTGCGCTCGTGTGCGGGCTCATTGCCGTGGTTTACGGCATCTGGGCACGCAGCTGGATTCTTTCCCAGGACGCAGGCAACGCGCGCATGCAGGAAATCGCCGCCGCCATCCAGACCGGCGCTGCCGCCTATCTGGCCCGGCAGTACAAGACCATCGCCATCGTTGGCGTCATCCTGGCCGTGCTCATCGGCTTCTTCCTGGATGGCAAAACCGCCGTCGGTTTCGTCATCGGCGCATTTTTGTCCGGCGCCTGCGGCTTTATCGGCATGAATGTCTCGGTGCGCGCCAATGTGCGAACCGCGCAGGCCGCCACGCGCGGCATTGGCCCGGCACTGGACGTTGCCTTTCGCGGCGGCGCCATTACCGGCATGCTGGTGGTGGGACTGGGCCTGCTCGGCGTGACCGGTTTTTTCTGGTTTCTGGTGGGCAACGGCAACCTGACGCCTGACAAGAATCTGGCCACGCTGCTGAACCCGCTGATCGGCTTTGCCTTTGGCTCCTCGCTGATCTCGATCTTTGCCCGTCTGGGCGGCGGCATCTTCACCAAGGGCGCGGACGTCGGCGCTGACCTGGTGGGCAAGGTCGAGGCCGGCATCCCGGAGGACGACCCGCGCAACCCGGCGGTGATCGCCGACAACGTGGGCGACAACGTGGGCGACTGCGCCGGCATGGCGGCCGACCTGTTCGAGACCTACGCGGTCACGCTGATTGCCACCATGGTGCTGGGCGCGCTGCTGGTGGCTGCCGCGCCGGTCAATGCGGTGCTCTATCCGCTCGCGCTGGGCGCGGTGTCCATCGTGGCAAGCATCATCGGCTGCTTTTTTGTCAAGGCGTCGCCGGGCATGAAAAACGTCATGCCGGCCCTGTACAAGGGCCTGGCGATTGCGGGCGTGCTTTCCCTGGTGGCCTTTTATTTCGTCACGATGTGGCTGATGCCTGACAACGCGATTGCCGCCAGCGGCAGCCAGCTCAGGCTGTTCGGTGCCTGCGCCGTCGGCCTGGTGCTGACCGGCGCGCTGGTCTGGATCACCGAGTTCTACACCGGCACGCAGTACTCTCCGGTGCAGCATATCGCGCAGGCCTCGACCACCGGCCATGGCACCAACATCATCGCGGGCCTGGGTGTTTCCATGCGTTCCACCGCCTGGCCGGTGCTTTGCGTCTGCATCGCCATCATGACGGCCTATTCGCTGGCCGGCCTGTACGGCATTGCCACGGCCGCCACCGCCATGCTGAGCATGGCCGGCATCGTGGTGGCGCTCGACGCCTACGGCCCGATCACCGACAACGCCGGCGGCATTGCCGAGATGGCCGACATGCCGCCCGAAGTGCGCGCCGTGACCGACCCGCTGGACGCCGTGGGCAACACCACCAAGGCCGTGACCAAGGGCTACGCCATCGGCTCGGCCGGGCTGGCCGCGCTGGTGCTGTTTGCCGACTACACGCACAAGCTGGAAAGCTTCGGCCGCGCCATCAGCTTTGATTTGAGCGACCCCATGGTCATCGTCGGCCTCTTTATCGGCGGGCTGATTCCCTACCTGTTCGGCGCCATGGCCATGGAGGCCGTGGGCCGCGCCGCCGGCGCCGTGGTGGTCGAGGTGCGCCGCCAGTTCAAGGAGATCGCCGGCATCATGGAGGGCACGGCCAAGCCCGAGTACGGCCGCGCGGTGGACATGCTGACCACGGCGGCGATCAAGGAAATGGTCATCCCGTCCCTGCTGCCGGTCATCGTGCCGGTCATCGTCGGCCTGCTGCTGGGCCCTGCGGCCCTGGGCGGCCTGCTGATGGGCACCATCGTGACCGGCCTGTTCGTGGCAATCTCGATGTGTACCGGTGGTGGCGCCTGGGACAACGCAAAGAAATACATCGAAGACGGCCACCATGGCGGCAAGGGCTCCGGGGCGCAGAAGGCGGCGGTGACCGGCGATACCGTCGGCGACCCTTACAAAGACACAGCAGGTCCGGCAATCAACCCGTTAATCAAAATCATCAAC
>JBKJKI010000270.1:0-13081 GCA_046597475.1 Polaromonas sp. | reverse complement strand
GTCTTTGCCGCCGGCGAGCCCGCTCCGGAAACCGACGGGCTTGCCGCGGAGCTGGACGATCGGTACGACGAGCGATTCGCGCGCACGAGCGCGTTCCTCACCCACCCGGTATTCAACACGCATCATTCCGAGACGGAAATGCTGCGGTATCTGCGCATGCTCGAGAGCCGCGACCTGTCGTTGACTCACTCCATGATTCCGCTCGGCAGCTGCACGATGAAGCTCAACGCTACGGCGGAAATGCTGCCCGTCACGTGGCCGGAGTTTGGGTCACTGCACCCATTTGCACCTGTGGCTCAGGCTGCGGGGTATCAGGAGCTGTTCATCAGGCTCGAGGCCGCGCTGGCGGAGATCACCGGGTTCCACGCCGTTTCACTGCAGCCCAATGCGGGATCGCAGGGAGAGTACGCCGGCTTGTTGACGATCGCTGCGTACCATGCCTCACGAGGCGAGACGCACCGCCGCGTGTGCCTCATTCCCCAATCGGCCCACGGCACCAATCCGGCCAGCGCGGTGATGGCCGGGATGACGGTGGTGGTGACGAAGACCGATGCGCGCGGCAATATCGACGTGGATGATCTTCGCGCGAAGGCCGCGGCGCACAAGGACAATCTCGCCGCACTGATGGTGACGTATCCGAGCACCCACGGCGTGTTCGAGGAGTCCATCCGCGAGATCTGCGAGATCGTCCACGACTGCGGTGGCCAGGTGTACATGGATGGGGCGAACATGAACGCCATGGTCGGTCTGTGTCGCCCCGGTGACTTCGGAGCCGATGTCTGCCATCTGAACCTGCACAAGACCTTCTGTATTCCGCACGGCGGCGGCGGCCCGGGTGTGGGGCCGGTGTGTGTGGTGGCCGACCTGGTGCCTTATCTGCCCGGCCATGCGACGGCAGGCTTGCCCGTCAATGGCGTGGGGGCCATATCAGCAGCACCTTTGGGTAACGCTTCGGTGCTGCCGATCAGCTGGATGTATTGCCGCATGATGGGCGCCGAAGGCCTGACACAGGCGACGGAAGTGGCCATCCTGAGCGCCAACTACATCAGCTCCCGGCTGAAAGACCACTACCCCACGCTCTACGCCAGTGAAAACGGTCATGTCGCCCATGAGTGCATCCTTGACCTGCGCCCCTTGAAGGAAAGCAGCGGCATCGTTGCCGAAGACGTGGCCAAGCGCCTGATGGACTATGGCTTTCACGCGCCCACGCTGAGCTTTCCCGTGCCCGGCACGCTGATGGTGGAGCCCACCGAAAGCGAAACCCTGGCCGAGCTGGACCGCTTCATCAACGCCATGATCGCCATCCGGCAGGAAATTCGCCAGATTGAAAGCGGGCAGTGGCCGCAAGACAACAACCCGCTCAAGCACGCGCCGCACACCGCAGCCAGCTTGCTGGGCGCCGACTGGGACCGCCCGTATTCACGCCAAACCGGCGCCTTCCCGCTGGCCACGCTCAAGCAGGTCAAGTACTGGCCGCCGGTGGGCCGGGTTGACAACGTCTATGGCGACCGCAACCTGTCTTGCAGCTGCATTCCGGTAAGCGACTACGCCTGAGAAACCGCACAGCGCCTGGCCCTGATAGGGGTTGCCCTTCCTGATATTTAATGCGGACCGTGGCGGGGTCGACGCCACATGTACTTTCTATGGGGAAGACGCAATGCGCATTCTGTTGGCTGAAGATGAGCGCGAACTGGCAACGTGGCTGGTTCGTGCGCTCGAGCAAAGCGAATTCCAGGTCGATTGGGTGGACGACGGGCGGATGGTGCGCAGAAGCCTGCAAAGCACGCGCTACGACGCGCTGATACTCGACCTGGGCCTGCCCGGCGTGGGCGGCCATGAGGTGCTTGCCGATTTGAGGGCGGCCGATCACCGACTTCCGGTGCTGATTTTGACCGCGCGCGATTCATTGATGGAGCGGGTGACGACCCTGCACGGAGGGGCCGACGACTTCCTGGCCAAGCCCTTTGACGTGACCGAGTTGGAAGCGCGGTTGATTGCGCTGATCCGTCGCGCCCGCGGCAGCAGCCATCCGCGCTTTGCTTGCGGACCATTGAGCTATGACCCGGCCTCCAAGCAGTTCATGCTGGAGCACAAACCGCTGGAGCTCACGCCGAGGGAGCACGGCGTGTTGCGAGCCTTGATTCAACGCAGCGGCGAGCCCCTTTCCAAGCTGGAGATCACCGAGCGCGTGTTCTCCGACGACGAAGATGTCAGCCCGGAAGTCATCGAAGTGCTGGTGCACCGGCTGCGCAAGCGCCTGGCCGGCACGGCAGTGCAGATCAAGACGCTGCGCGGACTGGGTTACGTGCTGGAATCGGTTGAATGAACCTCGATGCCTGGCACCGGCTCAGCCTGCGGCGCACGCTGCTGCTGGTGCTGATTCCGGGCATGGTGCTGGTGGTCGGCGCAGAGCTCTGGCTGACCTGGCGTACGGCGGTCGATGCCGCCAATGCCGCCTATGACCGCTCACTGTTTGGCGCCATCAAGGCCATGGATGCCAACATCTCGACCGACAGCGGCGGTCTGGGTGTGGAGCTGCCCTACCAGATGCTGGAGTTTTTCGAACTGACGGCCAGCGGCCAGGTGTATTACCGCGTGGCCACCGAAGATGCGCTTGTGGAGATTGGCAATGCCGACCTGCCGCCGCCGCTGGGACATCTAATGACCGGGCGGCCCGAGTTTAGGGATGACAGCTATTACGGCGAGCCCGTGCGCCTGGGCTCTTATGCGCGCCTGTTAAACCGGCCGCTGGCGGGGCAAGCCACGGCGCAGCGCGTGATCATTCAGATCGCTGAAACGCTCGATTCCCGCAAAGACTTCACGCGCGCGTTGGTGCTGCAGTCGGTGGCGCGCGATTTGCTGCTGGTGCTGGCGGCCACCGGAATGCTGGTGCTGGCCGTGGCCTGGGCGCTGCGGCCGCTGGCCTGGCTGCGCAGCGAGGTGCAGGCACGCTCACCCGAAGATATGACGCCCATTTCTGTCAGGCGCATTCCGGCCGATGTTCAGCCCTTGGTCGAGGCGATCAATTTCCATATTGAGCGCAATCGCGAACAAACCGCAGCGAGCCAACGCTTTGTTGACGATGCCTCGCATCAGTTGCGAACGCCACTGGCCACACTGACCACCCAGGTGGGATTTGCGCTGCGCGAAACCCACCCGGAACGTCAGCGAGAGGCGCTGCTGGCCATCAGGACTCAGCTTGACGAGACCGTGCGCCAGACCAATCAGATGCTGGCTCTGGCACGGGCCGAAAGCGCCGGACTGGAGCCAGAACTGATTGACGCCTGCACGCTGGCCGAGCAGCTCACCCGGAAATGGTGGACCGAAGCCCGAGAGCATGGGCTGGACCTTGGGTTTGAGTCAGACACCGAATCGCTGCAGGTCATGATGCAGACGGCGCTTCTGAAAGAGGCGCTGTCCAACCTGCTGCACAACGCGATTCGCTACACGCCGCGCGGCGGCGAGATCACCGTGCGCGTTGCCCGCGACGGCGCACAGGGGCTGATCATGGTGATTGACAACGGCCCGGGCTTGCCGCCTGCAGAACTCAAGCAGGCGGGAGAACGGTTTTTTCGAGGCAGCAATGTCTCTCAGTCAGGCACTGGGCTGGGCTTGGCGATTGCCCGCTCCATCCTGCAACGCCACGGCGGCGAACTCCGCCTGGAGAGTGGCATGCAAGGCCGGGGTTTGGCCGTGACCCTCGTTTTTCCACTGCCGCATTAAGCCGCAGCAAATAAGGGTTTTCCCGAATAAATTGGCGTTTTCTTTGAAAGGTGCTTGAAAGCAGCTTTTCGATAGAGTTGCGACATTCCTCACATCTTCGCGTTGAACAGAGGAAGAACTTCAATCAAACGGAGCCACCATGAAACTCAAAGCCCCTATTGCCTCCCTGATCCTGGCGGGTGTCGCCACCCTCGCCGCTGCCAGCCCCTTTGAAAAAACCGAGTGCATTGCGCCTGCCAAACCCGGCGGCGGTTTCGACCTGACCTGCAAGCTGGCCCAGGCCGCGCTGATGGACAGCAAGATCATCACCAGCCCCATGCGCGTGTCCTACATGCCGGGCGGCATTGGCGCAGTGGCTTACAACGCCGTGATTGCACAGCGTCCAGCCGAAGACAACACCATCGTCGCTTTCTCGGGCGGCTCGCTGCTCAATCTGGCCCAGGGCAAGTTTGGCCGCTACAACGAGAACGATGTGCGCTGGCTGTCTGTCATCGGCGCGGACTATGGCGCCATCATCGTCAGCGAAAACTCCCCCTTCAAGTCGCTCAAGGATGTTCTTGCAGCGGTCAAGGCAGACCCCACCAAGGTGGTGTTCGGTGCCGGCGGCACGGTGGGCAGCCAGGACTGGATGAAAGCGGCCATGACGGCGCGCGCTGCCGGCCTGTCGCCCAAGTCCATGCGCTTTGTTGCCTTTGAGGGCGGTGGCGAAGCCATGACAGCCCTGCAGGGCGGCCATGTGCAGGTCTACTCGGGTGACGCCTCCGAGGCCGTGCAGCAAATGGCTGCCGGAACCAAAATCCGCATTCTGGCTGTGATGTCTGACAAGCGTCTTCCCGGCCCGCTGGCCGACGTTCCCACCGCCAAAGAGCAGGGCACGGACATTGAGTGGCCCATTATTCGCGGTTTCTACATGGGTCCCAAAGTCAGCGACGCCGACTTCAAGCTTTGGAGCGACAGCTTCAAGAAGATGATGGCGACTCCCGCCTACGAAAAGCTGCGCACTGAGCGTGGGCTGTTTCCTTTCAGCCTGACAGGCGCCGAAGCCGATGCTTACGTCAAGCAAAGGGTCAAGTCTTATCACAAGCTGGCAGAAGAGTTCGGCCTCGCCGTCAGCAAGTAATTTGCACGGAGCCGCCCGCCGGGTGGCTTTCTGAACACCTCCTCAAGCCGCTCCCTGTGCGGCATTTTTAATGGAATTTCCCCATGAGTGATCGCATTCTTGGTGCGGTGTGCGTGGTCGCGGCCGCCGCCATGGCCTGGTCGGCACAAGCCTACGCTCCCGCCTTTTCGTATGAGCCAGTCGGCCCCCGCGCCTTCCCGCGCCTGCTGGCCGGCTTGATGGCCATCACCGGGGCCTGGCTGGTGCTCAAGCCGACCTTGGTCGGCAACCCATTTGGCAAGGGGACGGGCAAGCTGATTGGCCTGAGCGTGCTGACGGTTTTCATCTACGCCCTGCTGTTCGAAATGCTGGGTTTTCCGCTGGCCACAGCCCTGATGGCGGTGCCTGTGGGCATGGCTTTTGGCGGCAACTGGAAGCAGTCGCTGATCGGCGGCATTGGCCTTGGACTGGGTCTTTACCTGCTGTTTGACAAATTGCTGGACGTGGTGCTTCCGTCCGGCCTGTTGAGCTTTTTGCTGGGAGGTCGCTGATATGAACACGCTTGAACACCTCTTGGGCGGCTTTGGCGTTGCCCTGGCCCCCCTTAATTTGCTGGTTGCCGCTCTGGGAGCATTTTTGGGCACCGTGGTCGGCATGCTGCCGGGACTGGGCCCGATCAACGGGGTTGCCATCCTGATGCCGCTGGCCTTTGCGCTCAAGCTACCACCCGAAACAGCGCTGATTTTGCTGGCGGCCGTTTACGTGGGCTGCGAGTACGGCGGCCGAATTTCCTCGATTCTGCTCAACGTGCCCGGCGACGCCGGTGCCATCATGACCACGCTGGACGGCTACCCCATGGCACGCAAGGGCCTGGGCGGCGTCGCGCTGTCCATTTCGGCCTGGAGCTCGTTCGTTGGCTCCATAGTGGCAACGATCGGCATCGTGCTGTTCGCTCCGGTGCTGGCGCGCTGGGCGCTGGCTTTCGGCCCGGCCGAATATTTTGCGCTGATGTGCTTTGCTTTTGCCTGTATCGCCGGCTTGATGGGCGATGCGCCCATGAAGGCTGCGCTGGCGGCCATCATCGGATTGTCGCTGTCGACCATCGGGCTGGACTCCAACTCGGGGGTTTACCGCTTCACGGGCGGCGATGTGCACCTGTCGGACGGCATCCAGTTCATCGTGGTGGTTATTGGCGTGTTCTCGGTGAGCGAGATCCTGCTGATGCTCGAACACCAGCACAGCAGCGCCGGCATGATCAAAGAGACCGGCCGAAAGCTCTTCAACTGGCTGGAGGTCAAATACACCTGGTGGTCTACCCTGCGCTCCAGCGTGGTCGGTTTCATCGTTGGCGTGTTGCCCGGCGCGGGTGCCACGATTGCCAGCGCCATGACCTATTCGATGGAAAAGCGCATCGCCGGAGACAGCGGAACCTTCGGAGAAGGCGACATACGCGGCGTGGCGGCGCCCGAGGCAGCCAACAACGCCTCGGCAGCGGGCTCGTTCGTTCCCATGCTCACGCTGGGTGTGCCGGGCTCAGGCACCACGGCGGTGATGGTGGGCGCCCTGTCGCTCTACAACATCACGCCCGGACCGGCCCTGTTCACGCAACAGCCCGCCCTGGTTTGGGGTCTGATTGCCTCGCTGTTCATCGCCAACGTCATGCTGCTGTTGATCAACATTCCGTTGGTCAGCGTGTTCATCAAGGTGCTGAGCGTGCCCAACTGGCTGCTGGTTCCGGGCATCCTGGCCGTCAGCACCGTGGGTGTGTACGCGGTCCACGCGACCACCTTCGATCTGATGCTGATGGCCGGTTTCGGTTTGGCCGGCTACCTGCTGCGCAAGCAAGGCGTGCCCATGGCACCGCTGATCCTGGGCTTTGTGCTGGGCGATCTGATGGAGCAAAATCTGCGTCGCGCCCTGTCCATTACCAACGGTGAAGTGGGCATTCTTTTTGAAAGTCCGATCTCGATCGGCCTGTGGATCTGCGCTGCCGCCATGGTGTTGCTGCCGCCGCTGTTCAGGGCCAGGTCCAAGCGCAAGATGGCTCAGGCTCAGGCTTGAACTGAAATTCGCTCAGGTCAGAAGCTTTTTACTGGATGCCACCCTTCACCAGACCATCTCGCGTGAAATCTGTCTGGGGTTGGAGCATCCTTATCGCCATCAGCGCGGTCCTGGGCTGGACGCTGACTGCGCTTCATTTTCCGGCCGGGGTACTGCTGGCTTGCATGCTATCGGGCATTTTCTTGTCGTCTCGCGAGACTCGACTGGGCGTGCCCGGCATCTTGTTTTCGCTGGCCCAAGGGGTGCTGGGCTGCCTGATGGCCAAGAGCCTGCAACCTGCGACCCTCGCGAGGGTGGCAGGCGACTGGCCGATTTTTTTGGGCGCAACGCTGTCAATCATTGCAGCCAGCGCGGCTCTGGGCTGGCTCTTGATGCGGCGCCAGGTATTTCCAGGAACCACGGCCATCTGGGGCCTGGCACCTGGTGCGGCCTCGGCCATGGTGATCTTGGCGGAAGCCTACGGGGCCGACATGCGCCTGGTGGCCTTCATGCAGTACCTTCGGGTTGCCGTCGTGACCGCGCTGGCGGCACTTGTCGCCCATCTTTGGACTTCGCAGGGCGTTTCCGTGGCGACGCCAAACGACTGGTTAGGCGTGACCAGCGCCTACAACATGGGTTGCACACTCTTGCTGGCCTTTGGTGTCGCAAGTATTGGACGATGGCTTCGCATGGCGGGAGGCGCAATGGTGTTGCCACTGCTTTTCGGAGTGCTGCTGCAAGAGATGGGCGTGCTGGTCATTGAACTCTCACCGGTGTTGCTGGCCTTGTCCTATGCCGTGATCGGCTGGAGCATTGGCCTGCGATTTACCCCTGCCCTGCTGCGGCACGCCTGGCGTTCACTGCCCGTCGTGCTGGCGTCGATATTTGCACTCATTGGCGTGGGCATTCTGACTGCCGTCGCGCTGAATCAGCTCGCCGGCCACGATGCGCTGACAGCTTATCTTGCCAGCAGCCCCGGCGGCGCAGATTCGGTCGCCATCATCGCGGCGACCAGCGCTGCTGACGCAGGGTTTGTCATGGCCATGCAAATGGCGCGTTTTCTCATGGTTCTGATGTTCGGTCCGCGCGTCTCAAAATTCATTGCCGCACGCAGTCCATGAACTTTTGCGCTGTTTTATGTCACCGTGGGCTGAATTCAAAAGGGCGCAGAAGCGCCCTTTTTTGATGGCGACCGGCACCGTCCACCTGACTTGACGCGGGCCTTGCCTCGGTCCGCGTGATTGCCTGCTGCCTTGACATCGGCTTCAGACATGTCGTCGCCACCCTTTGTTTTTCCGTAGTGCTTGCTGCCTTCACAGGGGTAGGTCTTGGATTGGTGTTGACCCATACCTTTCCACGCCCCGCCAGCCGCTGCCGTGGTCGGCATGGCGGCCTGTGATGAATTCACCCTCCACGACGCGCGTCTTGCCAGCGACAGTCTCCAGCGGCAGAAGGTCGTAATCAACTGAACAGGCGCCGCTGCGGCGTAGGGCGATCGAGTCGTCTTGCGTGCCCCACAGGTAAGCTGCCCTCCCTTTTCGCCAACCTCGCGGGCTTCGCGCTGATCGACGTCGGACATGCAGCCCAAAATGTAGGTCTGCAATTTACCAAAAGTGTCGCCGCGCATGCGCTTGATGCTCAACTTGGCCTTAATTTCATCGCACAGCAGGTCGGCCTTTCCTTGAAAAAAGCTGACTTTAATGGTCCACTTTTTCACAGCTGATGCGGCGCGGATTCAATTCCTTGCATGTGATACAAACATCGCGGCGGGCCGTGGAATATAGGCGGGACGCGTTTCTTGCAGGTCCGGCGTGCGCCCTCAGCAAGGCAAAAATCTGTGACGATGCATATTGAGCACCGCTTGCCACAGTGATAATCCAGCAGCGTGGGCTCGTTGGCCCGCCCGCAAAGCGCGTTTCCCTTTCACCCCCATTCCGTTTCACCTCAATCACCATGTACATCACCCCAAAATCTGTCGCCGTGAACGCCGTTGTCGCGGCCATCGTGGCCTTGGCCGGTAGCGCATTTGCCGCCGCGCCGCCTGAAACACTGCCCTCCGGCGTCAAAATTGTTCATGACATCGACGGCAGCGGCCCTCAACCCAAGGTGTCCGATACCGTCCGGGTCCATTACCGCGACACGCTCGCCGACGGCAAGGAGTTCGACAGCTCCTACAAACGCGGCACGCCCGCCACCTTCCCGCTCAGCCGCGTTGTACCGTGCTGGACCGAAGGCATGCAGAAAATCAAGGTCGGCGGCAAGGCCACGCTGACCTGCCCGCCCGCCACCGCCTATGGCGAACGCGGCGCCGGCGGTGTTGTGCCACCCAACGCCACGCTTACTTTTAACGTCGAACTGCTGGGAATCGAGAAGTAACCGGCAACCCCAAAAAACTGCTGGCTACACGTCCGTATTGAGCACTGTCAGAAGCGCCTCGTTGAAGGCGTCAGTCTGCTCATACTGAACCCAGTGCCCAGCGGCACCAATCAGTTGAAGCGAGAAAAAGCCGGCAGCCCGCCGCAGTGATGGCTCAAGCAAATGCATTCGGCCCTGGTAGAGCGCATCTTCGGTGCCGTAAATTGCGTCAACGCGGCAATACACTTGTGCCAGCGCGCGCGCCAGCACGTCGGTGCGTGACAGGCTGCGCCCTTTCATGCGGTCACGCAGCACGTTGGCGACATGCAGGCACAAGGCCACTTCGGTGACGGCCGCCGGCCGATACAGCATCAGCGCTGCCAGATTTCCCCGATGAACCGCATCGCGTCGGGCGGGATCGGGCAGGTGTCGCCACGCTCTCAGCCGGACAGCCGTCTCTGGCGCGATGCCCAAGCCGGGCGCGCCGACCAGCACGAGGCGGTTCGCACGCGCCGGAAATTGCGCTGCGATAAAACCGGCCACCATGCCGCCAAAAGAAAAACCCACCAGATCACAGGCGCGGCGACCGAGCAAGATCGCCAGGCCCTGCTCGACCGGCTCGGGCAAGGCATCAGCATCGGTGCCCAGCGAGGGCGCTGCTGAATCGCCAAAACCCGGCAAGTCGGGCACAAATACCTCCCGCCCGGATTTAACCAGCGCAGGAATGTTGGCCAGCCAGTGCGTCCAGCTGCCGCTGCCGCCATGAAAAAGCACTACGGGGGCAAGATCTTGCTGGCAGGTTTTTTCACCCCAGCGGTGCCAGACCATCAGGCCTGATCCGCAAGGCGTTTCGGCGCGGGTCGCGAGATTCAGAAGCGCTAGCGCCTCTGCCGGCAATTCAGGTGATGTCAATTCAGTCATGCGGTGTTCATGCCCGGCGTCTTGTCCGCCAAGTATCACAGGAAAAGGGCCTCGAAACCGCCAACAGGCTCAAAACGCTTGTTGCGGTAACGCAAGCGGGTGGGTCCGGGCAGCGCCTGCTGGCGCACCGAGTGGCCGACATCACCCGGGTAACAAATTACCCGGTCGCCATCCAGCTCAAATGATTCGGGCTGTATCACCGGTGGCCGGCGCGCTGAAGCCGCGGCCAGCACGCTGTCCACATTTTCATGACGCGACAGGTGGGCCAGGCTCATGATTTGCGGCGGGGCCAGTTCGATCTGCCCGGACCAGTACCGCTCAAGCGCGGTGCGGGGCCTGAGCCAGATGCTTTCGGTGGTTTCAAAATCGTCGTGACGCGCCACCTGGCCCGACGGCACGGCAGAGACAAAAAAACGGGTGTCAAAGCGCTTGTTCATCATCGAGGGCGTTGTGGGCGTGATCCAGCGTGACCAGGGCACGAGGCTTAGCGTTTGCAACCGCAATGTCAACTGGGCCAGCATGGCGTTGAAACCCTGGCCCGAGCGAAGCAGCGCTGCCGCCCGGGAGGGCCAGTTCCCGGAGTCGCCGGACTGAACGCAATCGTCACACGCAAACAGCACGCCCGACTCTTCAAAGGCCTCGCGCAGCGCCGCCACGTAGAGCCCGCCTGCCGTGCGCTCAGTAATGTCGGCCTCATCCAGCATGGCGTGCAGCAGGTGCAGGGGCTGATCCAGATGGGCCGCCATGTCGAGTTCGGCATCCGCCGCATCGACCTTGCCGCCCGGAAAGACATAGGCTCCGCCCAGCACGTCGGACAGACTGTGGCGCTTCATCAGGAACACCTCCAGCCCCCCAGGCGTGTCGCGCAGCATCACCACGGTGGCGGCCGGACGCGGCGGTGTGGTGATGATTTCCTGATTCAGTTCCATGATGGGCCTTTATTGCACTTTACCGCGCAATGCCTTGGTTTGGGAGCGCTGGCTCTTGCCTTCGAGACGCCGCTGCCTGGAGCCATAGGTAGGCTTGGTGGCGCGACGCGTTTTCGGTGGATTCGAGACGCTGTCGACGACCTCCTGCAGCCGCGCCAGTGCATCGGCCCGGTTCATCTCCTGGGTCCGGTGTTGCTGCGCCTTGAGCACCAGCACGCCTTCTTGCGTGATGCGGCTGTCATTGAGCGTCAGCAGGCGCGACTTGATCTCTTCGGGCAAGGATGACGCCGCTATGTCATATCGCAGGTGAACGGCGCTGGACACCTTGTTGACGTTCTGGCCGCCAGCGCCCTGCGCACGGATGGCGCTGAACGCCACCTCCCGTTCGTCAACCAGAAATTTCAGAACTGGCATGCCTCAAGCACCGCAAGTCATTCATCAGGGCGTTTGCACCAGCTCGGCCAGCCCCGCAATCGCCAGGCCATACCCCCGAACGCCAAATCCGGCCATCACGGCCTTGGCTGCCGGAGAAATATAGGAGTGGTGGCGAAAAGCCTCGCGCGCATGCACGTTGCTGATGTGCAGCTCGATCAGGGTCACGCCCGCGCCCTTGATGGCATCGTGAAGTGCGACGCTGGTGTGGGTGTAGGCGCCGGCATTGAGCACCACGCCAGCCAGCGTGCCGGCGGCCTGGGCTCGCCCCGCTTCGTGGATCGCGTCTATCAGCACACCCTCGTGGTTGCTCTGGCGAAAGTCGAGTTTGAAACCGTGGGCCGCGCAGGCCTTGACACACAAGGCCTCGACATCGGCCAGGGTTTGCGAGCCATAGACCGCCGGCTCACGCGTTCCCAGCAGGTTGAGGTTGGGGCCATTGAGTACCAGCACTGTTTTCATGAACAATATCTTTCCGTTGTATCAGGTCCGAAGGGGCGGCATCAAGCCAGTTCCCGCAAGGCCACCGTCTTTGCGCTGGCCATGGACAGCCGCACGGCTTAGACGGTGCGCCGGCTTTGCAGCGCATCCGCAACGCTGATTATCGGCGCTGTTCCGTCTGCAATCACCTCACGGAGTGGCCGACCCGCATTGGCGCAGGCTGGCCTT
The DNA here is from genome assembly GCA_046597475.1 of Polaromonas sp. Classification (GTDB taxonomy): domain Bacteria; phylum Pseudomonadota; class Gammaproteobacteria; order Burkholderiales; family Burkholderiaceae_C; genus Polaromonas. The sequence continues at coordinate 913 of JBKJKI010000270.1, read as the reverse complement.
CATCAGCGCGATGTGGCCAGGAAGGCCCGCAGCAAATCGGCAAATGCCGCGGGTTGCTCGACCGCGCTGAGGTGGGCGGCCGCCAGCTTGCGCAAGCATGCACCGGCAATGCTGTCGCAAATCGCCTGCGACATGGCCAGGGGTGTTGCCTCATCAAGCGTGCCGGCAATCACCAATGCGGGACAGCCGATGCGACGATTGCTGGCACGGAAATCGATGGCAGCCACCGCCTCGCAACTGGCGGCGTAGGCGGCGGCATCGGTTTTTTCCAGTTGCCGGCGCAGCGCCGCCACGCACGCCGCACCGCCGCCGGCTTCGTCGGCCCGAAATTCGGGCGTGAACCAGCGTTGCATGGCACCCTGGGCAATGGCCGCAACGCCCTGCGACCGGACGGTGCCGATGCGAGCCTGCCAGCCCACCTGTGCGGCTTCGTCGTAGCAGATGGCGGCATTGGCAATGACCATGCTTTTGACAAGTTGAGGATGGCGTACTGCCAGCGCCTGGGCCACCATGCCGCCCATGCTCAGGCCGACAAAATGCACCGGCCCGGCGGCCTGCGCGCCGATCAGGTCGGCCGCGTCATCCGCCAGCATGTCCATGGTGTAGGGGCCTGGCGGTGCTTGCGACCGCCCATGCCCCCGCTGGTCGTAACGCAGCACGGTGTAGCTGTCCTTCAACAGCGCGGCCACGCCGTCCCACATGCCGAGCTCGCAACCCAGCGCGTGGCTGAGCACGACCAGCGGCCCGTGGCCTTCTTTTATCCAGTGCAAAACAGCGGTACTCATAATCCACTTCCTTAAATCCAGTAGGTAATCCCCCGGCTTTGCCGGGGTGACAGTAGTCGTTTGACATTTACGTGGGTATGGATGTCCATCGCAGAAACTTCCAATCGTGAGCCGCCAAGCAAACGAAA
>JBKJKI010000174.1:0-3881 GCA_046597475.1 Polaromonas sp. | reverse complement strand
GCATCGCCGCAGTCAGGCGCGAGTCCATCCGGTGTGTCGGGCACCACTGCAGGCCCGTTCCAACCGGCGGCGCCTTCGCCAAATCCCCATAGCCATGCCGCGGCAAACGGCCGCAGCGCCCTATCCCGCAGTTTCCTCCTTCGAGGCTTGTGCGACACCTGCCCTCAGGTCGTGCTTGATCGGCGCATGGTTGCTTGCCGGGCAGGTATCTCACAACCCTAAACAATTGCTGCCGGTTGCTACGAGTTTGCGAACTCACACTGCCGGCCACAACCGGACCTAGACCTTTTTCCTTTGTCAGAGCGCCGTGTCACCGACACGTGAGCAGCTTGGTGATGGTCAATACATCGGCCTCCCGAGCCGTTTGCTCGCCCTTGATATCGCGTAGTTCACCAGGCAGTAAAGCACCGCTACAACGAGGTACACGGGCACCAGCGCGTGGTAGTTGGCGATGAGCACCTTAGCGTTCTGCATGAGTTCACCGTAGGTGACGACGTAGCCAAAGGTGGTGTCCTTGACCACGATGACCAGTTGCGCGACCAGTGCCGGGACAATGTAGCGAAGGGCCTGGGGGAAGACGATGAAGAAGAAAACCTGGGCTTTGGTCAGCCCCAGGCTTCGCGCAGCATCGGTCTGGCCGCGGGGAACGGCGAGCACACCCGCGCGGTAGACCTCGGCTACTACTGCGGCGGTGCTAAGGCCGATGGGCAACGTCAACATCCAGTAGGTGCTCAGCTTGATCCCAGCCTGCGGAAGAACCAGAAAACACACATAGATGAGCAGCAGCGTCGGCGTGCCACGCAGGAACTCGATGACCGCGATGCTCGGCCAACGCATGATCCGCAGCCGCGCCAGGCGCCCCATCATCAGCACCAGCCCGAGGGTTAGCGCGATGACGGCGGCCATCGCCGCCGACGCCAGCGTGCCGAGCAGGCCTATGGCCAGGAAGGCCCAGGTCGTCGGCCAGGCGAAGAATTTCCAGTATCGGGCGTCGAGCTGCCCTGCGGTATGGAACCGGAACACGATACCCGCAGCCAGCAGGAGCAGCACGGCCGCTGCGATCGCGCTCACCGCCCGTATGACGGTCTGGGCCTGGGGGTTTGGATCACCAAACATAATGTCTTCCAGAGGGCGGCTCATCGCAGTATCCGCACCTTCTTTTCCAAGGTGGCGCCAGCCCAGGCGATGAGCAACCCAGTCGCCACGTACATCGCAGCTGCCACCGCGAACGCGGGAATGCCGGCGGCGGAGTCGTTGGCGATCTTGGACACGAGCGCGGTGAGCTCCCGGCCCGGAAACGGCACCTGCGACGCCAGCGAGGTCGACAACATTAGCGCAATGAGCAGCGAGGTCATCGGCTGCACCACCGCGCGCAGAGCCTGCGGCAATACCACCGCAGAGATGATCTGCATCGGCCGCATGCCCAGGCTGAGTGCGGCCTCGATTTGGCCGCCGTCGATGGTGTTGATGCCCGAGCGCAGGTAGTCCGCCGTGAACGCGGAGCAGACCAGCGTCAACGTCAGGATCACGCTGGGCTCATAGTCGATCAGGACGTTCAGATCGGGCAGCGCGAACACGATGAAGATCAGTAGCGCTACGCTGGGGATGTTGCGGAACACCTCGACGTAGAAGGTCAGCACGAAGCGCAGCGGCGGCAGTGGGAAGAGCCGAAGCACCGTCACCACCATGCCCAGCAAAAAACCCGGCACGAACGACACTGCTGTGAGCTTCCATGTCAGCAAAAGGGCCTGCCCGAAGGCAGGCCCATAGTCGGCAAGGAGCCTGGAAACATTGCCCATCGGTTATGGGAGGGCGGGCGGCGTCGGAACGGCTGTGCTGCCGGTGCGTTGTCCGATGGATATTGTCCAAAGTTTGGCCCAAGTGCCGTCGGCTTCCACCTTCTTGAGGAAGCTATTGATGAACGCCACGCCGTCCGAACCCTTGGACAGTCCGATGCCGTAGGGGTCCTGCGCACCAAAGGGCGCGCCCGCCAGCTGCGCGTCGCCAGTTCCGAGGCTCAGGGCGTTGAGCAGCAGCGTGTAGTCGGTTACGTAGGCGTCCACGCGTCCCTGGCGCAGTGCGTCGAGGGCTTCTTGGTGCGTCTGGAACTCTTGTACGACAGCCTTGGGCGCGAACTGCGCCAGGATCGCAGGCCCCGTGGAGCCAGCCTGCGTGGCGACCTTCTTGCCGGCCAGATCGTTGTACGACTGGATCGTCTTGTTGTTCGCCTTGACCAGCACCCCGGCCTGCGAGGTGTAGTAGGGACCGGCGAACGAGATCTTCTCGGCCCGGGCGGGGGTGATGGAGTAGGTGGCGAACACCATGTCCACCTGGTCGTTGATGAGCACCTGTTCGCGCGTGGACGAGGTCACCTGCGTGAATTGATATTTGGCCCCATCGCCCAGGATGTAGCGAGTGATGAGTTGGGCCAGACCTGCGTCGAAGCCGCGGATCTTGCCGTCTTTCTCGTTGAGCAGCGAGAAAAGATTCGAGGTTTGCGTGCCGCCGAGGCGCAGCGTGCCGGCCTGCTTGATCTTGCTGGCCCAGGTGCTCGATGCGATGGTCGCAGCGTCGGCGACGGGGCCCTGCGCGACTAGCGCGTCAAACGCCGCTGTATTAATGGGCGTGCCCTGTGCGAAAAGCGGCCCACCGGTCACGATCGCCAGTGCCACCACGGTGGATTTCAGAATGGATTTGATCGACATGAATTCCTCTTGGATGGTGTGTAACGTAGACCAATATATAGCAGTTATGGAATGTGCGGACTGCTCGTCCGGTCCGTCCACCGTTGTGCACGCGATGCAGCCATCCTGCCGTTCATGGCCGCCCCCGCCGCCACGGCTCGACGTTTTGGAGCTGTTCCTCGCCTTCCTCTCCATCGGATCGGTCTGAGCAGTTCCAATGGCCACACTTTCCTGTTGACCAATCTTGCGCCCAAAAGAACCGCTGGCTAAGTCATCGCAAATGTCATTGACCAGGTTTTCGCGATGATGAATCGCCCCGGGTTTTGAGGAGGCTCCAATATTTGAGAGGATGGAGCCATGAAGAAGTCACCAAGGTTTTCGCCAGAGGTCCAGGAGCGTGCAGTGCGCATGCTGATGGAGGCCAAGGGCCAATACGAGTCGGAATGGGCTGCGCTGCAGTCCATCGCGGCCAAGATCGGCTGCACAGCGGAGACGCTGCGCAAATGGGTTCGCCAGCATGAACGCGACAGTGGCCAGCGCGAGGGGCCGACCACGACTGAGCACAAGCGGGTCAAGGAACTGGAGCGCGAAGTGCGTGAACTGCGCAAAGCCAACGAAATTCTGAAGCTGGCCAGCGCTTTTTTCGCTCAAGCGGAGCCGGGCTGCCGGTTCAAATCATGAGGGAATTCGTTGACCAGCACCGTGATGTGCACGGGGTCGAGCCGATTTGCAAGGTGCTGCAGATCGCCCCGTCGGGATATCGACGCCATGCTGCCCAGCGGCGCACGCCAGCGCTGCGTAGCGCGCGAGCCCAACGAGACGAAATTCTGGCACGGGATGTCGAGCGCGTCTGGCAGGCCAATCTTGAGGTCTACGGCGCAAGCAAGGTCTGGCGCCAACTCCGTCGTGAAGGCCACGAAGTTGCCCGCTGCACAGTCAAGCGACTGATGAAACGACTTGGCCTGCGCGGCGTCATTCGAGGCAAGGTGGTGCGCACGACGATTCCCGATGCGTCGGTGCCCCGCCCGCTGGATCTGGTTCATCGGCAGTTCAAAGCCGAGCGCCCGAATAAGCTCTGGGTGTCCGATTTCACCTATGTCTCGACCTGGCAGGGCTGGCTGTACGTGGCCTTCGTCATTGACGTGTTTTCCAGGATGATCGTGGGCTGGCGAGTGTCGTCGTCAATGCGCACGGACT
>JBKJKI010000264.1:0-3621 GCA_046597475.1 Polaromonas sp. | reverse complement strand
CTTCGTGATGCTCTACCTGCTGTTCTTTCTGCTGCGCGACGGCAAGGCCATCGCGGCGCGGACGGCCAAGGCCTTGCCGCTGGACAGCGAGCACACGCGGCGGCTCCTGAGCCAGTTCGCAACGGTCGTTCGCGCCACCGTGAAAGGCAACGTCGTCGTCGCGCTGGTGCAAGGTGCGCTGGGCTGGCTGGCCTTCTCGGTGCTGGGAATCACCGGCGCGCTGCTCTGGGGCGCCCTCATGGCGCTGTTGTCGCTCCTGCCGGCCGTGGGCGCCGCGCTGGTCTGGGGGCCGGTCGCGCTCTACCTCGTTTCCAGCGGCTCGGTCTGGCCCGGGCTGGGGCTCGTCGCCTGGGGCGTGCTGGTCATCGGCCTGGTGGACAACGTCCTTCGCCCCATCCTGGTCGGCAAGGAAACCCGCCTGCCCGACTACCTGGTGCTGGTGGCGACGCTGGGCGGCCTGTCGGTGTTCGGCCTGAACGGCTTCGTCATCGGCCCGGTGATCGCGGCCATCTTCATCGTGGCCTGGGACATCTTCGCCGAAGCGCGCCAGGAGCAGGTGCGCGACGTCCAAAGCGCCAAAGGCCCCGGCGGGCCTTAGGAGACGATGTAGGCGCCCGAGCCGGCCGACATCAGTTTGCCGTCATCGCCGTAGAACTCCATGCGCGTCGAAGCCACGCGCGAGCCCAGCCGGAGCACTTCGGCGCGCAATTCGAAATGCGCTCCGATGCCTGGGCGCAGGAAGTCCACTCGCAGGTCGATGGTCCCCAGTTTGCCGAAGCGGTGCAGGCGCTGCAGCGGCGGCTCGTCCATGTGGCGGGCGCCAATCGCGGCCATCACCGCCAGCCCGCCCATGGCGTCCAGGCCGGCGCCGATCACGCCGCCGTGGATACGGTTGAAGGCATAGTGGCCGATCAGGTCGGGCTTCATGTCGATGCGCCCGGCGACGCGCTCGGGCTTCAGGTTGGTGATCTTAAGACCCAGCACCTTGTTGAAGCTGATCTTCTCCTCGAAGATCTCCTTGAGGCCGGTGATGAACTCCTCTTCGAATTCGATCGCAACGAGCGGTGGGTGTTTCGTCATAGGCCCAATTGTCGTGCAGCCAGGTCCTTCATGATTTCTTCGGCGCCTCCGCCAATCATCATGACCTTGACTTCACGGTAGATGCGTTCGCTTCTGGTGCCGCGCATGAAACCCATGCCGCCGAGAATCTGCACCGCCTGGTCCGCGCAGAACTGCATGGTCTGCGTTGCGTGGTTCTTCAGCATGCAGACATGGGCCACCCAGTCGGCGCCGTGGTCGCCGGCATCGGCACGGTCGGCCACCGCCTCGACCCAGGCCTGGGTCGAGGCGATGCGCATCTGCATGTCCACCAGCTTGTGGCGGATCACCTGCTTGTCGACCAGCGTACTGCCAAAGGCCTTGCGCTGGCGCGCCCAGTCCAGCGCCTCGTCGTAACAAGCCTGGGCAAAACCCAGCGCGGCGGCCGACATCGCCAGGCGTTCGCCGTTGAAGTTGCCCATGATGATCCTGAAACCACCGCCCTCTTCGCCGAGCAAATGGCTGGCCGGCACCCGCACGCCATCAAAGCGCAGGTGGGCCGTGTCCGAACACCACCAGCCCATTTTCGCCAGCCGGGTGCGAGACAGCCCCGGGCTGTCGCCGGGCACGAGGATCATGGAGATACCACCTGCGCCTTTGCTGCCGGATTCACCGGTGCGCACCGCCACCGTGATGAAGTCCGCGCGCATGCCTGAGGTGATGAAAACCTTCTCACCGTCAATCACATAGTCGGCCCCGTCGCGCCGCGCTGTGGTGCGCAGCGCCGCCACATCGGAGCCGCCGCCGGGCTCGGTAATCGCCAGGGCGGCAATTTTTTCGCCACGCAGCACCGGTGGAATGACCGCCTCCTGCAAGGCCGCAGAGCCATGGGCCAGCACCGGCGGCAGGCCGATGTTGTGCGAAAACAGGCTGGCCAGCACACCGCCGCTGCCGCCGTAGCGGCACAAGGCCAGCGTCATCGCGTTGCGCAGCCGCCAGGACGCGGGGGTCCCGCCCAGCGCCTCGGGGTAACCCAGCGCCAGCAGGCCCAGCCCGGCCGCCTGGTGATACAGGGCGCGCGGAAACTCGCCGGCGTCGTCCCACTGGCTAACATGCGGCGCGATGTCGTTCTGCGCAAAACGCCGGACCGACGCGGTGACCTCCACCAGCATATCGAGATCGGCGGAAGAAGAATTCATGCTTCAAACCTCAACAAGACCTGGCCTGGCGCCGTCTGCTGGCCGGGTGCCACCGCCACGACCGCCACCACTGCATCACGCGTCGCACACACCGCATGTTCGAGCTTCATCGACTCGATGACCAGCAAGGTGTCGCCGCGCCTGACTGATTCGCCGGCGCTCACCTGGACGGCGATCACCTTGCCGTTGAACGGGGCCCGCAGTTCCATGGACTGGTTGCCTGGGGTCAGCCCGGCCGCAGGCTCGAAACTCGCGTCTCTCAGCCACACCTCCGTCTCGCCGACCTGCACATGCCAACGCCCGCCGGTCACCTGACAGGCCTGTACCGTGTGGCTCAGGCCATCGACCGTGACACGCATTCGGCCGTCGCTGCCACGCACACACACGGCCGCGTGTTGCTGCGTGCCCGACGAAACTTCCAGCCCACCCGCTCCGGTTTCCGTCACGGTGATGGCCAGCACCTGTTCGCCATGCACCACCCGCAAGGCCTTGCCGAAGGGGCAGGGCAAGGCCAGCGCCGCGCCGCCGCTGCCCTGAAAATACATCCCCACGGCCGCTGGCAACAACACCTGCGTTTGCCCGTGCTGCAGGGTTTTGCGAATGCCGTCACCGTGTTCGGCCAGAAAGGGAATCAGCGCCTGGCCGGCGCGGAACACCGGGTGTGCCAGGCATGCCGCCAGAAAAGCGCGGTTGGTCGGCAGCCCCAGCACCTGCGTGCCGGCCAGCGCTGCGATCAGCCGGTCAATCGCCTGCGCCCGTGTCGCCCCACGCACGATCAGCTTGCCCAGCATGGAGTCGTAAAACGGCGTGACCTCGCCAGCGGCCTGCAGCGCATGGTCAAAACGCGCGTGCGCAGGCTCCATGAAGTGCTGCACCCGCCCGGCATGTGGCGAAAAATTTTCGTCCTCGGCGCACAGGCGCACCTCGATGGCATGGCCGCTGAAGGTGATTTCTTCCTGGCGCAGCGGCAGCGACTCGCCCTGGGCGATGCGCAACTGCCACTCGACCAGGTCCAGGCCAGTGACGGCTTCGGTGACCGGGTGCTCGACCTGCAGCCGGGTGTTCATCTCCATCAGAAAAAATTGAGCCCCCCCGCTTTTCACTTCGTGTAATACGCTGCTCCCCGGGGGGGTGCCGCGCCTGCGGCCCGGCGAAGCCGGTTCCGCGGCCCCGGCTGGTGGAGAGGCAGCCTCCACTAAAAACTCTACCGTGCCCGCGCCTACATAGCCCGCCGCCTGCGCCAGCGCCACCGCGCAGGCGCCCATGCGTTCGCGCAGGTCAGCGTTCACTGCCGGACTCGGCGACTCTTCAATCAGTTTCTGGTGCCGCCGCTGTACCGAGCAGTCGCGCTCTCCGAGATGGATGCAGTCACCATGCGCATCGG
>JBKJKI010000240.1:0-6726 GCA_046597475.1 Polaromonas sp. | reverse complement strand
GCTGGTTTGGGGCCGCATCGCCGTTGACTACCGGATACCCGATGTTCTCAAAGGTCCCTTGTTTACCCTGTATGGCACGCAGTTTCCAATCTACCGGGGCTTCATGATGCTGGTGGCGCTCTTCATGCTGGTTGCGGTCTGGGTGTTGCTCAAGCGCACCCGAATTGGGCTGGTGATCCAGGCGGCCCTGACCCACCCCGAAGCGGCAGAGGCTCTCGGCCACAACGTGCCCCGGGTATTCATGCTGGTGTTTGGCGGGGGTGCCGCCCTGGCCGGCCTGGCGGGCGTCATTGGCGGCAATGCGTTTGTGACCGAGCCAGGCATGGCTGCCGCCGTCGGCTCGGTTATTTTCGTGGTGGTTGTGGTGGGCGGCATGGGGTCACTGGCCGGGGCTTTTCTCGCTTCTCTGCTTATTGGCATCATCCAGACTTTCGCGGTCGCGGTCGACAGCTCCTTGATGAGTGCGGTGGGTACCCTGGGCGTTGCAGTCACGCCCGATACCTTCGGGTATGCGCTGCTCAAGCTCAAGGTCAGCCAGATTGCACCCATCCTTCCCTATCTGTTTTTGGTGTTGATGCTTGTTTTTCGGCCCAAGGGTCTTTTGGGCACGAGAGAGGGCTAGCCATGACAGCAAACCACAATCAATCCAAACGCCTGAAAACGGGGCGCCTGGCCATCTGGAGCCTGTTTGCCGCCCTGTTGCTGGTGGTTCCTGTCGTATTCACCAGCAGCCTGAGCCATACCATCCTGTCGCAGATGGGCATCGCCATCATCGTCTGCCTGAGCTACAACATGCTGCTCGGACAGGGTGGCATGCTGAGCTTTGGGCATGCGGTTTACTCCGGCATGGGGGCATTTGTTGCCATTCATGCCCTGAACCTGGTCAGCCAGGGCCGCCTGCCTTTACCGGTTAGTCTGATCCCGCTGGCAGGCGGGGTGGCAGGCCTGGGGGTTGCGCTCTTGCTTGGCTGGGTCACCACCAAGAAGTCTGCCACCACCTTCGCCATGATCACCCTGGGCGTTGGTGAGCTGGTATGGGCCATGTCCCTGATGTTTCCTGACTTTTTTGGCGGGGAGGGCGGTGTTTCGGGCAATCGCGTAACCGGCCCCAAGCCTTTTGGCATCACGTTCGGCCCCCAGATACAGCTTTACTACCTGATCGCCGCGTATACCTTCATCAGCACCGGCCTGATGTTCGCCTTCACACGCACACCGCTGGGCCGCATGCTGAACGCCGTGCGGGACAACCCTGAGCGGGTCGAGTTTGTCGGCTATGACACGCAGAAGGTCCGTTTTCTTTCCTTTGTAATTGCCGCGTTTTTCGCCGGCATCGCCGGCGGCTTGGCCGCGCTGAATTTCGAGATCGTGACTTCCGAGGTTGTCAGCAGCTACCGTTCAGGCGCCTATCTCCTGTTTACCTTTTTGGGGGGCGCCACTTTTTTCTTTGGCCCCATCATCGGCGCCGTGCTGATGGTGCTGGCGTTTGTGCTGCTCAGTGAGTTCACCAAGGCCTGGCTGCTCTATCTGGGCCTGGTGTTCCTTTTCATGGTCATGTTCGCACCCGGCGGTTTTGCCAGCCTGATCATGATCAACGTCAGGGTTGCGGCCTACGGAAAACTCAGGCCCTTGTGGCGCAACTATCTGGCCTTGTTCGTCACCGGGGTGATTGCATTCACGGGCGCGGCGGCCATGATCGAAATGCTTTACCACCTGCAGCTCGATGCGGCGCTGGGCTCGACGCTTCGCTTCATGGGGATCGAACTCAACGCTGCCGCGGCGCTAAGCTGGGCGGCTGCGACTGCTGTCATGCTGGTCGGCCTTGGCCTCTTTGAATGGGCTCGCCGGGGTTTCGCCCTGAAATGGGGCGATATCCAGGAATCGATAGAAAAAGAAATCAAACGGCGGGAGGCCTTGTGAGCGCTGCAAACCCGGCAGGCTATGCACTGCAACTCAAAGACCTTCGCAAGAGTTTTGGCAAAACCGAAATCATCCGGGGGGTCAACCTGGCCATCAACCCCGGCGAGCGGGTCGCCATCATCGGACCCAACGGAGCCGGCAAGTCAACACTTTTCAACCTGATCAGCGGGCGCTTCGAACCGAGCAGCGGGGATGTGCTGTTGAATGGTCAACGAATCAACGGCAAGAAACCATTTGAGATCAACCGGCTGGGCCTGTCACGCAGTTTTCAGATCACCAACATATTCCCCAAGCTCAGCGTCTTCGAGAACCTTCGCTGCGGCGTGCTCTGGAGCCTCGGCTACAAGTACACCTTTCTCAGGTTTCTCGCCGACCTGGACGACGCCAATGCCCGCGCCGACGAGTTGATGGCCATGATCAAGCTTGACCGGAAACGTGATGTGCTGGCCATCAACCTGACCTATGCGGAACAGCGTGCACTGGAGATCGGAATCACCATCGCCGGTGGTTCAGGTGTTATTTTGCTGGACGAGCCCACCGCCGGCATGAGCAGCTCCGAAACCAGCCGCTTTATCAGCCTGATCAAGGAAGTCACCATTGGCAAGACGCTGTTGACGGTTGAGCACGATATGGGCGTTGTTTTTGGCCTGGCTGACAAGATTGCCGTTGTGGTGTACGGGGAAGTCATTGCCTATGACGCTCCCGGGGCGGTGCGCGCCGATCAGCGGGTGCAGCAAGCCTATCTGGGGTCGCCGGTGGCTGAGGCACAAGGGCAGGGACACTGACATGCAAGACCATCTCAAGGGCGGATCGACGGAGCCTTGCGTGCTAAAACTTAGCAACCTGCACGCGTTTTATGGCAAGAGCCATGTGTTGCATGGTGTCTCGCTCGACGTTCAACCCGGTGAAATCGTGGCCCTGCTGGGGCGCAATGGCTCAGGACGCTCGACCACCGCCAAAGCCATCATGGGCCTGGTTGACTGCCAGGGCTCGATTCTCTGGAAGAATTCAGAAATCGTTGGAAAGAAGGCCTACCAGGTCGCGCACCTTGGTCTGGGATACGTCCCGGAAAGCCGCGATATCTTTCCCCGGCTGACCGTGCACCAGAATCTGCTGCTTGGCCAAAAAGGCTCAGGCAAAGACTCTCGCTGGTCATTCGACGACATGTACACCCTGTTTCCCAGACTGCGCGAGCGCCAGCACACCGAAGCAGGCGTGTTGTCAGGCGGGGAGCAGCAAATGCTCACGCTGTGCCGCACGCTCATGGGCGACCCGGACCTCATCATCATCGACGAGCCGACGGAGGGCCTGGCGCCCAAGATCGTGGAGCTGGTGGGCCAGTACCTGTTGACCCTCAAGGCCAAGGGCATTTCGGTACTGCTGATTGAACAGAAGCTCACGATTGCGATGGCCATTTCTGACCGCGCACTGGTCATGGGCCACGGCAGCATCGTTTTTGACGGAACGCCTGACAGCCTGAGAGCCGATGCCTATATTCGCAAGGAGTGGCTGGAAGTGTGAATTGCAACTCTTCCCCTGTCACAGCTGGGACAAACCTGGCGTAAACCAAGGGTAAACCCTTGATTTTGGGGCTTTGAGTCGTCATCAAACCTCTCTACAATGAGAAAAGAACGGTCGTACTATTTTTTACCATTCGCCGGTTCAGGCTGGCGTGCTGATTCAGTTGAATCTTCAGCTCTGATTTCAATCAAGGAAAGAAACATCCCGATGACAACCCTCTACGAAGTTCACGGCTCGGTAGCGCTTATCACGCTGAGCAATCCGCCTGTCAATGGGCTCGGTCATGCGACCCGCCTGAGCATCACCGAAAACCTGCAAAAAGCCAATGACGACGAGGCGGTCAAATCGATCGTGATCACCGGTGCCGGCAAGGCGTTTTCGGGTGGCGCGGACATCAAGGAATTCGGTTCGCCCATGGCCCTGCAGGAGCCCAATCTGCACAGCGTCATCCAGATGATTGAAAATTCTCCCAAGCCTGTCGTCGCCGCGATTCACTCGGTTTGCATGGGCGGCGGGCTGGAGCTTGCGCTGGGTTGCCACTACCGCATCGCGGCACCCGGTTGCAGCGTGGCGCTGCCAGAGGTCAAGCTGGGCCTGCTGCCAGGCGCGGGGGGCACGCAGCGTCTGCCACGCGCGCTTGGCGTTGAGCCGGCGCTCAACATGATCGTCAGCGGCGAGCCGGTCAAGAGCGAGCTGCTGGCGCAACTTCCCGACCAGAAGCTGTTCAACAAAATGAGTTCCTCGGCAGAGACGCTAGCCGACGAGGCTTTCGCGTTTGCACAGTCGATTGCCGATATTCGCCCCCTGCCGCTGGTTCGCGATCTGCCATGCAGGCACCGCAACGGCGACGCCTACTTCCAGTTCGCCCGCAATATGGTCAAGGGCATGTCGAAAAACTTTCCGGCACCCCTCAAATGCGTGGATGCCGTCGAAGCGGCAACAAAGCGGACATTTGCCGAAGGCCTGCTGTTCGAGCGTGAAATCTTCATCAACCTGATGTGGACGCCTGAAAGCCGTGCGCTGCGCCACATCTTCATGGCCGAGCGCGCCGCATCCAAGATTCCCGACGTGCCTGCGGACACGCCCAAACGCGAAATCAACTCGATTGCCGTGATTGGCGCCGGCACCATGGGCGGCGGCATTGCCATGAATTTCCTCAATGCCGGCATTCCCGTCAAGATGCTGGAGATGAAGCCCGAAGCGCTGGATCGTGGCATTGCCACCATCCGCAAGAACTATGAATCGCAGGTCAGGAAAGGCAAGCTCAAGCAAGACAAGTACGAGCAGCGCATGGGCCTGCTCAGCACCACGCTGAGCTACGACGATCTGAAGGATGCCGACATGGTCATCGAGGCCGTGTTTGAGGAAATGGGCGTCAAGGAGGCGGTTTTCAGGGAACTTGATCGTGTCATGAAGCCCGGGGCCATTCTGGCCTCCAACACCTCGACGCTGGACCTCAACAAGATCGCTTCATTTACCAAGCGGCCCGCGGACGTCGTGGGCCTGCATTTCTTCAGCCCGGCCAACATCATGAAGCTGCTTGAAGTGGTGCGCGGCGAGAAAACCGCCAGGGATGTGATGGCCACGGTCATGGCGGTGGCCAGGAGGATTCGCAAGACGGCGGTCGTGTCCGGCGTCTGCGACGGTTTCATCGGCAACCGCATGATCGAGCAGTATGGCCGCCAGGGTGGCTTCCTGCTGGACGAGGGCTGCACCCCCGCACAGGTTGACAAGGCTATCGAAAAATTCGGTTTTGCCATGGGACCCTTTCGAATGGGCGACCTGGCCGGCAACGACATCGGCTGGGCTATTCGCAAGCGCCGTTACCAGGAAAAGCCGGACATGAAATACAGCAAGACCGCCGATCTGCTGTGCGAAAAGGGCCGCTTTGGCCAGAAGACCGGCGCCGGCTGGTACGACTACCTGCCCGGAAAGCGCGACGCCATCCCGAACGAAGAAGTGGTCCGCATGATTGAGGCGCACCGCCAATCACTGGGCATCACGCCGCGCAAGATTTCGGACGAGGAAATCGTCCAGCGCCTGGTGTTCTCGCTGGTCAATGAAGCCGCGCATATTCTGGAGGAGGGCATTGCGTCCAAGGCCAGCGATATCGACATGGTCTACCTCATGGGCTATGGCTTCCCGTTTTACCGTGGTGGCCCCATGCTGTATGCCGACCAGGTGGGCCTTTTCAATGTGGTGCAGGCCATGAAGCGCTTTGCGAAAAATCCGCTGGACGACGCCAACTTCTGGAAGCCTGCGCCCTTGCTGGCCAGGCTGGCCGCCGAAGGCAAGACCTTCAACTGATCAGCCAAGCCAAGCCAAGCCTCGCACATCAATTCCGGAGTTTTTCATGACCTCAGCAATCATCGTTTCCACCGCCCGCACCCCCCTGGCCAAGAGCTGGAAGGGTTCCTTCAATATGACGCACGGCGCCACGCTGGGCGGCCACGCCGTGCAGCACGCCATCGCGCGCGCCGGGATAGATGCCGCCGAAGTTGACGACGTCATCATGGGCTGCGCCAATCCCGAAGGCGCAACGGGTTTTAACATCGCGCGCCAGATTGCCCTGCGCGCGGGTTGCCCCGTCACCGTCTCTGGCATGACGGTCAACCGTTTTTGCTCGTCCGGCCTGCAGACCATTGCCCTGGCTTCCCAGCGCGTGATCGCCGGTGAGGCCGATATTTACGTCGCTGGAGGCGTGGAAAGCATCTCCTGCGTGCAGCAGGAGATGAACCCCCACATGGCGCGCGAGGACTGGCTGGTAAAAAACAAGCCTGAAATTTACTGGAACATGCTGCAAACGGCCGAGCAGGTCGCCAGGCGCTACGAGATTTCCCGTGACCGCATGGACGAGTACGGTGCGCTCAGTCAGCAGAAAGCCACGGCTGCGCTGGCCGCCGGCCTGTATGCGGCCGAAATAGCGCCGATTGCCGTCACCATGGGTGTGGCCGACCCGGTGATGGGTTTGACGACCAAACAAGTCACCGTCAGCAATGACGAAGGCATACGCGCAGGCACGACCAAGGAAGGCATCAGCGGGATCAAGCCCGCCATCCCGGGCGGCGTGATCGCGGCCGGCAATGCCAGCCAGTTTTCGGACGGCGGCGGCGCCGTGGTCGTCATGGACGAAAAGGTCGCGGAGCGAAAAGGTCTGGCACCGCTGGGCCGTTTCCTCGGCTTTGCCGTGGCGGGCCTATGCCCATCTCGTCAGGCTCGCAGCCCGCCACGGCAAAGCCGAGGAAACGGCCCAGCGGTGCCAGACCTTTTCGCTCCGCGACCTTTTCG
>JBKJKI010000229.1:0-19705 GCA_046597475.1 Polaromonas sp. | reverse complement strand
AGCTTGAGCACGGCGATTTCGCGGATCTTGCCCAGCGTCATGGTGTAGATGATGAAGGCCACGATGGCGGCGCTGACGACGGCCAGAATCGCCAGAAACATGGCAATTTGCCGGGCCGACGTGGCAATCAGCTTCGCCACCAGGATTTCTTCCATGTCGTCGCGGGTGAAGGCCTCCAGGTGCCGCCAGCGGCGAACCGGCCCGGCCACCTGTTCGGCGCCAAAGCCGGGCGCCAGTTGCACCAGCACGGCGTTGACGTTGTGGCTGCTGGTCTGCAGCGCCTGCACCGCGTCAAGCAGGCCGGGCACGCCGGGGCGGTTGAAGGCGGGGTTGGCGGCGGTGCGGGCGCGCTCGTTCTGGATCGCGTCGTTGTCTTTCAGGAACTGCGCTTCCTGCGCGTCCTTCAGGGCAATGAACACCATGGGGTCGCCGCCCGATGACACCATGCGCTGCGTCAGCCCGACCACGGTGTAGTCGTGGCGGCGAATGCGGATGCGCTCGCCCAGCGCAAAGCCGGTCTTGACGTCGGCCACGGCCTCGTAGTGGCTGCGCGTGAGCTGGCGCCCGGCCACCAGATAGCCCGGTTCGCCGGGCTGACCGGCCTCCATGCCGACCACCATGGCGCGCGTCTCGTCGCCGCCCTGGCCCCGCACCTGCATGGTGAAGTAGGTGACGTTGGCGGCCCGCGCCACGCCGGGCATGCCAAGCACGCCGCGCACCAGGTCGTCCTTCAGGCTGGACGCCTCGGCATAGGGCCCCTGAGTGTCTTTTTGCACCACCCACAGGTCGGCGCCGCTGTTGCTCAACAGCGCATGCGCGTCATCGACCATGCCGCGGTAAATACCGGCCATGCTGAGCGTCACGCCTATCAAAAGACCCAGGCCCAGGCCGGTCAGCACATACTTGCCCCAGCTGTGCAGGATGTCGCGGCCGGCCAGGCTGATCATGGCTCGGCCTGCTTGGCTCCCGAAGAGCCCGCAGCCCCGGCGGCGGGCTTGACCAGCGCGTCCACCACCTGCACGCGGGCGCCGGGCACGATGGCTTTCTGGCTATACACGACCACTTCGTCACCGGCCTTCAACCCGCCTTGCACCTGCACCTGGCCGTCCAGGCTGTGGGCGCCCAGCTGCACCGGCACGAACACCGGCTCGCCGCCGTCCATTCGCCAAACGCCGGTCTGGTTCTGGTGGTGGCGGATGCTGGCGTTGGGCAGCAGCAGCGCGGCCGGCGTTGGCGGCAGCCGCAGCGTGACTTCGGCCATTTCACCCACGGCCGCGGCAAGCGGCAAACCCGCCGGCGATGCGTCGAAGGCGACCTGCGCAATGCGTTCCTCGGCCACGCTGTCGGCCAGCAACTCGACCCGCGCCACCTGGCCGGCCAGGGGCGCATGCGCTTGCGAGCGCAGCACGATGCTGGCGGGCAAGCCGGGCGTCAGCCCGGCCGATCGGCCCTGGTCAACCCGCAGCCTGACCCACAGGCTGGCCGGGTCCATCAGGCGAAGCACCGGCTGGCCGGCCACCACGGTGCTGCCGGCCTCGGCGTCTCGACTGGTGACCACGCCGTCGGCGGGAGCCAGCAGGCGCACGTTGCCGCGCTGCTGCCGCAGGGCGGCGCGCTCGGCCTGCTGGCGGACCAGGTCCTGGCCACTGCCGCTCAGGTCGGCCTGCTGGCGGACCAGGTCCTGGCCACTGCCGCTCAGGTTGGCCTGCGCGGCCTGCAGCGCGGCATCGGCCGAGGCTTTTTCCTGCAGCCGGGCTTCCAGCGCGCCGGCGCTGATGAAATTTTTGGCGGCCAGCTCCTGGTTGCGTCTGGCGTTGATGGCGGCCAGCTCGCGCCGCGCCGCCGCGTCGCTGACCTGGGCCTGCGCCGCCGCCTGCGCGCTGCCGGCACGAGCCAGCGCGGCATCGAGCGCGGCCAGGCGCTGATCCAGATCGACCGGGTCCATTTCGGCCAGCAGCTGGCCGGCCTTGACGCGGTCGCCCACGTCCACCTTGACGGCCAGCACCCGGCCGGCCACCGTGGGGCCTATCATCCAGCTGCGCCGCGCCTCGACCGTGCCGATGCCGAAGATCGCGGGGCTCAGGCTGCCCTCGCGCACCTGCGTGACGGTGACGCGGGTTGCCGCCAGCGGGCCGGTGCGCAGCGCCACGAAGGCCAGCGCGCCCAACAGTAGCAGCGCCAGCCCGCCCAGGGTCAGGCGGCGCGCAAGCGGTGACTTGAGTTTCATGGTTTTTCCTTCATGGCAAGGCCGGGTTGACGGGCGCTGGCGCCGCCAGCCCGCGCAGGTAGATCGCGAAAACCCCGGGCGCCTGCCCGGCCATTGCGCCCACGTCGCCGCTGATGAGCGCCTGCATGAGCAGGCCCTGCACCGAGCCGACGAACAGCACCGTGGCTGCTGCCAGGTCCGTGCCGGGCGCGAGCAGGCCCTGCGCCTGCGCGCGCTGCAGCAAGCCGATGAGCAGCGTGCGGTACTGCTGCAGCAGGCCGCGCACGCGCAGCTTGAGCGGCGTGTCCTGCGCATGTTGCAGCTCCTGAAAAACCACCCTGGGCACGCCCGGATGCGCCACCATGAAATCCACATGCGCCAGGAATACGGCCCGCAGCGCGGCCAGCGGGGAATCGCCTTGCGCTGTGGCCAGTTCGGCGTCGGCGGCGGCCTGCAGCCGGGTCATGAGCGTGGCGGCGGCCCAGTCCAGCGCGGCCAGCCAGACGGCTTCCTTGCTGGCAAAGTGGCGAAACACCGCGCCCTGCGTGATGCCCACGGCCCGCGCCAGGTCGCCCGTGGTGATGTCGGCCGGGCTGCGCTGCGCCGCCAGCAGCAAGGCCGCCTCGACCAGGCCCGCCTGACGGGTTTCGGTGGGCTGCTTGCTGCGCCTGGCGTGCTTGACCGATGTTTCCATGATGCACAAAGTAATTGACTAATTACTTTGATTATAGGACGGTCGGCGATCTTGCGTGAAACCCGGTGGTGGTGGTGGTGGTGGGCGGCACAAGCGGACCGACCAAGCCCTATGAAAACTGGCGCCGCCCCTGCTCTATGGATATTTCCTGGAAACCTTCGCCGTCGCGCAGCACGAACAAGGCATCCATGCCGCGTGTCTGCGCCAGTTCGATGCCGGCCTCCTCGCCGAGCACCAGCAGGGCCGTGGCCCACGCATCGGCCAGCATGCAGCTTGACGCAAGCACCGTGACGGCCGCAAGCCGGTTGCGCGCCGGCCCGCCCAGCGCAGGGTTCATGGTGTGTGCATGGTGTTCACCGTTGAGAACTACCGAGTGGCGATAGTCTCCCGAGGTGGCGATGGCGGTGTCGGTGATTTCCATGACGCCCATCACTTCTCGCACACCACGAACCGGCTTCTCGACGGCTACCGCCCATGCCCGGCCATCGGGCTTGAGCCCGCGGGCGCGCATTTCACCATCGATGCCGACCAGATAACGATCAACTCCGAAAGCGTCAAGGCAGCGGGCCAGTTCGTCAACCCCATGGCCCTTGGCGATGCCCGACAAGTCCAGGGTGACGGCCGCCCGCTTGCGAACGCGCTGGTGCAGCGGGTCGATTTCCAATAGCTCGCCGGCGGGCCGATGCGGCTGCCTTTCCAGCGCGGCAATAAGCGCCCCGTTCGGCGCCTGGCCGCCGGCGCCAAAGCCCCAGGCATTGACCAGGCCTCCCACGTTGATATCAAACGCACCACCGGACTGCTGGCCAACCTGCAGCGCCGTCCCCAGCACGGAAATCAGTTCCCCGGGCGCGTCCTCCCATTGCCGTTCGGGCGCCCGGTTCAGGCGATTGAGGTCTGAATCGGGCTTCCAGGTGGACATCTGCCGGTCAACCCTGTCGACAGCGGCAAACAGGCCGGCGCCAATCGCCGACACATCGACGCCCGCGCCGGCAAAAAACACCGCCGTATAGCGCGTGCCCATGGTTTCTCCGCTCAGGCTATGGCGCTGCAGGGCGGTGGCAGGCGGCTCGTGCATTTCAGAAAACGTCCTCACGGTAGCGCCCCTGGGTCTTGAGCATCTGCACCGTGAGATCAAGTGGCGCCAGAATCTCGTTCAGTGTTTCCCTGACGCTTTTTGCCATGGCCCGACTGCCGCAGACCAGCACCTGGGCACCACTTTCAATCAAACGACGCATCTGCACGGCATCCCGGCCAATCCGGTCCTGCACATAAGCGCCATCCTTGACGCGCGAAAAGGCCGCATGCAGCTCGGTCAGGCGCTTGTCGGCCAGGTAGCCGCCAAGCTCGGGCTCGTAGAGAAAGTCGGAGTCGGGGTGGCGCCCGCCCCAATACAGGTACATGGGGTGCTTGCCCTCGTTGTTGCGGATGAAGCCCGCCAGCGGCCCAATGCCGGCACCGGCACCGACAAGAACGATGGGCGCCTTGCCGGTCGCCGGGCGGAAGTTGGGATTGGGCTGAATGAAGGCATTCATGCGCTCACCGGGCGCCAGGTCGTGAAGGTATCGGGAACACAAACCGTCCGGGTGCTTGCGCACGCAGATTTCCAGCACGCCATCCTTGTCCCCGCTGGCCAGGGAATAAAACCGCGGCTCGGTACTGCCCGGCGGCACGATGCCGACGAGATCGCCGGCCTCGAAACGCGGGCGCATCATGCGCCCAAGCCAGCCCGGCTTGCCCTCTGGCGCGACCGGCCTGAAGCGCAGGACGCCGGTCGGCGCCTGTACCTGCTGGCCATAGTCCACGCGCTCAAGCAGTTCGAAGGCATGGGTGGGCGGGTACTTTGGCGTGTGGTGCAGGCTCAGCTCCCGCCCTATGACCTTGCCGACAGCCTGGCCCCAGCGGGAGAATTCCTGCTCCGACTGCCGGTCAATCGTCTGGATATCCAGCAATGGGCGCAACTTGTGGGCCAGCAACGCGGCCTGCACGTCGTTGGCAAACTGGCAAAACTGTGGGAACTGCCTGTCGCCAAAACCCAGCACGGCAAAGCCAATTTTCGGGTTGACCTTTGCCTTGGCGAGCCTGGCAAGAAACTGATTCGCCGAGCCCGGCGCATCACCATCGCCGTAGGTCGCCGTCAGGATGAACATGCGCTGCGCCTGGCGATAGTCGCTGGCCAGCTGGTTCATGGCCGCCGTGTGAACGCGCAGACCCGTCTGCGTCAAGGCGTCATGCAGCCCCCTGGCAAAGCCCCAGGTGCTGTTGTTTTCGCTGCCCACCAAAATAACGGTATCGGCTGATTGCGGGCCGCTGTTGTTGGCAATGCGCGGCATCGCCTGACGCCGCTGCCACCACATCGATACCCCCGTGACGCTCATCACGGGCACGCCCAGCACGCACAGGCCCAGGAACAGGGCGAGCCACCACAAACCCTCCCCCGTATGCAACCGGTAGATCAGCTCGTAAGCCTGGCGGGCGCCGCCATGGGCCTGGTAGGACAAAAGCGCGCCCGTCGCCTGATCGACATAGCCGTCACCTTGAGCGGTGCGCAGGGAATAAACATCGGACGCATCGCCCGGCTTGGGATAAACCAGCTCGCGCAGCTGATTCAAGTCAGTGGCCAGTAGCGCCGGCAAGGCGGTGGCCGGTATGGCGGGGCCTGCGGCGACCGTGGCGGGAAACGCGGGCTCGTTGTCCATGCCATCCGGAACGAAGCCGAAGGTCGCCGCCGACATATAGACGCCCGTCAACGCGGAAAGCAGCAGTCCGGGCACCACGAAACGTCCGATGCGCGCATGCCAGCGCTGACCCTGGCTGCCCAGCGGTGGCCGCAGCAGTTGCCTCCAGCCGCCCGACCGCTTCACCAGCAAGGCGATGCCGGAGATCGACAGCACCAGCATGACGAGCGCTGTAAGGCCCGACACCGCGCGACCCGGCGTGGCCATGAGCAGGGAGCGATGCAGGTCTTTGACCCAGCGTGAAAACGCGGGGGGCGTGTAGGCGGCAATGCGCTGCCCGCTCAGCGGGTCAAGCAGATCAGCGCCGGCCTGGCCATTGCGGGTGAAGTAAACAATGATGGAGCCCGAGGGCGTGCGCTGGATCTGTTCGGCCTCTGGGTAATATTGCGCCACCCGGCCTGCCAGCTGGGCCACGCTGGTCTGGCCGTCCGGAGGCACGACGGCGCTCAGCCGCTCCAGAGCCGGATCGACCGACAGGATTGCGCCACTGATGGCCAGAACCACCGCGAACACGGCCGCAATCAGGCCGAATCGTGAATGAAGCCAGCGCAGCATGGTTTGAAACTCCTCCTGTCAGTAATAGGTTCACAGGGCGAAGCTGAATGACTTGACATAGCCGCGCCCCGCAACCGGCTTGGCGGCGCCCGCCTTGGTCAGCGGCACGCGAACGTCGGCCGGGTTTTCTGCCTTGTCCTCGACGGCGCTGTCCACGCGTATCTCGTAGCCGGCATCAATCAGCGCATCGGCAATTTCAACGGTGACTTTCAGGGTGCGTCCGCTGCCGACGCTGGCACCGGTCACGCCATCGAACTCGCTGGCTTTCAGGCCGCTGCCGCGAGCCCAGTCGCGCAGGTGCTTGTAATACTTGGCCTTCTTGCCGGCGACCCAGAGCGTTTTCTGGTATTTGCCACTGGCGTCGGTCACATAAAACGCAAGAAACGCCGCATTGCCGCCATAGCTTTGAAGGTCGGTGGTCAGGGTGACGGGGCGCGCCTGGGCCAGGCCTGGCAGTGCCATGGCGCTGGCGATGCAGAGGGCCAATGCGGTCTTTTTCATGATGAAGCTCCTGGTTGAAAGTGATGACCGCACCTTAGCGTCGCGATCTGATGAAATTCTTAAGGGAACACAGAAGGCGACCCGGGCTTCCTAAGCCTGCCCTCGAAAGCGGTACTGGCCGGGCCCGGGCGATTTTTCCCCCTGATCCAGATAGTCGGAGGCTTTGCCGCCGCCGGTGAAGTCGATTTCCAGCTTTTGAATCTGCAGGGATGCGGGCGAGTATTTGGCTTTGAACCGGTTGCCCTTGCGGTCGATGCCTCTGACCTCATAGCAACCGTCGTCCACCTTGATCCGCTGTATCGTCCAGCCCTGCTGCTCAAGCTGCGTGCGCAAGGTTTCGCGCGGCTGCCAATCGGCAACAGGGTCAATGCATTCCTTGTCCGCCAGCGCGAAGCCGCTGAAAAGCGCGCTGGACAGCAGAGTGGTGGCAAGAATCAGTGGTTTCATGACTTCTCTCCGTGCACCGGTCAATGCCGGCAAGTTACCGTGAATGAAAAATGCGACGTTGATGGCTTGGTCGGCGAAGTCGCCTGAAGCCCGGTGCTCCCATTATTGAAACCGGCAGCGCAGGGCAACTTGCGCTGCATCAAATAGACCGCGGTCGTGGCGGCGGGCAGCCGCGAGGCGCCAAAGAATTGAGTGAAACTGCCTGATTCGTTACATGCCTCAGAGAGTAAAGGCCGTCATTCCCACCCCCGCTGGAATGGCACGGAGAAATCCGTGTCTGAGGCATGTAGCTAATCAGGCAAAAACACCAAAATCCACTGAAAACAGAAGCTTCATGCGTGGGAAACCGGTCGAGGGACGTGGACCGTGCCCACCCTGCGGGGAGATGAGCTGTTAGCTTGTTTTTTTGTGAAATATGGCTCTTGTCCTTTGAATACGGGTATAGTTTGCTATTGAATTCGTAGTGTTGTTGGCTTCTCGTGGGCTTGCTGGCCGGGGTCGTTCGGCGGCGACTCACTTTTCTTTGCTTCGCCAAAAGAAAAGTAAGCAAAAGAAAGGCGACCCTGGTGTCTGCGTCCCTGCGCTTCGCTACGGGCAACCTGCGGTGCTCGCTTCAGGCGGGGTCCGCGCAAACTCGGCTAACGCCTCAAACAGTGCGCGGCCCTGATCCGCCTGAAGCTGCGCTCCTCGGCACAGACACAAGGGCTGGGGGCGGACAGCCGAACAGCCGAACAGCCGAATACCGAATTACCGAAGTCCACAAGGACACGCCTTGGCGTGTCCTTGTTTGTATTGGCTTTTTGTCTTTGTCTTTTGTCTTTGGTCCCCGCTCCCGCTAGTCCCGTTCTGGCCGGGCCTGTGATGGGCTCAAAAAGCGGGATCAGGGCCGCACACTGTCTGAGCGAAGCGAGTTTGGGCGGACCCCCGTTTTTTGGGCACAGCGCAGGTTGCCCGTAGCGTAGCGAAGGGTCCCGGACAGCCGGGTCGCTTTTTCTTTGCTTACTTTCTTTTGGCGAAGCAAAAGAAAGTGAGTAGCCGCCGGGCTACCCCCGGCCAGCAAGCCCACGCAAAGTTAACAAGACTATGAATTCATTAGCAAACTATGCCCGCACTATCTCGACCAGAAGCCAGAAACACCAAAATTTACTGAAAACAAAAGCTTCATGCGTAGGAGCCGGTCGGGGGACGTGGGCGGTGCCCACCCTACAAGGATGGATTCCCGCCTGCGCGGGAATGACGATACTCACAGGGAGCCGCGTAACTACAAGAGTTTAAGAAATTGCCCTGTGGTCCTTACAGGGCGGATTTGTACTGCTATGAAAATAGCAGCAGGATGCGCGTCAACCCATGAGCCGCAGGCGCCCTGATCCGGTTACTTTTCGTCGAGCACGAAGGTGACTTGCATGCTGACGAGATAAGAGGTGATCTTGCCGTTTTCGACCTTCACTTTTTGCTCTTTGACCCACGCGCCGCGCACGTTGGAAACCGAGTCGCAGGCACGCGAAATGCCCTGGTTGATAGCGTCCTCGAAGCTGGTTTTGCTGCTGGCACTGACTTCAATGACTTTGGCGACGCTCATGGTGTTTTCCTTGGTGAATGAATGAAGCCACCATGGTAGGAAGAAGCGGGGCTGCTGCGGGTCAGACGAAGCCGCGCTTGGGCGTGGGCGTGGGCGTGGGCGTGGGCGTGCACAGCATGTGCGGCGCGCCCTGCCCTACCGACTCGCCTCAGGCTTGGCAGGCCGGGGAATCTTTTTGAGCTTGATGAGCCGACTCGTCTCGATCTTGTCTTTTTTGACCTGCCGCTCGGCGTCGAGCTTTTGCCCGGCGGCCAGCCACTGTGCGTATTCCTCAGGCGTCTCCAGCGTGATGCGGCCCAGCGTGCCGGCGCGAAATTCGTAAATCACGATTTCGGCCGCTTTCTGCAGATTGATGCGGCCCTTGCTCAACACCGCGCCGCGCTTGCGGCCGATTTCTTCGAGCAGTTGCTCGTCGGTGCTCTCCGGCGTTATTTTTACCTTGTAGCGCGCCTCCAGCATTTCGGGGTAGTTGGGAATCAGGTAGTCGAGCAGCTCCAGCGCCACCTCTTCTTCCTCGAAGGCATTGCGGCCAATGGCTCCGCTGGCGGCCAGGTTGTAGCCGCTTTTGGCGACGATGATGCGCGGCCACAGCATGCCCGGCGTGTCCCACAGGTAAAAGCCGTCGGCCAGCACCAGGCGCTGCTCGACCTTGGTAATGCCGGCCTCGTCGCCGGTTTTGGTGGCGCGCTTGCCCGTCAAAGTGTTGATGAGCGTCGATTTACCGACATTGGGAATGCCGCAAATCAGCACGCGCATCGGCTTGACCATGCTGCCGCGCGTCGGCGCCAGCGCATGGCAGGCGTCGATCAGCGCCTTGGCCGGTGTCGTCATGCTGGCGTCCAGGCCGATGGCGCGCGTGCCGCTCAAGCTGTTGTAGTGTTCCAGCCAGAGCGCCGTGCGCGCCGGGTCGGCCAGGTCCTGCTTGTTGAGCACCTTGAGCGCGGGCTTGGCGCCGGTCAACTCGGCCAGCATGGGGTTGGCGCTGGAGCCGGGCAGGCGCGCGTCGAGCAGTTCAATGACAACATCAATTTCCTTGATGCGCTCTGCAATTGCTTTTTTGGTCAGGTGCATGTGACCGGGAAACCACTGGATGGCCATCGGGGGTGTCTCTTTTCTGGGTTCGGGTGTCTTGTGGCCGCAGCGCGGGTGGCGGTTTGCAGGCATTGCTGCGGCCGGCCCTGAAGGCCCAATTGTCACCTCTTCAGGCGCGGGTCTGCAAAGCCGCAATGACGCGGCGGGTCGCGATGGGCGAAAATAGGCGCATGCCCCTTCCCAACGCCCCCACCCGCCGACCCAACAACCCTGCCAGCCGGCAGTCTGACAGCAAGGCCAACAAGGAGTTGCTGTTCAAGGCCATCCTGCTCGCCCTGATTGGCCTGGGTGTGCTGCTGTCGCCCTATTTCATCACCTCGCCGGGCATGCAGGGCATTGTGGCCAAGGCTTCGGTGGTGGGCTGGTTTGCGCTGGTGCTGGGCGGCGCGTTTCTGGCCGTTTACATCAGGCGACGCCTGACGGCCCAGTCAAAACCCTGAATTACTGCCGCCTTGACCCGTGCCCGACCAACGGCCGGCATTCGTCAAGCGCACGCCGCCTGCTATTATTTAAATAGCTACCCAAGCCCATAGCATATGGACACGGAGGCTATCTAATCGCAAACATGGGGTAAATCAGCTCAAACCGTTGCGGTCGCCAGTCCGGGCATGCCAAGCCGCTGGGCCGACACATATTGCTGGCGGTATTCCTCGAAGGGCAAGGTGTCCGTGGCCTCGATCTGTTTTTGCGCCGCGACAGACTCGCGGCTCAGCGCCTCAAGGCGCGCAAGCTGTTCGCCGGACAAGGGCAGGCTTTGCAGCGCGGCCTGCGTTTTCAGGGACTGCGCGCGCGCGAACCTGACGAAGGAGTTGCCGAAATCCTGCTCCATAGCAGCGAGCACGCGGGCCGAGGGCAGCGTGCTGGGGTCGGCCAGTCCCACCTGGGCGGCTGCGAAGGCCTCACGGTACTGCGTGCCGCCATGCGCCGCATCGAGCGCGGCGGCAATTGGCGCGCAATCGGCAAGCACCTCGGCGCCCCAGGCCACCAGCGGCATTTCGCCGCCCGCGCGCTTGAGCCTCAGGCCGGGCTCGCGGCCGCGCGCCGCCGTCTGGTGCTGGTTGTGCTTGAGTTCGGCAATCTCCCCGGGCGTGTCGGGCGGGCTGCTTGAGAGCAGGCAGTGCAGCAGGAAAACGTCGAGAAAGCGCATGGTCCGGGCGTTGATGCCGACCGGCTCGAAGGGGTCGAGGTCCATCAGCCGGACCTCGATGTACTCGACACCGCGCTCGCGCAGCGCGTGCAGCGGACGCTCACCAGGGTAGATCACGCGCTTGGGGCGGATCGTGCCGTAGAACTCGTTTTCAATCTGCAGCAGCGTGGTGGCCAGCTGGTTGTAGTCACCGCCCGGGTTGCGTATGCCGACCGCTTCGTAGGCCGGATAAGGCCTCGTCAGCGCATCCTGCAGCGAGGCGCCGTAGCCGTCCAGGCTGTTGTAGCTGACCGCCAGCGACGCCTGGGCATCGCTCTGGTAGCCCAGCCGACCCATGCGCAGCGAGGTGCCGTGCGGCATGTGCATGGTGCTCTCGGACAGCTCTTGCAGCTCATGCTGGCGCCCCGCCACAAAGCTCGAACACACGGCCGGCGACGCGCCAAACAGGTAAAGCAGCAAGAAGGCATGGCGGCGAAAGTTGCGGATCAGCGCAAAGTACTGCTCGCTCGTGACCCCCGGCAGCGACCAGTTGTAGTGAATGCCCGAGATGGTCTGCATGCGCCGGCCATAGCGGTGCGACAGGCCCATGCGGTACACGCTCTTGGCGCGCCCCACATTGGACGAGCCAAAGCGGGCAATCGGAATGGTCTCGTCCGTCGGCAGGCCGCAGGGCATGCTGGACACCCAGAGCATTTCGTCACCAAGCTCTTTCATGGCGCGGTAGGTGAACTGGTGCAGCTGGGTGAGCTCGTCCAGCGCGGCTTCGGGGCTCTTGTGCGCGGCCGTCACGAGTTCGACCTGAGACTCGCTGAAATCGGTGGTGATGCTGGCGTGGGTCAGGGCCGAGCCCAGGGCTGCGGGATGGGGCGTGAGTGCCAGACCGCCGCCAGACTGGGCGCGCAGGCTTTCCTTTTCGATGCCGCGCCGCATGCCCAGGAGCTGGGCGGCTGTGAGCGCCGTCAGGCGGTCCTGCAAAAGCTCGCCCGCGGGCGCCTGCAATGGGTTCATGTGGATATTCCCTCGGATTCTTGGATTGGCGTGGAAGTTATCACAGCCGGGCCTTTTGCGCTGTCAGCCGGCATTTGCCTGCACGCCCTGACGGATTCCAGGGCATTTGTCGGCAAGATGGCTGGAATTGCGACACACACTGCGCTTTTGGGCACTAATTCACGCTTTATGGCATTGCTGTCGGGGGCAAGCGACGTATTGCGGTCATGGTACAGAAACTTCCTTGACTTGTCCGTAGGGCTCAACGACGATCAAAAAACACTTGTGCAGGATCAGCGTCCTGCCCTGAATGTCGCAAGATGCCAGGCCCCGGGGGCTCTGGCTTGACACCGCAATCGGACCAGGATAAGAAAATGAACGCACTGTTTCGCAGGTTATTGGGCCGGGCCGCGCCAACGAAGTTGGCCCGTAAAGAGGCGGGTCCCGCCGCTGACAGCCCTGTCACCATTGAAGACGGCTCGGACAATGCCATGCGGCGCCAGCTGATCCTGGTGCTGCTGCGCGATGTGATCCGCCGCCATGGCATTGCGCCGCAGTGGATCGAACTGCAGATGCTGGTGGTGAGCAGCGCCAGCCGCGGCTCTGGGCTTTATGTCCGGCTGGTGCTCAAGCAGTGGGATGCCCGACTGCTCAACTACGCGCAGGCCTTCCAGAACGAATTGCTGACCGACATCGCCCGCTTCGAGCCAAGGGCCAGCGAGTGGCTGCACGGCATTTCATGGCAGCTCGAAATGACCGAGTCCTGTCCCTACACTACCCTGCCCGACAAGGCCTTCTGGCAGGAACCCGCCCCGCCCGTGCGGGTGAATGAGGCCGCCATCGCCGCGCAGCCGGTCGTCAAAGCGACGCCGGAAAGCGAAGCCATGGAAGATCTGAACCAGCTGTTTTTCATTCGTGACCGCGAGATCAAGCGCGCAGCAGCCGAGTCAACCGGGCCGCTGGAATACGAAAAGACGCAGCCCTTGCCGCTGTAAGGCCCGCCCCCAGGGAGTCAGGCCAGAACGCGAAGCAGCCAGCGCTCAAGGTCGGCAACCTCCTGCGGGCAGACTGAGTGCTCCATCGGGTACTCGTGCCACTCCACCGGATAGCCCATGCCCTTGAGCGCGTCGCGCGTGGCGACGGCACGCGGCAAGGCCACCACGCCATCGCGCGTGCCGTGGGCCAGAAAGATCGGCACGTCGTGGTTCGCGGGGCTGCGCTCCAGGGCGGTCTTGTCGGCCAGCGGCAAATAGCCTGACAGGCCCGCAATGCCGGCCAGCCGCTCGCCGTGGCGCAGGCCCGTCATGAGCGCCATGGCGCAGCCCTGCGAAAAACCGGCCACCACGATGCGGCTGGCGGGAATGCCGCGTGATTTCTCATGGGCAATCAGCGCCTCGATGGACGCCTGCGACTGGCGCAGCCCGCTTTCGTCCTGGCGACTCACCAGGTCAGCACCCAGGATGTCGTACCAGGCGGGCATCTCGTAGCCGCCGTTGATGGTGACAGGCATGACTGGCGCACTGGGAAACAGAAAGCGCACCGGCCCCACGCTGGACAGGTCAAGCTGCTCGGCAACCGGCACAAAGTCGCGCCCGTCAGCCCCCAGGCCGTGCATGATGAGGATGGTCGCGACGGGGTTGTCGCCGGTCTGGGCTTCGATAACTTCGAGGGTCATGGGTTGTCAGGGCTGGTGGCGCCGGTCGTGCATTTCAGGTTAGGTGAACGTCCCGCCGCTTTCATCGGTGAATCTGCGGCGGCACGGGATCTTGTGATGGGGATTTTAGGCGCCTCTCACCCTGCCTGCCGTTTCGCCAAGCCCTCGCGGGAATAGCTGGTTTTAAGCCCCGTCTAAGCTGGCCTACCCACAATGACCTCATCACCCTTCCCGTCCCCCTGACTTGCAAGGGGGACCCGCGTTTGACGCGGTGCATGTGCCTCGCGGCCACCCGCGCAAATGGCAGTGCAAGGGGCAGCGCACTGCGTCGAACTGCTGCTCCATTTCTTGAGCAGAAGGAGAAATGACATGAACACCCTCAAACGCAACACCGCCGCGGCGACCACTCTTGGCGCGCTGCTGATGGGCGGGGCGTTGGCGCAGACGCCCGCCCCGCTGCCGCCGGTTCAACAAAGTGGCTCCGTTCAATACCTCAGCAGAGGCATCGGCCTGGACGAATCCACCGCCTTCGAAAAAGCCAGCCGGCAATGGCCCCTGACGCTTGAGTTTGCCATCAGGGACGAGCAGCATGCCGACTTCGCCGCCGACGTGAACGTGCTGGTACGCGACGCAAGCGGGCACGCCACTTTGCAGACCACCTCTGAGGGACCCTTCCTGCTGGCCAGGCTGCTGCCCGGCCGCTACAGCGTGGAAGCCACGCTTGCCGGCAAGACCCTGCATGAGAACGTCGTGATCAGGAAAGGCCAGCCAGCCAGGGCGGTATTTGTCTGGCCGGCCGAGGCCGGGATGGCCTCTTCCTGAATGCATGACATGAAGGGCTGCCACCAGCCCCGAAAGCCAGATCATGCTTGCCGCCGGCCAACTTATCCACGAACCAGACCAGGGATCCCTGGCCGATGCCGAGCGGCGCAAGCTGCTCGTCATGGTCAGCAGCCCGGCGGGCGGCACTGGCCGACCCCTTGTCCAAACGCTCGGAGCAACCACCCTCCTGCGTCAACGCGACGCGCTCGGAGCGGCCTGACATTTTGTGGCCGTCGGGGTCTGCACCCACCTCGGCTGCTCGCCGACGCTGTGCCTGGATGACAGCGCGCTCAGCGCCGAACTTCATGCGCCCGGTGGTTTTGTGTGCCCCTGCCATGGCTCGCGCTTCGATCTGGCGGGGCGAGTCGTGAAAAACGTACCGGCGCCCACCAACCTCGAAATCCCCGACTACCGCTTCACCGGCTCTTCCACGGTGAGGATTGGCTGATCATCCAGAAAAAAACGGCATCCGGAAGCACGAAAATTGCGTACCATGAGTTGCTACTGCAACCCGGAAACACTGAAACATGAAAGCCGTTTTACATTCCCTGTCCTTAGGTCTGGGAGGGCTGCTGTCGGCGCTCATCGCGTCCCTGGTGCTGGTTGCGGCGGTTCAAGCGTCGCCCCTCACTCCGGCGGACGAAAAAGACATTCGAGCCACGGTGCAGGGGCAGCTGGCCGCCCTGGCCCGGGATGACGCGTCCAGGGCGTTTTCGTTTGCCGCCGAGAATGTGCGCCAGGCGGTCGGCAGCGCGCCCGCTTTCATGGCCATGGTGCGCCGCAACTATCCGGTGATTTACCGCCCCGCTTCCGTGGCTTTCCTCAAGCCCGAGAGCAGGGATGAGCAGGTGATCCAGCGCGTGCAGATGATCGACGCCAACGGCGACGCCTGGCTGGCAATTTACAGCCTGCAGCGCCAGAAAAACAAGTCGTGGCGCATCACGGGTTGCGCGGTGGTGGAAAACAAGGGGCGCATGGCCTGAGTTGCCCACGCAACTGGCCATGGCGGCGCCCGTCCTTCAGCCCTGCGCGCGCAGCCCGAGCCGCGTCGCCAGCCTGACCAGGTTGGCGCGGTGCAAGCCCAGTTCGCGCGCTGCCGAGGCCCAGTTGCCGTGGTGGCGCTCCAGGCTGGCTGCAATGCGCTGGCGCTGGTGCGCCTCCATCGAGCGGCGCAAATCCATGGTCGGTGTTGCGGCGCCTGCCTCCCCACTTTCGGCGTTGCTGGCTGGCTCGCCCGAAAACCCCTGGGTGGCGGACGCGGACTGCAAATCCAGATACGCGGCCGTCAGGCTAACGATGCGTGGACGCTTGGGCAGGCCGGCCAGCGCCTTCAGGGCGCTGCGGCCTATCAGGTGTTCGAGTTCGCGCACATTGCCGGGCCAGTCGTGCGCCAGCAGCGCCGCCCGCGCGCTGGCGTCGAGACGCAGGCTGCCCAGCCCGAGCCGCGAACGGTTCTGCTCCAGGAAGTTGCCCGCCAGCAGCAGCACGTCCTGGCCGCGCTCGCGCAGCGGCGGCACCCGCAGCGGATAGACGCTGAGCCGGTGGTAAAAATCGGCCCTGAAACGCCCGGCCCGAACCTCCTGCGCCAGATCGCGGTTGGTCGCGGCAATCACCCGCACGTCGACCCGGTGCTCCCGGTCCGAGCCCAGGCGCTGCAGCTGCCCGCCCTGCAGCACGCGCAGCAGCTTGGCCTGCGCCGCCAGTGGCAGCTCGCCGACTTCGTCCAGAAACAGCGTGCCGCCATCGGCCAGCTCGAACTTGCCGCGCCGGTCCGCCACCGCACCGGAAAACGCGCCCCGCACATGGCCGAACAGCTCGCTTTCCACCAGCGTTTCAGGCAGCGCCGCGCAGTTCAGGCTGATCATCGGTCGCGCGGCCCGCTTTGATGCGGCATGCAGCGCGTGCGCCACCAGTTCCTTGCCGACGCCGGTTTCGCCCGTCAGCAGCACCGTCAACTCGCTGTTGCCGACGCTATTGATTTCCTGCAGCAGCAGCCGGTGCGCCGCGCTCTGGCCGATCAGCACGGGCGGCGCGTCCTTTTCAACCGCCAGCGCGCGGTAGCTGTCGGCGCGCTGGCGCTCGTCCTCGGCGCGCAGCGCCAGGCCCTGCATGCGCTGCACCACGCTGACGGTGGCGCCGGCCAGGCTGGCAAAGGCCTGCAGGTCGCGCAGGTCAACCGCCGACAGCTGCTGCTTGCCCAGCGCGTCCAGCGTCAGGAGGCCCCAGGGCTTTTCACCCACCGCCACCACGCAGCCCATGCAGTCATGCACCTCAAGATGGCCGTGCACGCCCTCGACCAGCCCGTCATAGGGGTCGGGCAACGGGCTGTCGGCTGGAATCCGCATCGGGCCGCCGGCGGCCAGCAGCAGGCCAAAGCGCGGATGCTCGTCGATTTTGAAGCGCCGGCCCAGCGTGTCGCGGCTCAGGCCATTGACCGCCAGCGGCACCAGCCAGTCGCCGTCCAGCCGCAGCAAGGCCACCGCATCGCAGGGCAGCAAGGCCTGCATGGCTTCGAGCAGGCGGCGGTAGCGTTCGCTGTCGGGCAGCTCGAGCGTCAGGTCATCGACCAGCGGCACCAGCGCTTGCAGCATGGGGTTGGCAATCAAATTGACTCCTTAAGGTATCTTTTTGACTACTTTAACTGACTATCCTTTTGACTCCTTGCTGCTGCATTGCCCTGCAAGTGACTGATTTATATCAAACACCCGGCTGGCACGAGTCTTGAGTACAGGATTGGCAGGCAAGCCAGCCTGCTTCGCAGGGCGCGAAGCGGCGCCGTCCCTTTATTTTGATCACTGGAGAACTCATGCTGACCCCCGAACAACGCGCCATCGTCAAATCCACCGTTCCGCTGCTGGAGACCGGCGGCGAGGCGCTGACCACGCATTTCTATCAAATCATGCTGTCCGAGCACCCCGAAGTGCGGCCCTTCTTTAACCAGGCCAATCAGGCCAGCGGCGACCAGCCGCGCGCGCTGGCTAATGGCGTGCTGATGTACGCCCGCCACATCGACAAGTTGGAGCAGCTCGGCGGCCTGGTCTCGCAAATCATCAACAAGCATGTGTCGCTACAGATTCAGCCTGAGCACTACCCCATCGTCGGCGGCTGCCTGCTGCGCGCGATTCGCGAAGTGCTGGGTGCAGAGATTGCCACCGACGAAGTGATTGCCGCCTGGGCCGCCGCTTACCAGCAGCTGGCCGACATCCTGATTGGCGCCGAGGAAAAAATCTATGCCGACACGGCCGCCGCACCTGGTGGCTGGCGCGGTGCACGCGCCTTTCGCGTGGCACGCAAAGAGGCCGAGAGCATGGAGATCACCTCGTTTTACCTGGAGCCGCAAGACGGCGGCGCACTGTCCGCCTTTTCGCCCGGCCAGTACATCGGCCTGCGCCTGGTGGTGAATGGCCAGGAAATCCGCCGCAACTACTCACTGTCGGCTGCGTCCAACGGCCAGTCGCTGCGCATCAGTGTCAAGCGTCAAGAAGGCGGCCTGGCGTCCAACCATCTGCACGAGCAGGTGCAAGTGGGCGATGTGCTCGACGTGTTCCCGCCCGCCGGCGACTTCGTGCTGGCTGAGGGCGACAAGCCCGTGGTCTTGATCAGCGGCGGCGTTGGCATTACGCCCACGCTGGCGATGCTGGACGCCGCGCTGGCCACCCAGCGCCCGGTGCATTTCATCCACTTTGCGCGCAACCGCTCGACGCATGCATTTCGCGCCGCCATCGACGCACGCAACGCCAAGCATGCGCAATTGCAGCGCTTTTATGTGTACGACGAGCCGGCTCAAGACGCCGACGCGCCGCACGCCACCGGCCTGCTCAGTAGCGAGCAACTGAGCGCCTTGATGCCCGCTTCACGCGATGTGGACGCTTACTTTCTCGGCCCCAAGCCTTTTATGCGCCGCGTGAAAAAACAGCTGCGCGAACTCGGCGTGCCCGAAGCGCAGACGCGCTACGAGTTCTTTGGCCCAGCCAGCGCGCTGGAGTAAAAGACTGGACGGCGCGCTACGCTTTTAATAGCGGCTAACGCCCGCCCTATGTGCGCAAGCAGGCGTTTTGATGCTCAATACGTGCCGATGTAGTCTTTCTTGCCCACTTCCACGCCGTTGTGGCGCAGGATGTTGTAGGCCGTGGTGGTGTGAAAGAAAAAGTGCGGCAGGCCGTAATTGAAGATGTAGGACTCGCCGGTAAAGCGCTTTTCCTTCGGCGTGCCAGCCTGCGTGACGATTTCGCGCGCGCTGGCATCGTCAAACTTCGCCGGCTCCAGCCCGTCGATGAACGACAGCACGGTGGCAATGCGCGCCTGCAAGTCGGCAAAGCTTTGCTCGTTGTCTTCCAGCTTGGGCACTTCCACGCCTGCAAGCCTCGCCGACACGCTCTTGGCAAAGTCGCTGGCCACCTGCACCTGGCGCAGCAGCGGGAACATGTCAGGGAACAGCCGCGCCTGCAGCAGCGCATCCGGGTCGATTTTTTTGTCGGCAACATGCGCCTCGGCCTTGGCCAGCACCTGGCTGAGGCCGCCCAGCATTTGCTTGAAAACGGGAATGGAGGCGGTGTAGATCGGACTGGTCATGAGGGTCTTTCAAAAATTGTGAATTCGTAACGCCGGCTTTGAATGAAGACCGGCGCGCACGAAGCCGGGATTCTCGCCCGCTTCAGCCGCCAGCGTAGGCCAGCTCGGCAGTAGCCCACGCCTGGGCGGTGGCGGTGGTAGGAAATGGCTGCGCGTCAAAACTCTCAAGGTCATGCGCCCGCCTCAACCCCGCCAGCCACGCATCAATCAGCGCCGGGTCGTTCACCGTGCGCAGCTGCTGGTAAGCGGCTTCAGCTTCAGGAAAGCGGCGACGCAAGAAGTTCAGCCATTGCTTGAGCCGGCCGGCGCGCGAGCGCGCCTCCAGCCGGGTGCAGACGATGTGCCAGAACTCGGCCAGCAGCGGCACCAGGTCGCGCCAAGCCACGCCGGCTGGTGCCAGGCCGCTGTCGCTGGCGCTTTCGCCGCTTGATGCCTTGATGGCCAGCGCCAGCCCCGGATCGACCACCGCACCGCGCCCCAACATCAGGGCGTTGCAGCCCGACACTTCGCGGCAGCGCAGGGCGTCTTCCAGCGTCCAGATGTCGCCGTTGGCCACCACCGTCATCTGCGCAGGCACCGCGGCGCGAATGTCGGCAATACGCTCCCAGTAGGCCGGCGGGCGGTAGGCTTGCGCCTTGGTGCGCGCATGCACCACCAGTTCGTCGGCGCCGCCGGCGGCAACCGCCAGCGCACAGTCCACCGCGCGCGCATCGT
>JBKJKI010000216.1:0-10420 GCA_046597475.1 Polaromonas sp. | reverse complement strand
CAGCTCGGCCAGGCCGATGGCGGAAATCAGCGACGAGTCTTTCAGCAGCGAAATGGCGTTGTTGCCCAGCGGCGGCAGCATGCGCCTGAAGGCCTGCGGCAGCACGATGTGGTACATGGTGCGCGGAAACGACATGCCTAGAGAGCGCGAGGCCTCGACTTGGCCTTTGTCAATCGACTGGATGCCGGCACGGAAAATTTCCGAGATGTAGGCGCCCGAATTCAGCGTCAGCGCCACGACGCCCGAGATGAAGGCGCCGTAGTTTTGCTTCAGGTCACGCGCCAGTTCGCCCGAGATCAGCAAGCCATAGGTCGGGTTGATGAACAGTGGCAACACGGCAAAGTGAATCAGCAAAATCTGCACGAACAGCGGTGTGCCACGAAAAAAACTGACGTAGACCTTGGCCGGCCACTGCAGCGCGTATTTACACAGCTGCTTGGCTGGCGCATGCCGTGCCTGGGCAACCTGCGCCAGACCAATGGCCAGGCCCAGCGCCGTGCCCTGCACGATGCAGATCAGGGTGACGGCGATGGTCATCTGAAGGCCGCGCCAGAACAGCACGGCATATTCTGAAATGATGTCGGCCCGGAACCAGCCGAACCAGAGAACTTGCTCCATTACAAATGAGTTCCCTGCTTATTGGGCCGGCAGCACGGGCGCGTCGGCCTGGAACCACTTCTTGTAGATGCGTGCATAGCTGCCGTCGGCCTTGACGGCGGCCAGGCCGGCGTTGAGCTTGGCCAGCAAGTCCTTGTTGCCCTGCTTGCCGACGATGCCGAAGTATTCCTTGCAGAAGCTGGCTTCGCTCACTGTTTTTAGCTGCTTGTGCTCTTGGGCGCGAAAGGCAATCACGCCGTTGTCGCCAATGGCTGCATCCAGGCCGTTATTGACCAGCTCGGAGATCACCACTGGCGTGCTTTCAAAGCGGCGAATGTCGGGACTGGTCTTGCCGAACTCGCGTGAGGCAATGTCGTCGCCCGTGCTGCCGTTCACCACGCCGATTTTCTTGCCGGCCAGGTCTTTCAGGCTTTTGACGCTGCTGTTTTGATGAACGGCAATCAACTGGCGCGCCTCGAAATAGGGTGCGGTGAAGTCATAGGACTGCTTGCGCTTGTCATTGATGGTGACGCCGGAGATCACCAGGTCGAGGTCGCCATTGTTCAGGGCGGCAAAGATGCCCGTCCAGGGCGTGTTGACGATCTTGATCTGCAGGCCGGCTTTTTGCGCAACGGCCTTGATCATGTCCACGTCGTAGCCGACGATCTCCTTGGTCGGGCTTTCGTAGGCAAACGGGCGGTAGGTGGCGCTGGAGCCGACGACCAGCTCCTTGTTCTGGGCTTGGGCAGTGCCCAGGGCAAGGAGGATCATGCCGGCGGTGGCGGCAACTTTATGCAAGAGGTTCATGGTAAGGCTCAGGAAGTGAATGAAAGGGTTCATGCGCCCCGATAACAAGGCAATAACGGGGCAAAAACCGGGTACGCAATGTTAACGCCTGCCAAACGGTCTTCGGCCTGCCGTTTTTCCCCATGCCTCATCGCTTGCAGGATGAACTGGCGCGGCAAGTCAATAATGCAGCCAGGAGTTTTCCAATGAGCCTGTCTGATACCCCTACCCGGCGCCGCCTGCTGCAACTGGCCGCGGGCTGCGCCGCCGCCAGTTGGCTGCCACGCAGCGCCTGGAGCCAGCTTCGCACTGCGAGTAACCCTTTCGCGCTCGGCGTTGCCAGCGGTTCACCCGGCCACGATTCGGTCGTCTTGTGGACGCGGCTGATGGCGCCCACGCTGCCCG
This sequence comes from Polaromonas sp., assembly GCA_046597475.1. Classification (GTDB taxonomy): domain Bacteria; phylum Pseudomonadota; class Gammaproteobacteria; order Burkholderiales; family Burkholderiaceae_C; genus Polaromonas. The sequence continues at coordinate 8,632 of JBKJKI010000216.1, read as the reverse complement.
GCAGGGTAGCCGTGCGCTGGGAAGTCGCGCATGACGAGCAATTCACGCGCAGGGTGCAGGGCGGGCAGGCGCGGGCCGAAGCAGAGCTCGCGCATTCCGTGCATGTGGAGGTGCAGGGCCTCGCCCCGGATCGCTGGTATTTCTACCGCTTCATGGTGGGCGATGCCGTCAGCGCCACGGGCCGCACGCGCACCTTCCCCGCGCCCGACGCCGTCGTGGCCCGCCTGCGCCTGGCCTACGCCTCGTGCCAGCACTGGCAGCATGGCTACTTCAGCGCTTACCGCCACATGCTGGCCGAAAACCCGGACTTGGTGCTGTTTCTGGGCGACTACATCTACGAATACCCGAACAGCAAGACCCCGGTGCGGCCGGCCACCGGCGGCTGGGTGCTGACGTTGGACGACTACCGGCAGCGCTACGCCCAGTACAAGAGCGACGCCGATTTGCAGGCCATGCACCAGGCCTGCCCGTGGCTGCTGACCTGGGACGACCACGAGGTGCAGAACGACTACGCCGGCACTCAGGAAGGTCAGAGCGGTGCCCCCAACCTTGACTTTGCCGCGCGCCGCGCTGCTGCCTACCAGGCTTTTTATGAGCACATGCCGATTCGCGCTTCCGCGCTTACCCAGGCCATGGCGGGGCTGGCCAGTGGGGCCGAAATGCGCATTTACAGCCGCGTGCGCTACGGCCGGCTGGCGTCCTTCTATTTGCTCGACACCCGCCAGTACAAGGACCCGCAGGTTTGCACCGGAGGCGGCAAACCAGGTTCGGCCACGCTCAACCCGGCAAGCTGCGCTGACTGGAACCATCCCGCCCGCAGCCTGCTCGGCTTGAGGCAGGAGGGCTGGCTGGACGCCGAGTTGGGCCGGGCTGGCCGGCAATGGAATGTGCTGGGTCAGCAGACCTTGCTGGGTCAGCGGGATTTTCGGCCCGGACAGGGCCAGCGGCTGTGGAACGATGGCTGGGACGGCTACAGCGCGGCGCGCTCGCGCCTGACCGCGTCCCTGCAAAAAAATGCAGTCGCCAACCCAGTGGTGCTGGGCGGCGATGTGCATGAAAACTGGGTGGGACAGGTCAAAGCTGATTACACGGATGCTGGCAGCGCCGCCATCGGTGTCGAGTTTTGCGGCACCAGCATCAGCTCGCGTTCGGGCGGCAATGACAAGACGGCCGAGCGTCTGGCCGAAAACCCGCATTTCCTGTTCGCCGATGCCGAGCGCAAGGGCTATGGCGTCGTAGACCTTAGCCCGCGGCAACTCACCACCACCTTGCGCGTGGTTGACGATGTGCGGCGCCCGGTCACGGCGATTGAAACGCTGGCCACTTTCACCGTCGAGGCCGGGCGCAATGTCGTTGAAAGGGCATGAGCGCCGCGCCGGGCCGCCCCCAAGCAAGCTCGCACCGCAGTGCGCAGCACGAAGGTACTCCAGTGAGGCGGCCGGGGCCGGCGGTTTTTGCCTGAAAATACCGCCATGAGCAGTTTGGGTCATATTCGAATCAAGATCTACCGCACGGTGGCAAGGCAGCTTCACGGCGTGGTGCCGTGCTGGGTGTGCGGCGAACATGTCACGCCAGAAGCCGCAACGCTGGAGCACATCCAGGCGCTGAGCGAGGGCGGCAGCAGCCACGCGGAGAACCTCGCCATCAGCCATGAGGTCTGCAACGGCCAGCGCCATGCGGCGGGTCGCGTGCCCCGTTCGGCGAACGCACCCGGGCGGGTGCGCCGCCGCGCCGAGTCAGTCGCCGGCCCGGCCATTGCTGTCAGTGTTGCTGAGAATTAATGACATAACAAGGCTCTAGCCCCCGTACCACGGGCGCAGTAAGCTATAAAAACAATAGTGAATCCCCTATGACCCCAAGCCCCTTTCCCGCCCGCGACGCCGAGACTTTTCTGCCGCCCGACGACCCCTTGCGTGCCACGTTGCACAACGAGGTCCACGCGCGGCCGCCGGCTCATGTCCGCCTGCCCGCGCTGATCGTCAACGTCGCAGTGCTCAATGCCGGCGTGAGCCGCGAGCAGGAGTGCGAGCATTTGCGGCTGCTGCCCGGCCAGCAGGCTTTGCCGCTGGACTGCCTGAACGGCAATTTCCTGCGCCTGCGCCTGGGCGACTACACCGTCAAGTGGGAGCGCCACACCGAATTCACCCGCTACTCCATCGTGCAGGCCCTGCCCGAACAGGCGTTTCTGGGTGCCCGGGAGCCCGAGCTGATGTCGGATCTGGCGGTGGCGCCCGAGTGGCTGCGCGCCATTCCCGGGCGCACGGTGGCGGCGATCCAGCTGGCCATGGTGGCGGCTGATCTGTCTGATGAGCTGGCGCTGATGGCGCAGGCGCAGGCCTGGTTTGGCGGGCGCCCCCTGGTTGCCTCGCAGCTGGGCAACAGCGGGCATTCCTGGGCGCTGACCGAGTTCCAGATCGGCGCCGACGGCTTTGAGCGCATGCTCCTGATCGCGCGGCCAGGCACCAGCGAACTGCGCGCCGGCCGCAGTTCGCATCGCCTGCTGGAGCTTGAAATCTACCGCCTGATGGCGCTGCGCGGCCTGCCCGTGGCCAAGCAGCTGGCGCCCATGCTAGCCGAGTCCGAAAGCGCGCTGGCCGACATCACCGCCCGGCTCGAAAACAAAAGTGCCTCCGACCAGCAACTGCTCGACACCCTGGTGTCGCTGGCCGCCCGCGTCGAGCGCGCCACGGCCGAGCACGTCTTTCGCTTCTCTGCCACCCGGGCTTATGACACGCTGGTGGGCCAGCGCATCATCGAGCTGCGTGAAAAAGCGATTCCCGGCACGCAAACCCTGGGCGAATTCATGCAGCGCCGGCTGTCACCGGCCATTGCCACGGTGGCGGCCACAGCGCAGCGCCTGGCCTCGCTGTCCGAGCGCGTCAGCCGCACCAGTGCGCTGCTGCGCACCCGCGTTGACATTGCCACCGAAGCGCAAAACCAGCTGCTGCTGGAAAAGCTCACGCGCGGGCAGGAACTGCAGCTGCGCCTGCAGGCCACGGTGGAAGGGCTGTCGATTGCCGCCATCTCTTATTACGTCATCAGCCTGCTGCTCTACGGCGGCAAGGCCGCCAAGGCGGCAGGCGCGCCCATCAACCCGGAAATCGCCGCCGGCGCCTTGATTCCGCTGGTGCTGTGGGTGGTCTGGCGCACCACGCGGCGCATTCATGCCAAGCTGCACGTCGGGCATTGAGGCGGGGTGTGGCGCCGGGCAAGCTGCGCGTGGTAGCTGCTTAAAATACAAACAGTATTTTTTAGGATACCATGACAGATATTCGCATCTACACCGACGCAACAGGCCGAGCCCCGTTTGAGGATTGGCTGAACGCCTTGAAGGACGTGCAAGCCAGGGCGCGCATTCGGGCGAGGCTGGCGCGTGTCCAGGCTGGAAATCTTGGTGACTGCAAGCCCCTGCGCGATGGCGTGCAGGAGTTGCGCATAGACCACGGGCCGGGCTACCGGGTGTACTTGAGCCGACAAGGGCCGGTGCTGGTGTTGCTGCTGTGTGGAAGCGATAAGAGCGAGCAGGACAAGGCCATCAGGCAGGCCCTGGCGTATCTGGCCGACTGGAAACAAAGGGGTGAAACATGACAGCACGCGACAAAAGCTATGAACAGGCCACATTGCAGGCGCTGACCGAACCGACTGAGGCCGCAGCCTATATCGAGGCGGTTTTAGAACTGGATGACCCCGCTGCGCTGCTGGTGGCATTGCGACAGGTTGCCAAGGCGCACGGCATGGCCGAGGTGGCACGCCGCGCCAACATGGGCGAAAAGACCTTGTTCCGTTCCCTGAGCGAAAACGGCAACCCGACCATCACCACCGTGCACAAGGTACTGCACGCTGTGGGGCTTCGCCTGAGCGTCACGCCTGAGCCCGCCCGTTAACCGTTTTTTTACCACTGGCGGGCAGCGTCATCCCTGGCATGGACAGGCAGTGCACGGCTGCGCTCACCACGAACCGTGTCTGTACAAGGCCCGGTTCAGGGCCAGTTTGCAGTTTCGGTTGCCCGAAACAGGGAGCTCGCGATGACGGAACAAAGCCAGGCTACTTCATCAACTCCAGCAGCCGGTCCAGCCCACCCTCATTGATTGCCACCATGGCCTGCTCGCGCACTTTCGGCTTGGCGTGGTAGGCCACTGACAGGCCGGCCGCGCCCATCATGGGCAGGTCGTTGGCGCCGTCGCCCATGGCAATCGCCTGCAGCGGGTTGATGCCCAGCTGCGCGCAGGTGGCCAGCAGCATGCGGCGCTTTTCCTCGCCGTCGCAAATGTCGCCCCAGGGTTGATCGATCATGCGGCCAGTCAGCAGACCGTTTTCAATCTCCAGCACGTTGGCGCGCGTGTAGTCAATGTCCAGCAGGCCCTGCACCCGGTCGGCAAAAAAGGTAAAGCCACCGCTGACCAGCAGCACCTTCATGCCGGCGTCCTTGCAGGCGCGCACCAGCTCGGCCGCGCCGGGGTTGAGTTTCAGGCGTTCGCGGTAGACCTCGTCCATGCTCGCCACGCTCACGCCCTTGAGCAGCGCCACGCGCCGGCGCAGGCTGTCCTTGAAGTCGCTGATCTCGCCGCGCATCGCCGCTTCGGTGATGGCCGCCACTTCGGCCTTGCGGCCCACGGCGTCGGCAATTTCATCGACGCATTCGATGTTGATAAGCGTGGAGTCCATGTCGAAGGCGATCAGCCTGAAGTCGCTGAGCTTGAGGGCGGGCGTGGCGATGTTGACGACGAGGCCGGGGGCGTGTTCGATGGGGTTCATGAATCGGTGTACTATTGTTTTGATAGCTGCTTGCGCAGGTGGAGCGTGCACTAGATGCCTATTTCATACTCGAAATCAACTGCGCCAGGTGTTCGCCATTGATTTTGGTTTCGTAGCGGATTTGCACGCCTTTTTCCTTCAGCTCGCCACGCGGGTGCTGGGTGCCACGCCAAACTCGGCCAGCACCGCATCGTCAAACACCCGCGCCACCCGCTGCACGCTGTGAGCGGCAATCTCGCTTTGCATCGCCTCGACAAAATTGCCCTCGCTGGCTGGCACCACCACCACCAACTCGTTCACCTCGTCAAACGCCGGGTCGTCGGACTGCACGCGCTCCAGTTGCTGGTTCACAGCCAGGCGCAGGCCGCGCCCGATTTGCTGCAGCTTCGTGATTTTTGAATTGCTCGGGGCCAGCTTGCACAGCGTGAATAGCTTTCAGATTTTGCATAAACCAGCATGTATTCATGCCCGTTCGAGAAAAATTTGGCGTCGTTCTTGCGGCCTTTTTCCCATGTCAGGCATGAAATGAAATTCTCCTGCCCAAACACCTCATCGCAAAGCAGCTTCAACTGCGCCTGCTCGTTGTCGTCAATCGAGATAAAAATCACGCCGTCATCGCGCAGCAAATCCTTGGCCAACAGCAGGCGCGGGTACATGAAGCACAGCCAGCCGCTGTGCGTGCGAGCACCGTAGATGTTCTTGATGTAGTCGATGTTGTCCGCGCTGTAGCCCAGTTGCGCCAGCACGTCGCTTTGTTTGGCGGAAAAGTCGTCGCGGTTGATGAAGGCGTCGCTTTGCGTGTTGTAGGGTGGGTCAATATAAATGAGCTTGACCTTGCCGAAGTAGCTGTGGCGCAGCAGGCGCAGGGCGTCGAGGTTGTCGCCCTTTATCAGCAGGTTGCCGGTGCTGTCCCAGTTTTTACTCTCATCGGGCAGCGGGGCAATGATTTTTTGCGCCGGCAAAAAGGCGCTGTGATAGGCCTCGCGCTTGCCGAGCCAGCGCAGCTCGTAGCCGTCTTCTTCTATCTGAATCCCCGCCGGGTTGGATGGGTCAATGGCCAACTGTAGCGCTGCGGCGTTGATGCGGATGCGCCCTTGCGCGTCGGTTTCCACGGCTTGCGGAAAATGCTGGCGCAGCAGCTCCAGCTTGAGCTGGTCGGGTGTGGGGGCGTTTAGGATGGGTGTTGACATGAGCCAGTTGTTACTATGGTTTTAATAGCTGCCAGCGACCGCTTTATGTGGGCTAGAGGCATATTTCTTATAAATTTTGAGGCTGGATGTGGAGTTGGTGTCGCAGAACATTTTTTGTCTAGCTAATGCGATTTTTGGAGCCACCAACTTCTCTACATCTAATCAGCGATTGGAGATTTGATTTATCTCTGTAGTGTGTCCGGTCGTTGGGCTTGTGCCTTGGCGAATTCGCTCTCAAACACTTCAGCGTTGAACGGTGCGTCGCCCTCAGATTCCAGGGCTGCCAGCGTCTTGGCTGCTTCTTCCAAAGTCTGGCTTTCGCCGGTCCGTGCCGTGGAATCGTCGGGCAATTCACTGATCGCCTTTTTCACCAAAATCGTTACCCATTCCTCCAGGGTCAACCCTTTAGCCTGGGCCGCAAGGGTTAACGTGTCAGTTAACTCATCGGAAAGATCAAGGGTGACCGGAACCAGTTTTGAGTTCATGTGTTTTCCTTTACCAGCCAGTTCTCGACCCGCAAGCCCGGCACTCGGCGAAACTCCGCTTCGTTGCCAGTCACCAGCGTGCAATCGAGTGCCAGTGCGTGGGCGGCGATCAGGGTGTCATTGGGACCGATGGGGGTGCCGAGGCGCTCCAGATGTGTACGGACATGGGCGTAATGGCCGCTAACCGACAGGTCTAGCGGCATGATTTCAATGACCTGTAGCAAGTCTGCATACGCTTGCTGCAACAACTTGGACGATTTGCGTAGCAAGCCGAAGCTGACTTCGCAATCCACCACCAGGCTTGTGCAAACCTTGAGGTCGGGGAGGGCTTGCATCAGATGCTGGAGCCGTTGGTTTGACTGCCCTTTGGGGTTTCGCATCAAGTCTGAAATGATGTTGGTATCCAGCATCAAAAGCGATGTGTCTGACTGCGACGGCACTGTCATAAATCAATGTCGTCCAGCGGCAGCAATCCTTCGTCAACGTCAGGAAACTCTTCGTCAATCGGCTCCATGGTGGCCAGGACTGCCAGCAGTGCCGCAGCGCTGCCTTTGGGGTGCTTGGGTTCAATGGCCTCGATGATGAGTTTGTTGCCTTCACGGTGAATCAGTGCGTCCTTGCCCGGTAATTCAAACTCTTTGGGAATGCGCACCGCCTGATTCGCGCCATTGCGAAACAGGCGCACGGGCCGGGGCGAGGCCTCGGCCGTGTCATCAGCGGCTTTTTCTGAGGCAATAGGCATGGTGGTTCTCCAAAGCGGGTTTAAGCGTTTTGTAGTTTAGCCTATGCTTCAGCATATGTCACTGGTGTGGGCTGCCCCAGGCTCTTGAGCACGTCCCTCACCATCTGCGCCCTGTCCTTGGCTTCAGGCAGGGCGCGCTCTATGCGCAGCTTGTCGTTGCCGGCCAGCTTGATATGCCTGTTTTTCTGGATCAAATGGATGATGGCCATCGAGTCGATGGGCGGATCTTTCCTGAAGGTGATGTTGATCAATCCCGGCGCGGCATCGACCTTGACCACGCCATAGGGCTTGGCGATGACGCGCAGGCGGTGCACGTCGATCAGCGTCTGGGCCTGGGCGGGCAGCTTGCCGAAACGGTCGACAATTTCTTCGAGCAGAGCGTCGATCTGGTCGGTGTTTTTGGCGGTGGCGAGTTTTTTGTAAAAGCTCAGGCGCAAATGCACGTCGCCACAGTAGTCGTTGGGCAGCAGCGCCGGCGCGTGCAGGTTGATCTCGGTGGTCACGCTGAGCGGTGACAGCAGGTCGGGCTCGCGGCCCGCCTTCAAGGACGCCACGGCTTCGCTGAGCATCTCGTTGTAGAGCTGAAAGCCGATTTCCAGCATGTTGCCGCTCTGGTTTTCGCCCAGCACCTCGCCAGTGCCGCGAATTTCCAGGTCGTGCATGGCCAGGTAAAAGCCCGAGCCGAGTTCCTCCATTTGCTGGATCGCGTCCAGGCGCTGGCTGGCCTGCTTGGTCAGGCCTTCGATGTCGGGCACCATCAGGTAGGCGTAGGCCTGGTGGTGGCTGCGGCCGACGCGACCGCGCAACTGGTGTAGCTGGGCCAGGCCGAACTTGTCGGCGCGGCTCATCAAAATGGTGTTGGCGCTGGGCACGTCGATGCCGGTTTCGATGATGGTGGAGCACAGCAGCATGTTGAAGCGCTGGGCCACGAAGTCTTTCATCACCCGCTCCAGCTGGCGCTCGGGCATCTGGCCGTGGGCCACGGTAATGCGCGCCTCGGGCAGCAGCTCTTCGAGCTTCTGGCGGCGGTTTTCGATGGTTTCGACTTCATTGTGAAGAAAATAAACCTGTCCGCCGCGCTTCAATTCACGCAGCACGGCCTCGCGGATCACGCCATTGCTTTCGCTGCGCACAAAGGTCTTGATGGCCAGGCGGCGCTGCGGCGCGGTGGCAATCACGCTCAGATCGCGCAGGCCTTCGAGCGCCATGCCCAGGGTGCGTGGAATGGGCGTGGCGGTGAGCGTGAGTACATCGACCTCGGCGCGCATGGCCTTCATGGTCTCCTTGTGGCGCACGCCAAAGCGGTGTTCCTCGTCAATGATGAGCAGGCCCAGCTGCTTGAACTTCACGTCCTGGCTCAGCAGCTTGTGGGTGCCGACGACGATATCGACCGTGCCTTCGGCCAGGCCCTTGATGGCGGTGGTGATTTCCCTGGCGGAACGGAAACGGCTCATTTCGGC
>JBKJKI010000118.1:0-3430 GCA_046597475.1 Polaromonas sp. | reverse complement strand
ACCTGGGGCACGCTGGCGGTGCTGACGTGCCCCTGCCATTTGCCGCTGCTCGCTGTCGTGCTCGCCGGCACGAGCGTCGGGGCTTTTGTCGGCGACCACTGGGGAGTTGCAGCCCTTGCACTGACCGGGTTGTTTGTCCTGTCAATCACCAGAGTGCTGCGGGTCTTTGGCAAACGGGAATAAGCGTTGTCCTGGCCTGTGATTCAGGCCCAATCAAACGCAGGAGAAACAACCGTGACCCATCAATACGATCTCGTCGTCATCGGCACCGGAACCGGCGCCACGGGCGCAGCTTCCCGCTGCCGGGCGGCCGGATGGCGCGTCGCAGTCATCGACCATCTGCCCTTTGGTGGCACCTGCGCGTTGCGTGGCTGCGACCCGAAAAAGGTACTGGTCGGCGCAGTCGAAGCGATCGACCATGCCCGCCGCATGCAGGGGCACGGCCTTTCTGGTGGAGTGCCGGCCATAGCATGGAGCGATCTCATGAAGTTCAAACGCAGCTTCACCGAGCCCGTACCGGCGATGAAGGAAAAGAGCTTCGCGGAGAATGGCATCGACGCCTATCACGGACGCGCCAAATTCTGCGGGCCGCGTTCGGTTGAGGTTGACGGTGAGGTGCTCGAAGGCCGTTTCGTTCTGATTGCGGTTGGCTCAGTTCCGATGCACCTGGACATTGCCGGCGAGGAACACGTCATCACCAGCACGGATTTCCTCGAGCTCGATCGATTGCCGAAGCGGATCGTCCTGCTCGGCGGTGGATTCATCGCCGCCGAGTTCGCCAACATCGCTGCGCAGGCCGGCGCGCAGGTGACGGTGCTCGAGCAGATGGATCGTATGCTCGCGCCGTTCGACTCGGACCTGGTCGGCTGGCTGATGGAGAAATTCATCAAAGTCGGAATCGACGTGCGGCTCCAGACGCGCGTGACCGCCATCGACAGGAGCAGCGAGGGCCTTACCGTACGCGCGTCGTCGAACGGCAAGGATGAGCTGTTCGAGGCCGACCTCGTGGTGCATGCAGCCGGGCGCGTGCCCGATCTGGAGCCGCTCGACCTCGCCACGGCGGGTGTGACGACCGTGAAGGGACGCCTCGATCTGAACGAGTTCTTGCAAAGCGTGTCCAACCCTGCCGTGTACGCAGTGGGTGACGCGGCCTCGAGCGGTCCGCCGCTGACACCGGTGTCTAGCCACGACGCGAAGGTCGCCGCAGCCAACATGCTCGAAGGCAATCATGCGATGCCCAACTATCTCGGCGTGCCGAGCGTCGCATTCACGACGCCGCCGATCGCCTCCGTGGGCATGAGCGAGCAGCAGGTACGCGACAGCAGGGTGAAATTCAGGATGCAGTGCGAGAAGGTATCAAGCTGGTTCACCGCGAGACGCGTCGCTGAGACGACCTACGGGTTTAAGGTGATGGTCGATGAAGAAACCGACCGCATTCTGGGCGCGCATCTGATCGGCCCCCACTGTGACGAAGTGATCAACATCTTCGGGCTCGCGATCCGCAAAGGGCTTACCGCAGACGACTTGAAGACGACGATGTTTGCTTACCCGACCGCCACCTCCGACATCGGCTATATGCTGTGAACGTCGTAATCAAAGGAACGGAGACAGTGACGCTTTGGCAACCACAATGGAGACAACGATGCAATCAATGATGGACGGAATGATGGGTGGTGGAATGATGTGGGGAATGGGCCTCTTCGGGCTCCTGATCCTTATAGTGCTCATACTCTGCGCCGTAGCGTTGATTAAGTATCTGTTTTTCAATGACAAGCGAAAGTAGGCCGACTGCGAGGGCTTGAACAGCTGCTTTCTCTGTTGTGGTACTTCCGCTTTTGTTTAGGGTTGTGGGATACCTGCCCGGAGCAGGCATCCAAGCGACGATCGCGCACGACCTGAGGGCAGGTGTCGCACAAGCCTCGGGGGAGGAAACCGCGGAGAACGCCAACGCTGGTGTTCAGGGCGCAAACGCTATGGGGATTCGGGCTGCGGTTTGACGACCACAGCCCGTATGCAAGCGGCGCCGGTGTGCCATTGTGTGTGGACGGGGCCAAGCGCACCTCCGACAAGCCGCCTCTCACCGAGCGTGGCAGGCGTCATGGACAGCCGTTCGCCGCGACATGCGCGCGCCGCCCCTGCCGACGGGCTCATGCGCATCGACATTGAAGGCAAGTGGTGGTGCAAAGCGCTGTTCATGGTGCAGGCGGTGCGCGAATGGCTTGCCCGCGCATGAAACTCTGCAGGATGATCAACGCGTTGCCGCAGTGCCTGCAGACGAAGGCCGGTGGCGCTGCGTTGGGCAGCACGTCAGCTTGCGCGTCGTTGCTCAGTGTGGCGGCTTGCGCCGGGACGACATGCAACAACTCGCGCGCCAGTGCGAGGTTGACCTTGCGAGTGCCGTTGGCCAACAAGCCATAGTGCCGGATGCGATGCAAACCGCTGGGTAGCACATGCAGCAGGAATCGGCGCATGAACTCCTCGGGCGCCAGCGTCATGGCCTTGTGGCGCGTGCGTCCCTTGGCGCGGTAGTCCTTCCAGCGCAAACTCACCCCGCGCTCATCCATCGCAATAAGTCGGCTGTTGGAGATGGCCACCCGGTGCGTGTAGCGCGACAGGTAGGCCAGAACCGCTTGGGGGCGGGCGAACGGCCGCTTGGCGTAGACCACCCACTCGCATTGACGCATCGGTGCCAGCCACTTGTTGAAGCAGGCACCGTCAGCCAACGCCGCCAGTTCGCCGAAGAACCTCAACCGACCAGTCTGGTGCAGGCGCAGCAGCTCTTCGAGGAAGCGCCGTCGCATCAACCTGGACAGCACGCGTACCGGCAGGAAGAACCCCGGTCGGCAGGCCACCCAAGACTTGCCGTCAGGTGCGAGCCCGCCGCCTGGCACGATGCCGTGCACATGCGGGTGATGCGTCAGAGCCGAACCCCCCCCCGTGTCAGACTAGGTGGCGCTTCTAAAAGCCATTTTTAGATGCATACACATCCATGAAAACAAACTATTCCGAAGCATTTGTCGAACAGGCAGTCATCAAGCTGCTGACGCGTGGAAAGCGCACGATCCGCGAAGTCGCCCTTGAGCTGAACGTGAACTACCACACGGCCAGGAACTGGACCAAGAAAGGGGCGGCGAACAAAGCCGTCGTTAGCGAGCCAAAAGAAAGGCGCCCCCAGGACTGGAGTTTTTCTGAGCAGCTGCAAGCCTTGAATGAAACCCACGCCTTGTCAGGCCAGGCCCTGCAGGCGTGGTGCCGCGAGCGCGGCTTGTTCGCCCACCACCTGAGTAGCTGGAAAACGGCTTTCTGTGCGCCGGCCAAAGCGCTGGCAGACACGGGGCCATGGCGCAGCCTCAAGGATGAAAACGAGCAACTCAAGCGCGAACTGCTGCGCAAGGAAAAGGCGTTGTCGGAGGCAGCAGCGTTGCTGATG
>JBKJKI010000044.1:0-24510 GCA_046597475.1 Polaromonas sp. | reverse complement strand
CCGAACTGGGTTTGCCCATCGTGGAAGACAACCCCTATGGCGACCTGTGGTTCGACACGCCGCCCCCGCTGCCGCTGAGCGCGCGCAACCCGGACGGCTGCCTCTACCTCGGTTCGTTTTCCAAGGTGCTGGCCCCCGGCCTGCGGCTGGGCTTTCTGGTGGCGCCCAAGGCGCTTTACCCCAAGCTGCTGCAGGCCAAGCAGGCGGCCGACCTGCACAGCCCCGGCTTTAACCAGCGCATGGTGGCCGAGGTGATGAAGGACGGTTTCCTCGACCGCCACGTGCCGACGATTCGCGCGCTCTACAAGTCGCAGCGCGACGCCATGCTGGCCGCCATGCGCCGCGAGATGCCCGAGGGCGTGAGCTGGAACACCCCCGCCGGCGGCATGTTTTTATGGGTGCGCCTGCCCGAGGGCATGAACGCCATCGAGCTGCTGCCCAGGGCGGTGGAGCGCAACGTGGCCTTCGTGCCGGGCTGGGCGTTTTACGCCGAGAAGGCCGACGCGCGCACGCTGCGCCTGTCCTTCGTGACCTCCAGCGTGACGCAGATCAACACCGGCATCGCCGCGCTGGCCGCGGCGATACGCGGGCAACTGCCCGCCGCCACGCCAGCCCTTGCCGCCAGCGCCTGAAACGCCGGAGACTCATTCATGTTGCACATCTGGGGACGCATCAGCTCCATCAACGTCCGCAAGGTGGTTTGGACCGCCCAGGAACTCGGGCTGGACTTTCAGCGCACCGAGGCCGGCGGCCTGTTTGGCGTGGTCAAGACGCCTGAATACATGCGCCTCAACCCGAACTCCCTGGTGCCGGTGATCGAGGACGACGATTTTGTCTTGTGGGAGTCCAACGTCATCGTGCGTTATCTGTGCGCCAGGCATTCCCCTGGCCAGATGTACCCCCTCGAACTGCGTGAACGCTTTAGCGCCGAGCGCTGGATGGACTGGCAACAGACCACGCTCAACCCGGCCAGCCGCCCCGGCTTCTGGCAACTCATACGCACGCCGCCGGGGCAACGCAATGCCGCGCTGATTGCCGAGTCCAACGCGACGGTCGAAGCGCTGATGGCGTCGCTGGACGCGCACCTGGCGCAACGCGCCTTCATGCTTGGCGAGCATTTTTCCATGGCCGACATTCCGCTGGGCTGCGAAGTGCACCGCTGGTTCGGCTTGCCGCAGCCGCGCCAGAGCCGGCCGAACATTGAGCGCTGGTACCAACGCCTCTGTACCCGGCAAGCCGGCAAGGGCGTGCTGGATTTGACGCTGTCCTGAAATTTTTTCCGGAGTCATCGCACCATGAAGCAGCGCCTCTTCAAACAGGTTGACGTCTTCACCGCCACCCCCTATTTCGGCAACCCGCTGGCCGTGGTGCTGGACGGGTCTGGCCTGAGCGACGACGAGATGCAGCGCTTTGCCCGCTGGACCAATCTGTCGGAAACCACTTTCCTGCTGCCGCCCACCGACCCCTCCGCCGACTACCGGGTCCGCATCTTCACCCCGGGCGGCGAGCTGCCTTTTGCCGGCCACCCCACGCTGGGCAGCTGCCACGGCTGGCTGCAGGCCGGCGGCCAGCCACAGGGCGACGTGATCGTGCAGCAGTGCGAAGCCGGCCTGGTGCGCATTCGCCGCGAACCGGCCCTGCAGCGCCTGGCCTTTGCCGCGCCGCCGCTCAGGCGAAGCGCGCCCGATCCGGCCCTGCTGGCGGGGGTGATGCAGGCGCTGGGCATCAAGCCCGAACAAGTGCTGGCCTCGCAAAACCTTGACAACGGTCCGGTCTGGCTGACCTTGCTGCTGGGCAGCGTGGACACCGTGCTGGCGCTGACGCCCGACCTGAGCGCGCTGGGGCGCCTGAAGGCCGATGTCGGCATTGCAGCGCTCTACCCCGCCCAGGCAGCCCCGCCGCTGATAGCGCGCGCCAACCGCGAGGCCAGGGCCTTCACAGCCCCCACGCTTGCCACTACGTGTGCTGCGCTGCCCCCCGAGGGGGCTGGCCTTGCTTGGGGCGGCCCGGCGCGGCGGCCGTCGGACGCGGACTTTGATACGCCAGATCTGGAAGTGCGCGGCTTTGCCGTTGATATGGGCGTCAACGAGGACCCGGTGACCGGCAGCCTGCAGGCCGGCCTGGCGCAGTGGCTGATTGCCGAAGGCCGCCTGCAAGCGCCCTACCTGGCCTCGCAAGGCGCTTGCCTGGGCCGCGCCGGGCTGGTGTACGTCGAGTGCGACGGTCAGGGCCAGGTCTGGGTCGGCGGCGACTCCGTGACCTGCGTCGAAGGGCAGGTTCTCCTGTAGGGCTGCAAGCATGGACGCCGACAGCCTTGCGCGCCCCGCGCTCACCGCGCAGCTTGACCACCTGGTCGTGCTGGCAGCCAGCCTGTCCGACGGCGTGCAGTGGTGCGAAAGCGTGCTGGGCGTGACGCCCGGCCCGGGCGGTGAGCATGCGCTGATGGGCACGCACAACCGCCTGGTGGCGTTAGCGTCGCCGGCTTATCCGCTCGCCTACCTGGAACTGATTGCTATTAATTCAGAAGCAAACTATGGCCGTCCTGCCTGGACTAGACGCTGGTTTGACCTTGATGAGCCGGAAATTCAGCTGCAGCTTGAGAAAAACGGGCCACAGCTGGCGCATTTCGTCGCGCGCACCGAGAGGGCCGAAGCCGGCGCACGCGCACTGGCACGCCTGGGGCTGGACCGGGGCCAGGTCCTGCAGGCCTCGCGCAGGAAGCCGCAAGGCCTGCTGCAATGGAAGATCACCGTGCGCGACGACGGCGAGCGGCTTATGTTTGGCACCTTGCCCACGCTGATCCAGTGGGGCGACGTGCATCCGGCGCAGGCCATGGCGCCCTCCGGCCTGGCGCTGCTCTCGCTTGAGGCGCGCCACCCCAGGCCGGACCTGCTGCACGCCGCCTACCAGGCCATAGGACTGACGGGCGTAGCGCTAGCCCAGGGCGCGCCCAATCTCGTGGCCACGCTGCAGACAGCGCGCGGCCCGGTCGTACTTGAATCAAAGGGAATCTAGATGCCCACCCAGTTGCCGACGCTTACCGACATTGAAAATGCTGCCCGCATGGTCTACCGCGAATTCCAGGCCACGCCGCAATACCGCTGGGGCCTGTCCAGCCAGCGGCTGGGCACAGACTGCTGGATCAAGCACGAAAACCATACGCCGGTGGGCGCCTTCAAGCTGCGCGGCGGGCTGACCTACTTTGACGCGCTCAAGACTCGCGGCGAACTGCCCGCCGAGGTCATCAGCGCCACGCGCGGCAACCACGGCCAGAGCATTGGCTGGGCCGCCAGGGCCCACTCGGTGGCCTGCACCATCGTCGTTCCACGGGGCAATTCGCTGGAGAAAAACGCCGCCATGCGCGCGCTTGGCGTGACGCTGATCGAGCACGGCGACGACTTCCAGGACAGCCGCGAACATGCCATGGCTCTGGCGGCCGAACGCGGCGCGCACATGGTGCCCAGCTTTCACGCCGACCTGATCAGCGGCGTGGCGACTTACTGGTGGGAGTTCATGCGGGCCGTGCCCAAGC
This sequence comes from Polaromonas sp., assembly GCA_046597475.1. Lineage (GTDB taxonomy): Bacteria > Pseudomonadota > Gammaproteobacteria > Burkholderiales > Burkholderiaceae_C > Polaromonas. Next base: position 20,978 of record JBKJKI010000044.1, on the reverse strand, counting down.
TTGACGTGGTTTACGTGCCCATTGGCCAGGGCTCGGGCGCTTGCGCGGCGATTGCCGCCAGGCTGGCCCTGAAGCGCAAGCTGCGCATCGTCGGCGTGGTGAGCGCCCACGCCACCACCTATGCCGACTCGCTGCGCGCCGGCCATGTCGTCGAGGCGCCGGTCAGCACCCGGCTGGCCGATGGCATGGCCTGCCGCATTGCCGACCCGGCCGCGCTGGCCCTATTGCTGCCGCATCTGCACCACATCGTGCAGGTCAGCGACGACGAGGTCGCCCGGGCCATGCGCGCGCTGTATGCCGACACCCACAACGTGGCCGAAGGCGCAGGCGCCGCCAGCTTTGCCGCCGCCCTGCAAGAGCGCGAGCAGCTACGCGGCCAGGTGGTGGGCACCACCCTGTGCGGCGGCAATGTTGACAGCGGCGTACTGGGCCGGGTTTTGGCGGGGAGTTGAACCGGCTTGGAGGAGAGGCATTACGGGATTACGGGATTACGATAGAACCATGCAGAATCCCGCGGCCGCATTCCTGCAGGCAAACGCACTGAGTATTGACATCTCCGACTTTGAGGAAGCGGCGCGCTATGCACTGCTGCAGCGCCTGGCGCCTGCCCTACAGCACCAGTTGATGGGCAGGTTTCAGGCGATAGACATGATTTCATCCATGATGGAGTTGCGCCTTCGGCCTGCCGAACCCGATCTGGCCCGCCTTCGCCTGGACTGCGCCTCGCTAGTCAGCATTTCGCGCAGCGCCGTGAATGCCATCACCCATGTCATGAGCTGGGTCGAGCCCAAACCGGCAGACACCCTGGCGTTTGACGCCGGCGTCAGGGAGTGCCTGGGCCTGCTGTCGATGGAGTGCCGGTTCAAGGGATTTGTCATCGTCAATGAGATCGCTGGAATCCACGCGGAGCTGTCCAGCCGGGCGCTTCGCAGCGTACTGAGCGCCACGCTGCTGGCATTGAGCGATCTGTCAAGGGGGCCGGCGAAACTGCTTGTCCGGGCGCGCGCAATGCCGGACGGCATCGCGCTGTCAATCGATTTGCGGGCCACCGAAGGGCGCGCCAGCAGGGTCCGGATGACCGACTATCGACCGCTGAAATGGCGGGATGTCGAGATTCTTGCGCTGGCGGAATGCGTCGGGCTGACGCGCTGCAACGCAGGCGCGCAGCTGACCTTTCCACTCCCGGGGACGGCTGCCCCTACGGGCCCGCCAGGCGGTCCGCTCATCGGAACCAGTCGCTGATCCCCGCGGCAAGCGCTGGCATGCAGCCCCGGCGGATGCAGACTTATCTGCAACACCACGTAGCAAATATTTCTTCGTGGCCGCTCGTGTCAAAAATGCAAGTAAAGTAAAGGTTCATGAAGGCTGCATGTTTCGTAAATTCAGCCCTCAAGCCGATGTTTTACAGCAGGAAAATTGTCAAACTGTCAGTTACAAGTCTGTGCAGAACCTCGCCTGGCGGCACGGCTCTGCATAGCGTTTTGAGGAAAACCCATGGCATTGAGAGTTTTTTTGGTGGAAGACAGCAAGGCCCTGTGCGCGCATCTCATGGAGACGCTGGTGGCCCGGGCCAGGGTGGAAATCGCCGGTATCGCCCAAACAGAGGGCCAGGCCATTGACTGGCTTGACCGCAATGCCGACCGCTGGGACATTTTGCTTGTCGACCTTTTCCTGGACGAAGGCACAGGCCTCGGCGTCATCGAGCATTGCCAGGATCGGCGTCCCGGGCAAAGAGTTCTCGTCATGACCAATCACGCCCGAAACGATGGCTTGTTGCATCATTGCAAGCAACTGGGCGCCGATGCGGTGTATCACAAGGCCAGCGAAATGGACGAACTGGTGGCCTATTGCAATGAGCCGCCCCGCACAACGCTGCCCGCCGGGCTGCCTGAAATTCGCGGCTGACTGGCACGGCGGGCGAGGCTGCAACAGCCAAGACGCCCGGCAATGCCTGACACCGGGGCGCGTCTCACGAGCGACAAGAGCCTGCCGGCCCGCTGGTCAAAATCCCTCCCATGGGAACACTCTATTTAATTCGCCACGGCCAGGCATCATTTGGCGCCGACAACTACGACTTGCTCAGCCCGCTGGGCCGGCAGCAAAGCGTTCGGCTCGGCGAATATTTCAGGTACAAGGGCCTGCACTTCGAGGCCGCGCTCAGCGGCACCCTGACACGACAGGTCCAGACCCTGGAGGGAATCTGCGCCGGCATGGGCGTGCAATTCGAAAGCTCCGCGGCCAGCAAAACGCAAGCGGCAGGCGTCGTGGGGAGCGGCCGCCGCGCCGGGCCGCCCCAAGCAAGGCCAGCCCCCCCGGGGGGCAGCGCAGTACGCGAAGCGACAAGCGTGGGGGCTCACATACTGTGGCCCGGGCTGAACGAATACGACAGCGCTGCGGTGATTGCCGCCATTCATCCTCAGCCGCTGGAAAAACCCACTACCCCCGAACTCTACAAGCACCACTTTCGCCTGTTGAAGGACGGCCTGGCGCAGTGGATGGCCGGCGTCGTCAGCCCCAGGGGCATGCCTGACTATGACGATTTTGTTCTGGGGGTGACGAGTGCGCTGGCGCATGTGCGCAGCCACTACCGCGGCAATGTGCTGCTGGTGTCCAGCGGCGGCCCGATTGCGACGGCCGTGGGCCAGGTGCTGGGCACCAGCCCGGAAACCACCATCGAGCTGAACATGCAGATTCGCAATTCATCCGTGACGGAATTCGCCTTCAACGCCAGGCGCCACCGCATGGTGAGCTTCAATTCGCTGGCGCATCTGGACGCGCCGGAACACGCCGGCTGGGTGACTTACGCCTAGCCCGGCCTGGCCTGCGCCTTGCCGCGCCTTTCACGAAGTAGGCGCGGCAAGACGGATAATTGCTATATTATTTATAGCTAACTATTTCCGTATTCATCGGACAAAAGCCGCTTTTCTCTGAAAAACCGGATTTTCGGCCGCTCCCGGGGGCTGCGCAGTCGCGCTATGGGCTCTGCGCCGCGCTGACGCGCCAGATCACATTGCCCACGTCGTCAGCCACCAGCAGGGCACCGCGCCTGTCCATCGCCACCCCCACCGGCCTGCCGTAGGCCTGGCCGTCGGCACTGAGAAACCCGGTCAACACATCCACCGGAAGCCCCGACGGCCGGCCCTGCGCGAAGGGCACGAACACCACCTTGTAGCCGCTGCGCGGCTGGCGATTCCAGGAGCCATGCTCGCCGACGAAAACGCCGCTGCGCAAGGTGGGCGGCAGGGCCTTGCCTTCGGAAAACGCCATGCCCAGCGGCGCGACATGCGACCCCAGCGCATAGTCGGGCGCCACGGCTGCGGCGACCAGGTCGGGGCGCGGCGGTTTCACGCGCGTATCCACGTTCTGGCCGTAATAGCTGTAGGGCCAGCCGTAAAAGGCGCCATCCTTCACCGAGGTCAGGTAGTCGGGCACCAGGTCACTGCCGATTTCATCGCGCTCGTTGACGACCGTCCAGAGCGCACCGGTTTCAGGCGCCCAGCCCATGCCGTTGGGGTTGCGCAGGCCAGAGGCCAGGACGCGGTGGCTGCCGGTTGTGGGGTCGAGTTCCCAGATGGCGGCGCGGCCGGCTTCGGCCTCGACGCCGCGCTCGCCGACATTGCTGTTCGAGCCGACCGTCACGTAGAGCTTGCTGCCGTCGGGGCTGGCAATGATGTTCTTGGTCCAGTGGTGGTTGATAGCGCCGGCCGGCAGGTCAAGCACCTTGACCGGCGCGGCGCTGATGCGGGTCTGCCCGGTTTCATAGGGGAAGCGCACGACGGCGTCGCTGTTGGCAACGTAAAAATCCTTGCCCACCAGCGCCATGCCAAAGGGCGAGTTCAGGTTTTCCAGAAACACCGTGCGCGTCTCGGCCTTGCCGTCGCCGTCGGCATCGCGCAGCAGCGTGATGCGGTTGGCGGACGGCACGCCCGCCCCCGCCCGGCCCATCATCTTTTTCATGATCCAGCCCTTGATTCCCTTGCCGTCGTCCGGCTTGGGCGGCGCGTTGCTCTCGGCCACCAGCACATCCCCATTGGGCATCACATAGACCCAGCGCGGATGCTCCAGCCCCGACGCCAGCGCGGTCACGGCCAGGCCCGCCATGGGCGCGGGCATCACGCCCGCCGGCCAGCCAATGGCCGGCGCTATGTTCACCGTGGGAATCAGGCCGGAGACGGGCCGGGGCAGCGTCGGGCTGGCGCCCATGCCGGCCTCGGGGGGCAGCAAGGCCGTGTCGCCGCAGGCGGCCAGCCCGCCGAGCAGCGCCAGGCAAAGCGCCAGAGCGCCGCAGGTCTTGAATGAATGAGGTCTTGGGTGCATACAGTGCATGAAAACTCCTGCGACTTTGGTGCCCTATCGGGCGATTCACTGCTCAGTGTCAACGCCTTCGGCCGCATGGGCTGTCAGCCGCCCGCGCCGCGCCATGTCAGCGTTTGGCCCTGCAGATTCTGGCGCGCTCAGGATGGCAGCAGCGGCAGGTCGGCTTTTTTCAGCGTGCGCAGCACAAAGCTCGACTTGCTGTGGCGTATCCCCTTGATCTTGTAGAGCCGCTCGCGCAGCAGGCGCTCGTAGTCCTTGGTGTCCTGCACGGCGATGCGCAGCAGGTAGTCGTACTCACCCGAGACCAGCCAGGCTTCGATCACCTCGGGAATGGCGGCCAGGGTTTCGCCGAATTTCTCCAGCGTGTTGTCGGAGTGGCTGTCCAGCGTGACCTGCACCATCACCGTGTCGCCCAGGCCCAGCGCCTGCGCATTGAGGCGCACGGTATAGCCCTCGATGACGCCGGCCTCCTCCATCTTCTTGATGCGGCCCCAGCAGGGCGAGGCGCTCAGGCCAACGGCCTGCCCGATCTCTTGCAGGCTGGTGCGCGAGTCGGCCTGAAGAACCTGAAGAATTTTCCGGTCAAATATATCCATACAGTTAATTTATCCCAAATAATCATTTATTCAGATAATTCATCTGCAATTACCGAATCCAGGCGGAAATCAGGCAAATAAATCGGGGACTGAGAGCCGATACTTGTATCACACCGCAGCCGGGTTTACCGGCCTGGCGTGCGGTACAAACCCCCAAGCTGCTTACCCCTGGCTTGGGGGTTTGGTTTTTTGGCGCGCTGCCGCTTGCGACCGAGGCAATGGCGAGCCGCAAGCTCAACCGTTGCTCGCGTGGTCCTTCATTTTGGCCAGGGCCACCGCCAGCGCCGCGCCGCCCAGCACCTTGATCAGGCCCGAATGCTGGGCATAGAACTGGCTCACCTGATCCACCACGCCGGGATGACTCTGCTCGGCCTGGGCGGCAATTTCGCTGACCTGCGTTGGCGAGAGTTGCGCGGCCTGATCGGGCGAGATCTGCGACTGGCCGGGCGCCAGCATGCGACCCAAAGCACCACCGGCGAGCCCGGTGGCCACCGCCGGGCCCAGCGCGGCCAGGATCTGGTTGAGCACGCCGGCCTGCTGCGCCGGCGAGGACTGGCCGAACATCTGGCCCACCATGTGGCCAAACGGCGGCGTTTCATTCGAGCGCATCGCCGCCGCGAGTCCGGCGCTCAGCTGGTCTGGCGAGGCTTGCTCCGCGACCTTGTCGAAGTGAGTTTCGGCATTGCCGCCCAACGCTTGTTGCAGCAAATCGAGTAGTCCCATGATGTGCTCCTGGAGGGGTTAAAAAATATCAACTCTTGCGCATGACAAGGTGCGCCAGCGCCAGCAAGATTACGGCACCGATCACCGAGGCAATAAAGCCAGCCCCGGCGCCGGCCGCATACCAACCGGCAAACTGGCCCAGATAGGTGGCAATCAACGAGCCGGCAATGCCCAGAATCGCGGTGAGGAAAAAGCCCATGGGGTTGTTGCCCGGCATGATGGCGCGCGCGAGCAGGCCTGCGACAAAGCCGATCAGAATGGTCCAAATGATGTGCATATGCGCTTTCAGAGTTTGAACAAGCTTTTCGGCGATTGACCCAAAGGGCCGGATTTCTGCTTGCCGAAAAGCATCTTAGTCCTGTCTTGTCATGCTTGTCCACGCGGCATTTCCGCGCGTCGCGGCTGGTCCCTGGCGGCCCGGCGTGTTGACGAGCGCCCGGGCCGGTCGTTAAACCGCCGTGGTTTGGCGCAAGGTGTCGGCGGGCAACTGGTCTATTTCGGCCAGCAACCGGGCGAGGCTACGCCCCATCGCGCCCAGCAAGGCGTGGCCCTTCTCGGCCGTGGCCGCAGCCGCATTGCCCACCGCGCCGTGCGGGTTGTAATCCTGCATCTGCCAGGCCAGCTTGGCGCTGCGGCCATCGCCCAGGATGCTGAACTTTTCAGCGCGGTCCTGCGAGGTCGAATGAAAATCCTGCGCCTTGGCCATGTCCACCTGCGCGGGCTTGAGCGCCAGCATCATCGACGTTTCGATCTCGCCCGCATGAATGCCGAAGCGGTGTTCATGCGCGCTGAACCGATCGGCCACCGACGCGCCTTGCTCGTCCACAAGCGGCAGGTTGAAGGAGTTCACGCTGTACACCAGCATGCCAAGCCGCGCCCGCAGGTCGCGCGCCACCACGTCCAGCAGCCCCACCTGGCCGCCATGCGAATTGAGCAGCACCAGCTTTTTCACTCCGCTGGCCGCGACCGACTCGGCCAGCTCGGTCCAGAGCCGGATGAGGGTTTCGGCTTTCAGCGTGAGCGTGCCGGCAAAACGCGTGTGCTCGGGGCTGTAGCCGACCGCCTGCGTGGGCATGAACAGCAGCGGCAAGCCGGCGGGCAGATGCAGCAAGGCGGCGGCGATCACGCCGTCAACCAGCGTGGCATCGACATTGAGCGGCAGATGCGGGCCATGCTGCTCGATCGCCGCCACCGGCAGCACGGCGATGCAGCGGGCAAGGTCAAGGCGGGCGAAATCCGGGCTTTTGAGGTCGGCCCAGAAACGGGGCAAGGCGGGAGTTGGGGGTGAGGCGGATGTCATGGGCGTATTTTGCGGCTATTTCCCCGCCGGGCGGGCAGCCAGTCCGCCAGGCTGCCGCCGCCTGCCCGCACTGTCAATGTTTGCCCAGCGACGCCAGCACCGCGCCGGCGTCGGCGTCCTCCAGGCAGGGCGTGAGCTCGATCGGGAGCAGGTCGGCCCATTGCGCGCGAAGAAGGTAAAGCGCCTTGGGATCGCTCGACTCGACCACCGCGAAGCCCTGGCCGCTCATGCCGTGCCAGCGTCCCAGCAGCTCAACGCCCTTGGGCGGCGCGCCGCCGGTTTCCAGAAAGCGCGCCGCGGCGGCGCTGTACGTACCCTGCGGCAAGGTCCAGCTGACGATGTATTTCATGACAATCTCCAGAAGTTGCTGACAAGGATTGCCGCGGCTTGCACATCGGCCTCGCGGCATCCCGATCCCATTGGCCGACCTGGGGCTTAAAAGCGTACACCGCTAACAAGCCGAACGGAAGCCCCCGTCCCATCACCCCGGAAAAACCGCTTCCCCCAGATTCAGCATCAGCCGATTCGCCCAGGCAAAAATGGCCACTGCGTGCACCAGATCCAGCACTTCCAGGCTGGACAAACCGGCCGCGCGCACGGCTTGCAGCTGGGCCGCGCCAAACTGCGCAGGGTGGGCGGTAAGGGCTATCGAGAACTGCACGATGGCGCGTTCGCGGGCCGTGGTGCCGGCGCCCTGCGGCTCGGTGAAGACCTGGTGGATCACGTCCTTGCGCCTGGCGAGCTGCTCGAAGCGCTGGGCGTGCACCGAGGCGCAATACACACAGCCGTTCACGCGCGAGACCACGGCGCTGGCGAGTTCGCGCTCGGCGCGAGACAGGCCGCCGGGGGCGTACATGATGGCGTTGAAGACAATCGAGCGTTCTTCGAGGATGCGCGGCTGGTGCGCCAGCACGCGGTAGTAGTCGCTGCTCCTGGCCTTGGGGTGGCTGCTTTCCAGCACAGCCAGTTGCGCGGGCGAAGCCTCTGCCAGGTCCAGCACCGGCAGCCAGGCCTTCCAGTCCAGCGTTTCGCTGGTGTAGCCGTTCACGCGCAAAGGCTCACCGGGCTTGGGAAGGTTGGCGGGGTGAACAAATGGTGCTTCAGGAGCGGCGGCCGCAGGCGTGCCGCGGATGTCATCGCCCAACTCCAGCAGCGCCTGCAGGCCGGCCAGCACGCGCAGCTGGTAGGCGACGAAGGCGATCAATTGCGCCAGAGCGATGACTTCGGGCGTGGCCAGGCCGGCGGCGGGGAGCTTGAGCAACGCGGCCTGGTCGCCTTCCACCGGGCGCTCGGTCAGGGTGCGGCTGAAGGCCAGGATGGCTTGCAGGCGGGCGCCGCCGCCCAGGCTGTCCAGCGGCTGGCCGTCCAGCGCGGCCTGTTGCGGGGCCGTGAGCGCCGGCAGGGCCAGCAGGCGGACGCGGTAATGGGTTTGCAGCGCCGCGCTGCCGGCCAGGCGCGCGATGCTGTGCGCGGCGAGCAGGCGTTCGGCCAGCGTCGGGCCGTCCAGCGCCGGGTCAAAAATGCTGTCGTAACTGCCTTGCGTGGCGGCCACCACCTTGTCGCGCTGGTGGCGCACGGCATGCACAGCGCTGCCGGCCGGCAAGGCCGCCAGGGTGTCGATCAGATCATCAGCAACGGAAATGGATGAAGGCACGGCTGAGCTCCTGGAAAGTTTGATTTTTAAGTGTTTCAGGCCTGTAGCCCAGACTGCATGGTCATAAATTGCTCTAGAAAACGTAGCACGCCAAGCCACGATGCCTCGTCCGCATGGGCGTTGGGCGCGGGCGCGCCACCGGTGGTGCTGAGCCGCCCGGACACCGGGTGCGCATACACCAGCTGGGTGGTCGGCACATAGGGGAAGACAATGGAATGCCCGGCGCCTTCGAAGTCCAGCTGCTTGACCGGGTAGGGGTGCCGGAACTGCGCCAGCCGCTCGCTGACCATGCGGCCGTACAGGCTCGACGGCCAGGAGCCGTCGTCGCTGGCGGAGAGCAGCAGCACCGGGCCGCGGATGTTTTCCACCCGGATGCGGGCGCGCTCCACGGCCTCCGGGTCTTGCAGCGCGGTCAGCAGCGCGTGGGCATGACGGCGCGGCTCGGGGCCTTCGTCCCAGGGCGCCCAGCTGGCGCTGCGGTTGTTTTGCCACAGGTTGGGCAGGGGCTGGCCGCGAAAGGTCCATGCCGGCCCCTCGCGTCCCGTGGCCGGGTCACAGGCGTTTTGCGCGCTGTGCACCACCGCGCCGGGCACATAGCCAATGACGGCCGAGACCAGTTCCGGGAACAGCGAAGCCAGCAGCAGCACCAGCTCACCGCCGCGCGACTGGCCGCTGAGCGCGACGAAGCCGTTCAAGGGGCGCAGCGTGCGGTGCAGCCAGTGCAGCGCGGTCTCGAAATATTCGAGCGGCGTGTTGGAGATGTAGTCGGACAGCCCCGGCGCCTTGAAGTAGCCCAGCGCCAGCGCCGCGTAGCCGTGCGAGGCGTACAGCGCGGCGCGCGGCTCGTTGATGCCACCACCCGAGCCGTTGAGCACCAGCACCGCCGGGTGCGGCCCCGGCCCGGCGGGCGTGAACAGGGTGCCGACCAGGCCCTCCTCGCGCACCTCGCGCCGGGTCACCCCCTGGCCAGCCAGGCGCTGCACCAGGCGGCCTTGCAGCGCCGGGCCGGCCTGGCGCTGCAGCGTCACCTCGGTGCTCAGCGCGGCGGCGGGCTGCTCGGCAAACACCTCGCGCGCCGCGCCTTCCTGTTCGGGCGCCTGCGACCACACCAGGCCCATGGCCGACACGCCGCTGTAGCTGCCTGAAACAGGGGCATCGCGCTGCAAATCCACCAGGCCTTGCGCGTCAGCGCGGAAGCTGGCCGCCGAGCGCCAGACCACGCCAGTGCCGCGCACGGTGCGGGTGGCCAGCGTGATGTCCTCGCCCGGCGCCAGACCGCTCACGGCGATGCGGCGCGGCTGGTCGATCAAGGCGTCTTCGGGCGTGATGGACAGCATGGTGGCGGCCTTACTTGGCGAGCCGGGTGGCCTGCATGGACGTGGTGCGGTCGCTCAGCAGCGGCACCACCTTCAGGCCCTTCTTCGCGGCCCAGATGTTCTGGTAGTGGAACAGCGGGATCTGGCCCACGTCATCCGTCACCAGCTTGACCGAGTGGCGGAACATGGCCTCGCGGCGCTTGGCGTCAAACTCCACCGTGGCCGCGTCCAGCGCCTTGTCCACGGCGTCGTTGCTGTAGCGGCCCCAGTTGTTGGAACCGCGCCCGCGCTTGGCATCGTTGCTGGCCAGGGTCTGCAACAGGCCGTAGCCGGCTTCACCCGTGCCGTTGCCCCAGGCGATCACGCTGACGGCGTACTCGTTCTTGCCGGCGCGGCTGGCGTACACGCTCCATGGCACGACCTCGACCTTGGTCTTCACGCCCACGCGGGTCCAGAACTGGGCCACGGCCTGCACGGTTTCAGGCGCCTGCGGGTAGCGGTCGCCGGGCACGTGGATGCTGATCTGGAAGCCCTGCGGGAAGCCGGCCTCGGCCAGCAGCTTTTTGGCCTGCTCGACGTTGTAGGCAATGTCCTTGACCTCGGGGTTGTAGCCAAAGGTGTTCCTGGGCATCCACTGGTTGGCCTCGGTCACCGTGCCCTGCAGGATGCGGTCGGTAATCGCCTTGCGGTTGATCGCGATGGAGAGCGCCTGGCGCACGCGCACATCCTGCAGCGGATTCTTCTCCAGCGGCTTGCCGGCGTTGTCGGTGATGAACTCGTTGGGGCCGGGGCGAAAGCTCGGCTGCAGCAGCAGCACGCGCAGGCCGGGGTAGGTGTAGACGCTGACCGTGGGCGTTTTCCTGAGCTTTTCCACATCGGTCACGGCGACCTTGTCGATCACGTCCACGTCGCCGGCCAGCAGCGCGGCGGTGCGTGCCGCGCCGTTGTTGATGTAGCGGTAGTTGACCTTGTCCCACAGTGGTTTCGGTCCGTAGTAGCCGGGGTTGCGCTCGAACACGGTGCGGTCGCCGGGGCTGTAGGAGATGAATTTGTAGGGCCCGGTGCCCACCACGGCGCGGCCGGCGTTGTAGTCCTCGGTCCTGGACTTTTCACCCACATGCCTGCTCACGATGTAGATGGACGCGATGTCCAGCGGCAGCATGGGGTTGGGTGCGTTGGTCTTGATGATGACGGTGTGCGGGTCTTTCGCGCTGGTCGATTCCACCGTGCGCAGCGCGCCGGTGTAGGAGGCCACGGTGCCCGGCACGCTGCGGGCACGCTGGAAGGAAAACACGATGTCGTCGGCGGTGAATGGCGTGCCGTCCTGCCACTTGACGTCACTGCGCAGCTTGAACTCCCAGGTCTTGTCGTCCAGCGTCTTCCAGCTTGACGCCAACGCGGGTTCGAGCTTGCCGCCGTCGCGCGAGTTGATGATGGAGTCCCAGAAATGCAGCGCCAGCGAGCGGTCGCCCGCATGGTTGTTGAGTTGCGGGTCGACCGACGACACCGGGTCGGCAAAAGCTATGGACAGGGTCTGCGCCGAAGCGGCGCTGCCGGCGGCCAGCAGGGCGGCGGCGATGAGGGAAAGCGGGCGATGGTTCATGGCGAGTCTTTCAGGATTAACAATTCGATCAAACAAGGAGGTCATTGAGATGGCAGGCGCTGGCGTGGTGAATTGCGATGCCGGCTAGCCGCGGCACTTCGGTGCTGCAGCGAGCCATCGCCTGCGGACAGCGCGGGTGAAAGTGGCAACCGCCAGGCGGGTTGATCGGGCTGGGGATTTCGCCGCGAATCGTGCTGAAGCGGGTGCGCCGCACGTCGATGCGCGGAATCTCGGCCAGCAGAGCGCGGGTGTAGGGGTGATTCGGCCGGGCAAACAGTTCTTCAACCGGCGCGCTCTCCACCACGCGGCCCAGGTACATCACGGCCACGCGGTCGCAGACATGCTCGACCACGCCCAGGTCGTGGCTGATGAACAGATAGGCCAGGCCAAGCTGGTCGCGCAGGTCCATGAACAGGTTCAGGATCTGCGCCTGGATGGACACGTCAAGCGCGGCCACGGCCTCGTCGCAGACCAGCATGGCCGGCTGCACCGCCAGTGCCCGCGCAATGCCTATACGCTGGCGCTGGCCGCCGCTGAACTGGTGCGGATAGCGGTGGCGCAGGCTGGGGTCGAGACCGGCGCGCTCAAGCTGGGCGGCAACATAGTCGTCCTCGCCGGCCGCATCGGTGAGGCCGTGCAGTCGCGCCGCCTCGCCGACGATGCGCGAGACGCGCAGGCGCGGGTTCAGGCTGGCGAACGGGTCCTGGAACACCATCTGCACGCGCAACCGGGCGGCCAGGCGCGCAGCGGCGTCCAGGCCTTCGAGCGGCGCGCCGTTCACGCGCACCTCGCCTTCGGTGGGCGACAGCAGGCCGGCGGCAATGCGGCCCAGCGTGGACTTGCCGCAACCGGATTCACCGACCAGGCCGACCACCTCGCCGGGGCGCACGGCCAGGTCCACGCCATCGACGGCATGCGTCACCACCGGCGGCGTCTCCCATCCCAGCTGGCGCAGCGCCCGGCCCACGGCGCCAGACGGCGGCCGCGCGCCAAAGCGTTTGCTCACGCCCTGCATGTCGACCAGCGGCATCTCGTTTGGGATGCTCATGCCATGGCCTCCATGGTGGCTGGCGCTACGCCGGGATGGAAGCAGCGCACCGCGTGGCCGGGCGCGTCAAGCCGTGGGTTCGCCATCTCCGGCTGGGATGCACACATGGCGCTGGCGCGACCGCAACGCGGCGCAAACGCACAGCCCGCGGGCATGTGCAGCAGGTTGGGCGCCATGCCGGGAATCTGCTTGAGCCGCGCGCCGCGCCGGTTGGCCAATCGGTTCGCACTAGGCAGGCTGCCTATCAGGCCCTGCGTGTAAGGGTGTTGCGGGTGGTCCAGCACCTGGTCCACCGTGCCGTGCTCGACGATGCGTCCGGCGTACATCACCGCGATGTCATCGGCCAGGCCGGCCACCACCGACAGGTCGTGGCTGATCCAGATTAGCGCCGTGCCGGTCTCGCGCACCAGCTTCTGCATCTCGGAGAGGATTTGCGCCTGTATGGTCACGTCGAGCGCGGTCGTCGGTTCGTCGGCAATAATCAGGTCGGGCCCGTGCAGCAGCGCGATGGCAATCGCCACGCGCTGGCGCATGCCGCCCGAGAGCTGGTGCGGATAGGCGCGCAGCCTGTCCTCGGGGCTGGGTATGCCCATCAGCGCCAGGGCATCGGCCGCCTGCTGGCGCGCCACTGCATTCGAGACCTTGCGGTGGGCGTGCACGGCTTCCATCATTTGCGTATCGACGCGCAGCACCGGGTTCAGCGTGGCCATGGGGTCCTGGAAGATCATGGCGATGCGGTTGCCGCGCAAGCCACGGCGTTCGGCCGGCTTGAGTTGCGTCAGGTCGCGGCCCTGGAACAGCACCTGGCCGCCCTCGACCCGGCCCGGCGGATCGACCAGGCCCATGATGGAAAAGCCGGTGACCGACTTGCCCGAACCGGATTCACCGACCAGGCCCAGCACCTTGCCGCGCTGCAAGGTGAAGGACACGCCGTTGACCACCGGCAGCACGCCGGCCCGTGTGTGAAAACGCGTTTGCAGATCGCGCACTTCAAGGGTAGGAACTTCGGTGCTCATTTCTGCAATCTTGGGTTCAATACATCGCGCAACTGGTCGCCCACCAGGTTGATCGCGACTATGGTGGCCAGCAAGGCCACGCCGGGAAAAAAGCTGATCCAGTATTCGTTGGACAGCAGGTACTGGTAGCCGTTGGAAATCAAGAGCCCCAGCGAAGGCTCGGTGATGGGCACGCCCAGGCCCAGGAAGGACAGCGTGGCCTCCAGCGTGATGGCGCGGGCGATCTGCAGCGCGCCTATCACCAGCAGCGGCGGCAGGCAGGTGGGCAGGATGTGGCCGGTGAGTATGCGCCAGCGGCTCAGGCCCTGGCCGCGCGCGGCCTCGACATATTCGCGCTGGGTTTCCACCAGCGCCTGGCCGCGCGCGGTGCGGGCGTAATAGGCCCACTCGAGCAGCACCAGCGTCAGCACCACATTGCCCACGCCCTTGCCCACATAGGCCAGGATCATCAGCGCCATCAGAATGGTCGGGAAGGACAAGAGCAGGTCAACCAGGCGCATCAGCAGCGCGTCGACCTTGCCGCCGGCATAGGCCGCGAGCAGGCCGACCAGCGTGCCTATCACCGCCGCGATGGCCGCCGAGCCTATGCCCACCAGCAGGCTGATGCGCAGGCCGTAGACGATGGCCGAGTACAGGTCGCGGCCCTGGCCGTCTGTTCCCAGCCAGTAGGTGTAGCCGCCCGCGCTGCTCGGCGTGCCGGGATGCAGGCGCGCGTCCAGCACGTCGAGCTGCATCAGGTCGTAGGGGTTTTGCGGCGTGATCCACGGTGCGCAAAGCGCCGCCAGCACGACCAGGGCCAGCATCACCAGTCCGGCCACGGCGACACGCGAGTGCAGAAAGTCGGCGCCCACGCGCCACCAGATCGAGTGCTCGTCGAGATGTTGCCCCCACGCTTGCCACTTCGTGTGCTGCGCTGCCCCCCGAGGGGGCCGCGCCTTGCTTGGGGCGGCCCGGCGCTGCGGCGGTTTGCTTTTCATCGCGCACCCTCCAGCCGCACGCGCGGATCAAGCAATTTGTAGAGCAAGTCCACCGCCAGGTTCAACGTGACGAAGATCACCACCACCACCATCAAGTAGGCGACCACCACCGGCCGGTCCAGCGCGTTGATGCTGTCCAGGATCAGCTTGCCCGCGCCAGGCCAGGCGAAGATGGTTTCTGTGACCACCGCGTAGGCGATGGTTGCGCCCAGCTCCAGCCCCAGCACGGTGACGAGCGGGATCAGCGTGTTGCGCAGCACATGCATGATGACCACGCGGCTGTTCGACAAGCCCTTGGCACGCGCGAACTTCACGAAATCCTGCGGCAACACCTCGCGCACGCCGGCGCGGGTCAGGCGCAGCACCAGCGAAATCTTGAACAGCGCCAGGTTGAAGGCCGGCAGGATCAGGTGCTGCAGCCCGTCGAGCGTCAGCCAGGACCACTGAATGCCCAATAGCGCGCGGGTTTCGCCGCGGCCGCTGGCCGGCAGCCAGCCCAGCTGCACGCTGAACACCATGATCAGCATCAGCGCGACCCAGAAGGCCGGCAGTGAAAAACCGACGATGCTGCCCGCCATCAGCGCATGCGACGCCGGGTGATCGGGCTTCATGCCGGCGAACAGGCCTAGCGGCACGCCTATGACGATCGCCAGCAGCAAGGCGCTGATGGCCAGCTCCAGGGTGGCGGGCAGGCGCTGCAGGATCAGGCGGATCGCATCTTCCTGGTAGACAAAGCTCTTGCCCAGGTTGCCCTGCAGCGCGCCTTCGACGAAGGCCAGGTACTGGCGCCACAGCGGCTGGTCCAGCCCCAGGCGGGCGATGGCTGCCAGCCGCTCGGCCTGGTTCATGTCGTCGCCAATCAGGATGTCCACCGGGTTGCCGATGGCGTGCAGGCCGATGAAAACGATCAGCGTCATCAGCACCACCACCAGAGCCGCCTGGGCGATGCGGCGCAGCAGCCAGCCGGTCATTTCAAGCCCTCGTCATAGGCCGGGAAGGCAGCGGGTGTCCACTCGTCGCCCTGCAGCTCAGGCTCGGCATACTGTTCCATCGAGGCGAAATGCAGCGCCACGTCTTGGGTGAACAGCTGTCCGGCCAGGCCTTGGGCCAGGCGTTTGGCGCCGTCGCTGATTTGCGGAATGTCGCCGGCCACGGCGCCGTGCGACAGCGCAGAGGGGTAGCAAAAGCAGTGCACGCGCGCCAAGCCGGGGCAGGTGCCCGGTGTTTTTTCCTGAAACTCGAACAGCGGCCCGAGGTCGGGCGACTGCGCCAGTTCGGCGTCGTCCTGGCCGGCTTGGGGCTGGTAGCGGTCTTGCCACAGCCGCACCTGCGGCGCGAACGCGGCGAACTCGGGGCGCAGGCTCCAGTCCAGACGAAAACCGGTGCAAAAGACCAGGAAATCCGCCGCCAGCGGGCCTTTGGCGGTGTCAAGGCGCAGCGCGCCATCGGGGCGCTGCGTGGCGGAATGCACAGGCGTTCCCAGGTGAAAATGCGCGTTGGCGTGGCGCGACACGCGCAGCGTGCTGCCCTGCGGCGGCGGCACCTGCTGCGCGTTGATGTAGTGGCGAAAACGCCATTTCCAGTCGTCCGGCAGCGCCTGGAAACCGTGCGCCACGCCGGGGCTGCCCGCACCCTTGCCCTTGTTGATGAGCGGCATTTCGGCGCGGCGCACCAGCAGGTCGACACGGGCCGCGCCGGCTTCGAGCGCGGTGGCCGCGCTGTCCATGGCCGAGGCGCCGCCGCCAATCACGGCCACGCGCTTGCCGGCCAGCAAGGCCGAATCCCAGTTGTCGGCCGAATGCGCCCAGCACTGACGCGGCAGGGCCTGCGCCCAGTCGGGCACCCAGGGGCCGCCCAGGCCGTCGCGGCCGGTGGCCAGCACCACATGGCGGGCCAGTACCCGGTAAGGCCGGGCGTCCTGCGTGTCGTCGGCCATATCCAGCCGCACCAGGCCGTCGGCGAGAGGCAGCACGGCCAGCACCCGCTGCTGGTTGCGCAGGTCCAGCGCCAGCACGCGGCGGTACCAGCGCAGGTAGTCGGCCCATTGCAGGCGCGGGATCTTGTCGAGTGCGTCCCAGGCGGCCAGGCCGAACTGCGCCTCGAACCAGGCGCGGAAGGTCAGCGCGGCCAAACCCAGCGCCGGGCCGGTCAGTTCCTTGGGTGAGCGCAGCGTCTCCATGCGCGCCGTGGTGGCCCAGGGGCCTTCAAAGCCTTGGTGCGCGCGATCGAAGATGCGCGTCTGAACACCCAGGTGGCTCAGTGAGGCGGCCAGCGCCAGGCCGGCCATGCCGCCGCCGACGATGGCGGTGTCCAGCACCTCGGCGCCGTCTGCCTGGCGCGATGGCACCCAGCGCCGCGCGGGCAGGCCCAGCCATTGCAGATCC
Source organism: Polaromonas sp. (assembly GCA_046597475.1). GTDB lineage: Bacteria > Pseudomonadota > Gammaproteobacteria > Burkholderiales > Burkholderiaceae_C > Polaromonas. The sequence continues at coordinate 4,044 of JBKJKI010000044.1, read as the reverse complement.
TGGCGCAGCCGCGCCTCCAGGGCTTGCAGGCCAGGGCCGGCGGAAATGTTGGTCGGGCAAGGTTTCATGGGGGAATCCATCAGGAATGCTTTCTCAAAGTGCCATCGACGCTTGCCCGCTCTTCGTCGGCCTGGGCCGATTGCAGCAGCGTGGCGTGGGCGGCCACGTCGTGCTGCACGAAACCGGGCAAGGCCGCGGCGGCTTGCAACAGGGCATCGGCCAGGGCGCGCACGGGTGCGCTCAGCGGCCTGGCCTGGGGCGTGATCACGCCGAAGAAAAAAGGAATGTCGGTGTCCAGCGGGCGCACCACCACGCCGTCCAGCGGGGCGCCGTGGGCCGTGAGCGGCTCCAGCACCGCCACGCCCAGACCGGCGCGCACCAGCGCCTGGGCGTTGATGGACGAATTGGTTTCTATCAGCGCACCGTGCCGCCCGTTCGCGCGCCCGGCCCCGGCCAGCACGGCATCGAGCCGGTGCCGCAGCCGAAACGGGTTGCTCATGGTGATAAGCCGGCGCTGCGCCAGCGCCGCGAGCGGCACTTTGTCGCAGGCGGCCAGCGGGTCGTTTTGCGGCAGCACGGCGACGCAGGCCAGTTGCCCTATCCAGTGCACCTGCAGGCCGCGGTGCTCCAGCGGCAGGCTGCTGGCGCCCAACTGCACGGCGCCGCTCAGCACCGCGTGCACCACCTGCTCGGGCGAGGCGGTACGCAATTGCACGGCGGCCGCGCCGGTCTGGGCCTCCACGCGGGTCAAGGCCTGGGGCAGCAGGCCCACGGCCAGGGCCGAGGTGGCCGCCAACAGCAGCGGCTGGGCCTCGCCGCGGGCGATTTCCGCCGCCCGCTCGTGGATGCGGCGCAATCCGGCCAGGGCGCGCTCGGCGTCCTCGAACAGCAGAAAGCCCTGCTCGGTCGGCGTGACGCGCGGGCCGTTGCGCGTAAAAAGCGCATAGCCGATCTCGGCCTCAAGCTCCTGCACCAGGCGCGTGATGGCCGGCTGCGACCGGTTCAATAACCTGGCCGCACCCGTGACGCTGCCGACCGACATGACGGCGGCGAAGGCTTCGAGTTGGCGGAGTTCCATGCTTTCAAGTATTCAAAATTTGCATCATGATGCATTAAACATGCAAAATACAAATAATAAATCCGCATGTGCTTATCTTTTTGTCTGCCCGGACAGAACCCTGGCCGCTCCTACCCCGCTCAGCGCCCAGCATCCCCTGGTCTTATTTACTATTATTTTTATAGCGCACAACGACCTATTCGCCTGGGCCATAGGCATAAAACGCTTGAAAAACCACTCAAGCAGCCGCCGCAGCCTTCTGAATCTCCTGGCGATGCGCCTGCTGATTGACATGCCGGCTCTGCCGCTCTGACCGGAGCTTGCCCGTACCGGCGGGCAAGGCCAGGCGCCCCGCGCTCAGCAGATCGGCCAGGCATTGCGGCCGCCCCCGTGCCCCGCTGACCCGGTAATCCGCCAGCAAGGCGGCGCGCACCTCGTTTTCAGGCAGCCCGCGCACGGCGCTCAGGTGTTCAAACAGCAAGTCCACCAGTTTCTCCAGCGAAAATTCATGCGTCTTGCCGGTGGTCTGCCAGAGCCAGTCGCTGAAGGCCAGGAAGTGATTGAAGGCCGAGCCGGGCATCAACAGCAGCCTCAGCCCCAAGGCAAAGCGCCCCGAGTTGGCGACCATCTCCCAGTAGCGCGCAAAGCGCTGGATGCGCTGCATGGTGGCGAAGTCTATGGTCGAGGTTTGCAGGATGGTGTAGGGCGTCTGCGGATCGTAGGCCATGGCAAAGTCGGCGGTGTGCCGGGTGATGGGCGTGCCGCGCAGGCGCTTCAAGATGCCGAGCTGGATTTCATGCGGTGCCAGTTCGTGCAGCTTGTCAAAGCCGTCGGCAAAGCTTTCCAGCGTCTCGCCCGGCAGGCCGAAGATCAGGTCGGCATGCACATGCGCCCAGCTTTCAGTGACCAGCCAGCGCAGGTTGTCGGCCGTCTTGGCATTGTCTTGCCGGCGCGAGATGCGCTGCTGCACCTCGGGGTTGAAGCTCTGGATGCCGACCTCGAACTGCAGCGAGCCGGCCGGAAACTGGGCTATCAGCGCCTGGAGCCGGTCCGGCAGGCTGTCGGGCACGACTTCGAAATGCACGAACAGATCGGGCGCCATGCGGTCGAGGAAGAACTGCAGGATGCGCACCGAGAAATCGACCTTCAGGTTGAAGGTGCGGTCAACAAACTTGAAGTTGCGCGCGCCGCGCCGGTACAGACTGTCCATCTCGGCCATGAAGCGGTCCAGCGCGAAGGCCCATGCTGTCTTGTCGAGGGAGCTGAGGCAAAACTCGCACTTGAAGGGGCAGCCGCGCGAAGCCTCGACATACAAGAGGCGCTTGGCCAGGTCCTGGTCGGTGTACTCGGCATAAGGCAGGGCCAGCTCGCTGAGGGCGGGCTGCTCGCCGGCAATCACCTTCATCAGCGGCTTCGGGCCGTCCAGCAGCGCGCGGCACAGCCTGGGGAAACTCACATCGCCCCAGCCGGTGACCACATGGTCGGCCAGCCGGCAAATCTCCTGGCTCTCGGTTTCAAAGCTGACTTCGGGCCCGCCGAGTACAAGCTTGATGTCGGGCCTCAGGGTTTTGAGCAGCCGCACGACCTGCGTGGTTTCGAGCACGTTCCAGATGTAGATCCCCAGGCCGATCACGGTGGGGTTGAGCGCCAGCAGGTCTTCGACTATCTGCGTGGGCCGCTGCTGGATGACGAACTCCCGAATCCGCGTCTGCGCCCGCAGGCCGGCGCCGCCATGCAGATCCATATTGGCGGCCAGGCAGCGCAGGCCCAGCGAGGCGTGGATGTACTTGGCGTTGAGGGTGGCAAGGACGATGGGGACGGTGAGGCAGGGCATGGCCCTATTATCGGAGTTGACCCCCGAAAGCGATGTAATCAGGGTCTGGACAGCCCTGTCCACCGGAACTATTACCCCTCCGACCGCTCACACCTCGAACATGAAATTCCCGCGTTTATCTTTTTCCGCCTTGCTTGCTACGGTTTTGATAGCCATTTGCGCCCTCAATACCTCGGCAAATGCACAAAGCAGCGTCAGCGCATGGCTCAAACCGGCCAGCGGCGCCCAAGGCGCTGTCGTCAGCACCGAGCAGGTGCGTGCCGAACTGCTGGCCTGGGCGCCCGAGGGCGTGGAGGCGGGCAAGCCGGTGTGGCTGGGCCTGCATCTGGCGCACCAGCCCGAATGGCACACCTACTGGAAGAACTCCGGCGATTCGGGCCTGCCGACCCAGCTGCAGTGGACACTGCCGGCGGGTGTGGTGGCGGGCGAGATCGCCTGGCCGGTACCCAAAAAGATCTACATCGGCCACCTCGCCAATTACGGCTACGAAGGTACCGTGCTGCTGCCGGTGCCGCTCGCGATCACCCCCGAATTCAAACCCTCGCTGCTGGGCAGCGACATGGAGATCAAGCTCAAGGCCAGCTGGCTGGTCTGCAAGCTGGAGTGTGTCCCGGAAGATGGCGAGTTTGTGCTGAAGATACCGAGCCGAAGCACCACGGCCATGAATGCGCCGGCCTTCGAGGCGGCGTTTGCGGCGCAACCGAGACCGGTGATGCATGGCACGCAAGGGACCGTGACGGAAAGCCATGTGCGGATCGCGGGCGACGCAATCGAACTGAGCGTGCAGGGGCTGCCGGCGGCGCTTCGCGGCAAGACGCTGGAGTTCTTTCCCGAAACATCCGAAGTGATCGAAACCGCCGCCAAATGGACGCAGGCCTGGAGCGGCGGCACCTGGACCGCCCGCGTGCCGTTGTCGCCTCAGCGCAGCGCCGCTCCCTCGGTGCTGCCGGTGGTTCTGGCGTCGGACAGCCAGGGTTGGCGGGCCGAATTGAAAGTGATCGGCGACTGGCCCCAGGCCAGGCAGGGCGCCGATAATTCAGCGGCACTGTCGCCCTCATTGCAGGCTGCGCTTCGCAACAACGCCGCCGCCCAGCCGGCGCTATCGCTCACCTTGGCAACTGCGATCCTGGGCGCGCTTGTCGGCGGCCTGATC
>JBKJKI010000036.1:0-8525 GCA_046597475.1 Polaromonas sp. | reverse complement strand
GCCAAGGTCCTCTGAGTCCAGGCCGCGCAAGCCAGGCGTTTGGCCAAAAACGCCTGGCGCGTCGCGCTGGACAAGGCACCCAGCCCTGTTTTTCGATGAAATACGGCTCTTGTCCAGTAACTACGGCAATAGTTTGCTATTTTTTAAATAGCAAACTACTTTAACCCCAGACCACCGATCGCATCGAGATTGAACCGGCCTGGAAGCTGGCGTTGAAAAACCGCACCGGCTCCCGGGCATCGACCGCGCCCGCCGCGTAGAGCAGCGGCAAAAAATGCTCATGCGTCGGGTGCGCCATGCGGGCAAGCTGGCCGAGCTTCAGGAAATTCTGCAAGGCATCGAGGTTGCCCTGCTGCACATAGCCGCCCATGGTCTGGTCGAATTCCAGCGCCCAGTCATAGGCCTGGCTGGCACTGGCGCCGCGCTGCATCTGGCCCAGGTTGTGCACGATGTTGCCGCTGCCCACGATCAGCACACCCCGGTCGCGCAAGGCCTTGAGCTGCCTGGCCAGCGCGTAATGGTCTTCCGGCCCGCGCCCATAGTCCATGCTGAGCTGGATCACCGGAATGTCGGCCAGCGGAAACATGGGCTTGAGCACCGACCAGGCACCGTGGTCCAGCCCCCACTCGGCCGCGTCCAGCCCCAGCGGGCTGGAACCGCGCTGGCGCACCAGCCCGCTGATGGCCCGCGCCGCGTCGGCGTCTCCCGGCGCGGGATATTGCTGGTCAAACAGCTCCTGCGGGAAGCCGCCAAAGTCATGAATGGTTTTGGGCCTGTCCATGGCGGTCAGCCACCAGCCCTTGGTGAGCCAATGTGCCGAAATGCACAGGATCAATTGCGGCCGCGGCAGCCGCGTGCCGAACTCGGCGCCCAGCAGCTGCCAGCTGCGCCGGTATTCGTTGTCACCAATGGCATTCATGGGGCTGCCGTGGCCCAAAAACAACACAGGCATCCGGTCTGATTTTTTCAGGGAAGCCAGGCTGTCAAGCGCGGCGGTATCCAGGGAGGTCGTCATGGTCGGTCCTGTCGTGAAGTGCTGCCAGAGCGTAGCGTGGAGGAGTCGGCAATCCTGGCCCCATACACGTCCGCGGGCGATATCACGGCATTACACACCAAGCAGGTCCGGCGCGGTTTTCCGGCGCTTGTAAGCAAGGGCCTTGTGAAGCTGTGGCCAAATCGGTCAAAGCGTGTTGGCCAATGTCTTATTCGGCTGTGGGCCATGAAAAAACGTGCAAAACTGAGGAATTAACCTCAACTATTGATGACTATCGCCTGTTATATTGCACTGCAACATATTTTGTTTTAACCGAAAATCATCCAACCAGAGGTTAAACCCCATGCTGTATCAAATCTATGAATCCCAGCGCACCTTGATGGAGCCATTTGTTGACTTCGCACAGGCCGCTGCCAAACTTTTCAGCGGCGCCTCGTCGCCCTTCGGTCAAACGCCGCTGGCCCAGCGTATTTCGGCCGGCTACAGCCTGATGTACCGTCTGGGCAAGGACTACGAAAAACCGGCTTTCGACATCCGTACCATCGACGTGGACGGTGTCGGCCTGGCCATTCATGAGCGGGTCGAGATCGACAAACCCTTTTGCGAGTTGCGCCGCTTCAAGCGCTTCACCGACGACCCGGCAACACTGACCCGGCTCAAGGGTCAGCCCGCCGTGCTCATCGTGGCGCCGCTGTCGGGCCACTATGCGACCCTGCTGCGCGACACCGTCAAAACCATGCTGAAAGACCACAAGGTTTACATCACGGACTGGAAAAATGCGCGCAACGTGCCGTTGTCCGATGGCGCCTTCCATCTGGACGACTACGTCAACTATGTGCAGAAATTCATCCGCCACCTGCAGGGCAAATATGGCAACTGCCATGTCATCAGCGTGTGCCAGCCCACCGTGCCCGTCTTTGCAGCGATCTCGCTGATGGCCTCGCGTGGTGAAACCACCCCGCTGTCCATGGTCATGATGGGCGGCCCCATCGACGCCCGCCTGTCGCCCACGTCGGTCAACAATCTGGCCGTCACCAAGCCTTACGAGTGGTTTGAAAACAATGTGATTTACCGCGTGCCCAACAACTTCAAGGGCGTCAACCGGCGTGTCTATCCCGGCTTCCTGCAGCACACCGGCTTCGTGGCGATGGACCCCGACCGCCATGCCAGCAGCCACTACGACTACTTCAAGGATCTGATCAAGGGCGACGACGCCTCCACGGAAGCGCACCGCAAGTTTTACGACGAGTACAACGCGGTGCTCGACATGGATGCGGACTACTACCTCGAGACCATCAAGACCGTGTTCCAGGAGTTCAAGCTGGTCAATGGCACCTGGGACGTTTTGTCTCCCGAAGGCAAGCTCGAGCGGGTCACACCGGGCGACATCAAAACCACCGCCGTGATGACGGTCGAAGGCGAGCTCGATGACATCTCGGGAGCAGGCCAGACCCGTGCGGCCCTCGACATGTGCAGCGGCGTGCCTGAAGGCCAGAAAAAACACTTCGAAGCCACAGGTGCCGGCCACTACGGCATTTTCAGCGGCCGCCGCTGGCGCGAGCATGTTTATCCGGCCGTGCACGGCTTCATTCTGGCCCAACATCAGGCGCTGGCAGCGGCCACGCCTGTGTCACCTGCCGCCGAAAAGGGCGCGGAGCCGGAAAAGTCAGCGCCCATCGCCGCAGCCGTCGCCAAGTCGCAGCAGCCACTGGTCGCCGTGAGAGCCGCTGCGGAGACGGTGCAGCCTGAGGTGGCAAAAGCGGTGATTAAAGCGGCGACCAAAGCGGCGGACCAGCCTGTTGCAAAGGACAGCGCCAAAACCGCCGTCAGGGCTGGCAAGGCGTTTGTGCGCCCCGGCGCCATGCCACCGGTGAGAAAGCCCGGCCGCGCCAGGTAAGCCGGGGCCTGGAGCCCGGGAAGCCACCTCACGGTGGGACAATGTCACCGTGAGCCCTTCTCTACCCCGTTCTCTAGCCAGCCCCCGATTCCCGGACAGCCCGCTTTTTGAGCGCATCAATGCCGCCCTGCCGCAAACGCAGTGCACCCGCTGCGGCTACGCGGACTGCGCCGCCTATGCGCATGCCATCGTTTCTGGCGATGCAGCCATCAACCAGTGCCCACCCGGCGGCGCCGAAGGCGTGCTCAGGCTGGCGCGCATCACGGGGCAAGCCCCACAACCACTGAACCCTCAAAACGGCACGGAAGCGCCGCGTGCGGTAGCCATCATCGACGAAGCCTGGTGCATTGGCTGCACACTGTGCATCAAGGCCTGCCCGGTGGACGCCATCATGGGCAGCAACAAGATGATGCACACGGTGATTGAGCCTGACTGCACGGGCTGCGAGCTCTGCATTCCCGTCTGCCCGGTGGACTGCATCAGCCTGGAAAACGTCACGGGCGGGCTCACCGGCTGGGCCGCGTGGTCGGGGGAACAGGCTGACGCAGCCCGGAAACGCTATGAATTTCATAGCTATAAACACCCAAAGAACCTGGACGAGAGGGCAAAAACACCTGAAAATCCAGAAAACTCCCGGTTGGCACCGGCTGTGGCTGAGCAGCTTCAGCCTGCCGCCGATGCGGCGCCGGCAGATCGCAAGCGAACGGTGATTGAAGCGGCCCTGGCCCGTGCGCGGGCGCAGCGCCAGAGCAAGGCCTGAGCCGGGAAAAACCGGCGGGCCCGGAACTCAGAAGCCGACAGCGGCCGGACTCGACCCACCCAGCGCCGCGAAAGCCGCAATGACTTCGGGCGGGGCCTGCACCATTTCGACCAGCACACCCTCGCCAGACACCGGAAACTCGTCGCTGGACTTGGGATGCAGAAAGCAGATGTCAAAACCCGCCGCGCCCTTGCGGATGCCGCCGGGCGCGAAGCGCACGCCCTGCGCAGTCAGCCATTCCACCGCTCTGGGCAGGTCGTCTATCCACAGGCCCACATGGTTGAGCGGCGTGGCGTGGACGGCCGGCTTCTTCCCGGCGTCCAGCGGCTGCATCAGATCGACCTCGACCTTGAACGGACCGCTGCCGATGGCGCAGATGTCTTCATCGACGTTTTCACGCTCGCTGACAAAATTGCCGGTGACTTCCAGACCCAGCATGTCCACCCACAAGGTGCGCAAACGCGCCTTGCTGGGGCCGCCTATGGCGATTTGCTGGATGCCCAGCACCTTGAAGGGACGCGTCATATTATTTTCCTCAACGAACAATCACCGCCGCCGGCCAACCCGAAGTGACAGGCGCGGGCGGTCTTATACAAGCCGGGGCCGCGGAACCGGCTTCGCCGGGCCGCAGGCGCAGTGGCCCCCTCGGGGGGCAGGAAGCTACGCGAAGCGAGCGACCGTGGGGGCCACATCATGCAAACTCCACAATCGGCTGGTCCACGCTCAGCGATTCGCCTTTACTAGCAAGCACCTTGCTCACCACGCCATCGGCGACGGCGAACAGCACGTTTTCCATCTTCATGGCCTCGATGACGGCGACACGCTCGCCAGCCTGGACTTTCTGCCCCGGCTGGACCGCCACCTCGACCAGCAGGCCGGGCATGGGCGACAGCACGAAGCGGCTCATGTCAGGCGGCGCCTTGTAGGGCATCAGCGCGTGAAGCTGGGCCGCGCGCGGCGAGAGCACCAGCGCGTCCAGCCGCGTTCCGTTGTGGTTCAGGCGCAGTGCCAGCGGATTGCGGCCGACGCCGCGCTCGACCTGGGCCGCAAAGGGCTGACCGTTGACGGTGCCGCGGATGCGTGCCCCGCCCAGATGCCAGCCACTACAAATTTCATAGCGCTTGCTACCCGTCTCTACTGCGCTTGAGCCTGATTGAGCCTCAAAATCGCGCACCAGCGCGGGATGGGCGGTGTTTTCCCCTTCCGCGCCCAGGCCGATCACCACGAACTCTTCACTCACCGTCACGCCATGGCCTGGCAGCTGGCCGCTGATGCCAGCGGCACGGCCCAGCAGGCGGCGGTTCACATAGGCCGCCAGCGCCACGACGAAGTCCGGGTCGTCATGCGGCACGTCTTCGGCGCGAAACCCCTTGGCGTAGTTTTCGGCGATAAAGCCGGTGTTGAAATCGCCGGCCACGAATTTGGGGTGCGCCAGCAAGGCCGCCTGAAACGGGATATTGCTGCTCACGCCGCGAATCACAAAGCTGTTGAGCGCCTCGCGCATTTTGGCAATGGCCTGCGCGCGGTCCTTGCCGTGAACGATCAGCTTGGCAATCATGGAGTCGTAATACATCGGGATTTCACCGCCGTCCTGCACGCCGGTATCCACACGCACGCCAAACAGCTGTTCGGTATCCGCGGCAAACATGGTTTCCCTGGGCGGCTGAAAGCGCACCAGCCGGCCGGTGGACGGCAGAAAGCTGCGGAACGGGTCCTCGGCGTTGATTCGGCATTCGATGGCCCAACCCTCACGCTTGACCTCAGCTTGCGTGAGCGGCAGTTTTTCGCCGGCGGCCACGCGGATCATCAGCTCGACCAGGTCCAGTCCGGTGATGCATTCGGTCACCGGATGCTCCACCTGCAGGCGGGTGTTCATTTCCAGGAAGTAAAAGCACTGGTCCTTGCCGACGACAAACTCGACCGTGCCGGCGCTCTGGTATTTCACCGCCTTGGCCAGCAACACCGCCTGCTCGCCCATGGCCTTGCGGGTGGCCTCAGAGATAAAGGGGCTTGGCGCCTCCTCGATCACCTTCTGGTGGCGGCGCTGGATCGAGCACTCACGCTCGTTCAGGTAAATGACATTGCCCTGGCTGTCGCCGATCAGCTGGATCTCGATGTGACGCGGCTCCTCGACAAACTTCTCGATGAAGACACGGTCGTCGCCAAAGCTGTTGCGTGCCTCGTTGCGGCAGCTGGTAAAGCCTTCCAACGCTTCCTTGTCGTTAAAGGCCACGCGCAGGCCCTTGCCGCCGCCACCGGCGCTGGCCTTGATCATCACCGGGTAGCCGATGCCCTGGGCGATTTCAACCGCTTTTTCAGCCGTCTCGATCGCGTCGTTCACGCCCGGGATGCAGTTCACACCGGCCGCACCGGCCAGCTTCTTGGACTCGATCTTGTCGCCCATGGCGGCGATTGAGTAGTGCTTGGGGCCGATGAAGACAATGCCCTCTTCCTCCACCTGCTTGGCAAAGCCGGCGTTTTCGCTCAGGAAGCCGTAGCCCGGATGCACCGCCTGGGCGCCGGTCTGTTTGCAGGCGGCAATGATCCTGTCGGCCTGCAGATAGCTGTCGCGGCTGGGCGCCGGGCCAATGTTGACGGCTTCATCAGCCAGCGCGACATGGCGCGCGTCCTTGTCGGCATCGGAATAGACGGCCACGGTCTTGATGCCCATCTTGCGGGCGGTGAGGATGACGCGGCAGGCGATTTCACCCCGATTTGCAATGAGAATTTTGGTAAACATGGTTCTTTCCTCGGGTGCTTACAGCGGAATGTTGCCGTGCTTGCGCCACGGGTTTTCGATCTTCTTGTCTTTCAGCATGACCAGCGAGCGGCAGATGCGCTTGCGCGTTTCGTGCGGCAGGATCACGTCGTCGATAAAGCCGCGCGCGCCGGCGACGAAGGGGTTGGCAAAACGCGCCTTGTACTCGGCTTCCTTGGCGGCCAGCTTGGCCGGGTCGCCCTTGTCCTCGCGGAAGATGATTTCCACCGCGCCCTTGGCGCCCATCACCGCAATCTCGGCGTTGGGCCAGGCAAAATTGACGTCGCCGCGCAGGTGCTTTGAACTCATCACGTCATAAGCGCCGCCATAGGCCTTGCGGGTGATGACGGTGATCTTTGGCACCGTGCATTCGGCGTACGCATAAAGCAGCTTGGCGCCATGCTTGATGATGCCGCCGTACTCTTGAGAAGTGCCAGGCATGAAGCCGGGCACGTCGACGAAGGTAATGACCGGGATGTTGAAGGCGTCGCAAAAGCGCACAAAGCGCGCCGCCTTGATGCTGCTCTTGATGTCGAGGCAGCCGGCCAGCACCAGCGGCTGGTTGGCGACGATGCCGACCGACTGCCCTTCCATACGGGCAAAGCCGATGATGATGTTTTTCGCGTACTCGGGCTGGATCTCGAAAAAGTCGCCGTCATCAACGGTCTTGGCGATCAGCTCCTTCATGTCGTAGGGCTTGTTCGGGTTGTCGGGGATCAGGGTGTCCAGGCTCTTGTCCATGCGGTTGGCCGGGTCGGCGCTGGGGCGCACCGGGGCTTTTTCGCGGTTGTTCAGCGGCAGGTAGTTGTAGAGCCGGCGCAGCATCAGCAAGGCTTCAACGTCGTTCTCGAAGGCCAGGTCGGCCACGCCGCTTTTGGTGGTGTGGCTGATGGCGCCGCCCAGCTCCTCGGCAGTCACCTCCTCATGTGTCACGGTTTTCACCACTTCGGGGCCGGTGACAAACATATAAGAGCTGTCTTTCACCATGAAGATGAAGTCGGTCATGGCCGGCGAATAGACCGCGCCGCCGGCGCTGGGCCCCATGATCATGCTGATCTGCGGGATCACGCCGCTGGCCATCACATTGCGCTGGAACACGTCGGCATAGCCGCCCAGCGAGGCCACGCCCTCCTGGATGCGGGCGCCGCCCGAGTCATTGAGGCCGATCACCGGCGCGCCGACCTTCATGGCCTGGTCCATCACCTTGCAGATTTTCTCGGCATGAGCTTCGCTGAGCGCGCCGCCAAACACGGTGAAATCCTGGCTGAAAACGAACACCAGCCGGCCATTGATCATGCCGTAACCGGTGACCACCCCGTCACCCGGAATCTTGTTGTCGGCCATGCCGAAGTCGCTGCAGCGGTGTTCGACAAACATGTCCCATTCCTCGAAGGTGCCTTCGTCGAGCAGCAGTTCCAGCCGCTCGCGCGCCGTCAGCTTGCCCTTGCCGTGCTGTGCGTCAATGCGCTTCTGGCCACCGCCCAGGCGCGCCGCTGCGCGCTTTTTTTCGAGTTGCTCAAGAATTTCCTGCATGGTTCTCTTTCAGTTTTGTTTGACGTACGCTCTTTATTTGATAGCTTCTTGCGCCCGCTGCGCGTGGGCCGCAAGCAGATTTCGTGCCGCAGCGGAGGCCGGCAGCCGGCCGCTCTCGACCTCGGCCACCAGCGTCGGCAGCAGTGCGCTGACCGCCGGATCGTGCCGGAAGGCCTGTTTCAGCCCCGCCTCGATGCGCTCCCACATCCAGGCCAGTGCCTGGTGCTGGCGCCGCGTGGCCAGCCGGCCGTTGGCGGTCTGCAGGGTCTTGAACTGCGTCACGGCGGCCCAGAACGCGTCAACGCCCTTGTTTTGCAGCGCGCTGAGCTGCAGCACTTTCGGATGCCATTGCTTGTCAAAGTCAGCCGCCTGCGCCCCTTTGTCGTTTGCCATGGCGTTGTTGACCAGGCCGAACAGCCGCATCGCCGACTGGATCTGCGCCTCGGCGCGCGTGGCGGCGCGCGCATCGATGTCGGCCTTGTTGATGACGACCAGATCGGCCAGCTCCATCACGCCCTTCTTGATCGCCTGCAGGTCGTCGCCGGCATTGGGCAGTTGCATCAGCACAAACATGTCGGTCATG
>JBKJKI010000032.1:0-4194 GCA_046597475.1 Polaromonas sp. | reverse complement strand
GTTGCCTGTCATCATCGGCAGAGTGTTGTCCGGCAGCGCCATCTGCATCTCGCTCATGTCCGCCATCCCGCGCTCGCCCATCACCATGTAGTCGGGGATCAGGTTGGTGATCTCCTTGACCACCTTGCGATGGTCGACCCCGATCATGGTGGGCACGTCGTGGCCCATGGCGTTCATGGTGTGGTGGCTTTTGTGGCAGTGAAATGCCCAGTCGCCTTCCTCGTCGGCCAGGAACTCGATCTGTCGCATCTGGCCCACCGCCACATCGGTCGTGACCTCGGGCCAGCGGCTTGATTTTGGGGTCGGGCCGCCGTCGGTGCCGGTCACCAGGAATTCGTGCCCGTGCAGGTGCATCGGGTGGTTGGTCATGGTCAGGTTGCCGATGCGGATGCGCACCTTGTCGCCCTTGGACACCACCAGTGGGTCGATGCCCGGAAAGACCCGGCTGTTCCAGCTCCACAGGTTGAAGTCAAGCATGGTCATGATCTTGGGGGTGTAGGCGCCCGGGTCGATGTCGTAGGCATTGAGCAGGAACACGAAATCGCGATTCACCTCGTCGATCAGCGGGTGCCTGGCCTTGGGGTGCGTGATCCAGAAACCCATCATGCCCATGGCCATCTGAGTCATCTCGTCGGCATGCGGGTGGTACATAAAGGTGCCGGGACGTTTGGCCACGAATTCGTAGACAAAGGTCTTGCCGACCGGAATGGCCGGCTGGGTCAGGCCCGACACGCCGTCCATGCCGTTGGGCAGGCGCTGGCCGTGCCAGTGAATGCTGGTGTGCTCGGGCAGCTTGTTGGTGACGAAGATGCGCACCCGGTCGCCTTCGACCACCTCGATGGTCGGGCCAGGGCTCTGGCCGTTGTAGCCCCAGAGGTGGGCCTTGAAGCCGGGCGACATCTCTCGCACCACGGGTTCGGCCACCAGGTGGAACTCCTTCACGCCATTGTTCATGCGCCAGGGCAGCGTCCAGCCGTTGAGCGTGACCACCGGGTTGTAGGGGCGGCCCGTGTTGGGCACCAGCGGCGCCATGGTGTCGGGCTTGGTCTGGAAAACCGGTTCAGGTAAGGTAGCCATGGCCACGCGGCTGACTGCCGCGGCGGCCACGGCTGTTGTCAGCGCGCCCGCGCCTGTCAAAAAATTTCTTCTGTTCGTCATGGGAATTTCGTTCAATAGGGTTCGTGAATCAGGTCATGCTCGGCATCAGTGGCCAGCCGCGTCGCCACCACCACCGGCGGCAGTCGAGGCCATTGCCAATGCGGTCGGCTTGCCGGTCATGGACGCGGCGAGTGCGGCATCGGCCAGCCAGAACTGCTGGTAGGCGTTGATGGCGGCGGTGACGCTGGAGATCTGATCGCGGTTGTCGGCCAGCAACTCGAACACCCCAATCAGCATGCCGTTGTAGCGCAGCAGGTTTTCATCGGCCATGGTCTTGCGCAGGGGCACGATTTCATCGCGGTAATGCCGGGCCACGTCGTAGGCGGTGCGGTAGGCCGAATAACTCTCGCGCAGCTGCGATGACGCGCCACGAACCGTGCTCTCGTAGCGGTTGGCTGCCGCCAGCGACTGTGCGTTCATGGCATCGCGCTTCGCTGTGCCCCAGTCGAAGATCGGCAGGCGAATGCCCAGCTCGTAACCCCTGCGCGGTGTGCTGGTGCCTGTCGCGTTATCGAACACCGTGTCGCGGCGTACCCCAAGCTCCACGTCAACCAGACTGGTGATCAGGTTCAGGCCTTGTGACTTGCCCGCGTTGTCGAGTTGCTGGCGCGCCATCTGCACATCTAGGCGCTGCTGGGTGGCCGTGGCGTTCACCACGGCGGCCTGTCGCGGCTCTTTGGGCAGGTCAGGCAGGCGCTCAGGCAGCTTGAGTTGTAAGGCTTGCTGGTCGGTCAAGCCGAGTTGCCGTATCAATTCTTCCCTGGCGGCGGTGCTGGCATGCTGGCTGGAAGCCAGCTGGGCCGCGCTGTCTGCATAAAAGCTTTGCTGGCGTGCCCGCTGCAGCCTGGTGAAATTGCCCACCTGCTGCATGCGACGCGCCAGTTCGGCGCTCGCCTGCGCGCTGCGGTTGACCTGGTTGGCATACTCCAGCGCCTGCTGCGCGGCAACGGCGCGCACCCAGGTCTGGCGTACCTGGGTGACCTGTTCCACCACATTGGCGCTGAGTTGTACCCTGGCTAGTCCCATCTGGCCGCGTGAAATCTCCATACGCCGCGGCAGGGTCAGCAGATCCAGCAGGCCAAACGACAGCAGCCGGCCCAGCTCCAGTTCATCAGCAAAGCGGATTCGCTCGAACGTGAAGACGGGGTTGGCGATGCGGCCAGTCTGGTTCGCCTGGGCCATGTCGGCCCAGCTCTGCGCCAGCAGGCTTTGCACCGCCGGGCTGTTGGCCAGCGCCAGTTGAACAGCCTCATCCATGGCCAGGGGTTTGGCCAGCAGTTCACTGGTCAGCCTGGCTTTGGCTTGAGCTTGCTGCTCGGTACGGCTGAGTTCCAGTTTTCCCTGGGTGAAGGTGCTTGCAGTGTCGTTGGTGTCCCGCACGGCCTGGTCCATGTTGACCGATGCGCAGCCCGCCAGCACCAGGCTGGCGGCAGCCAGGGCGGTCAATCTAAAAATCGTTTTCATCGTTGTTCCTGTCACGGTTTGGCCGGCGCTGCGCCGGAGTCAAGCTTGGCGCTACCGGCTGGCGTCTGCGATTGACTGGATTCCTTGGCGTACTCGCGCCAGCCACCGATGCGGGCAGTGGCGTCGTTGGCGTCTTTCCAGTTGACCGTTTTTTCGTCGGTGTAGCGCTGGTAGCCCTCAAACGCAGAGCGGTAAGCGGGCGGCGCGGCATCGGCTACGGGAGCCGAGGCAACAGGTTTTACAGGTGCGACTGCAGAAGTTTGCGCGGTGGCCTGGGTGGCCGACAGGGACACCACTAGTAAAGCCAGTGCGGCGGGCAAGTTTGAATCGAGACGAATGCTCACAAAAATCTCCTGAAATACAAGCGGTGCGATTGGGGAAACCGCGGGTGACCGGTCGTCGCATGGGATGCGAAAGGCCATAAAAGGCCGCGCCGGCAGCAAGTACAGACCCAATACGGGCCTGGAGATCAGGAAATCGGTGGTTTTTGGCCCAGTGCGGTTTCGGCACTGGCAAATTGGGCAACTACAGCGCGGGGCAGTGTGCGCAGGTCGAAAGCAGCGGTCACATCGGCTGTCGCTGGGGACAACGCGATCGTATGGCAGGCCTGACAGACGCTGCAGGATTCGCAGTGGGTATCTGCCGCGTGAGGTTCTGCACCAGAAGCATGGCGTGGGCAGTCGGCTGCAGTTTGAGCCGCATCTGCCACCACGGTTTCGGTGTCCTGATGATCTTTTGCCCCCGCTGCATGGTCGTGAGTTGCTATTACTTTTATAGCTATTTGTTGTTGCTGAACCTGTGTAGCAAGTATTCCCGTCGCCATCGAATCGCTCATCCAGCCGCGCAAAGGCAGCAGGGCGATCATGATGATGAGAAACAGGTGGCGCATGGCGAGGTAAGAGGTGAGGGATTCTTAAAAGTTCAGTTTATAAACGCAGAGCAGTTTAGCGCGAAAGCCTGCAGCTAACGGCCCAGTGACCTGACCCCTGTGCCTGGCATTGGTAACCAAAAAATTCAATCGGCAAGGTAAACAGTGGTATTTGCAAGCCCTTCCGTATGCAAAGGAAGTAGCCAGCTGCCAGGAGAGCAATCGCAGTCTTAGCTCAGCTTTTTCACCAGCACCTTGCTTTTGCGGTCCCAGTTGTACTTGCGCTTGCGCGCTTCTGGCAACCAGTCCGGGTCAACCTGTGCGAAGCCGCGCTTGATGAACCAGTGCATGGTGCGCGTGGTCAGCACAAAAATGCTTTGCAGGCCGGTGGCCCGGGCGCGCTGCTCTATGCGCTTGAGGACTTTTTCCCCGTCGCCCTGGCCCTGGCTCTGGGGCGACACGGTCAGCGCCGCCATCTCGCCGGTTTTGGCTTCGGGGTAGGGGTAGAGCGCGGCGCAGGCGAAAATCACGCCGTCGTGCTCGACGATGGTGTAGTGATCGGCGTCGCGCTCGATTTCCGTGGGGCTGCGCTTCACCAGGGTGCCGTCTTTTTCAAAGGGCTCGATCAGCTGCAGGATGCCGCCCACGTCGTCGCCCGTGGCCTCGCGCAGTTCTTCGAGTTTTTCGTCCACCAGCATGGTGCC
>JBKJKI010000017.1:0-36832 GCA_046597475.1 Polaromonas sp. | reverse complement strand
TGGGTGGCGGCCTGCGACCGGGCATGGCTGCATGCCTGGCTGGCCGAGCTGGAACAGGCCGGACGTGCCGTTGTCCGCATCGTGCCGGAACTGGCGCCGATCCGGGCAGGCAGCCCCGATGCGGCGGGCAATGCCTCGCTTCATGTCATGGGTACGCCCGACAAGGCCTGGCTGGTGATGGCCGGACAAAATGGCGTCACGGTCCTGCCGTTTTCATCAAGCGCTGCGGCCTTGACGGTCTGGCCCGAGGGTGCGCAGGCACTGGCTGAGCCCGCCGTGGCGGCGCTGGCGGAAGACTATTTCAAAGCCCCCGTCTCCCTGCAGACCCCGCCGCAGCGCTGGCTTGCGGCGGCGCAGTCAGACTGGGACCTGGCGCAGTTTGATCTGCTTTACAACCGCCGGGCCAGAACCCAAAAACGGCTGTCGGCCCTGGGCAGCGCCTTGCTGCGGGCGCCCCGCTGGCGCGCGGCGCGCTGGGCCGCGCTGCTGCTGCTGCTTGTCAATATCGCCGGACTTCAGGCCTGGGCCATGAAAGAGCGATCAGCACAGGCGGCCAGGCGCGCAGCCATCAGCAGCACGTTGACCGCCACCTTCCCCGAGGTGCGCGTGGTGGTTGACGCCCCCTTGCAAATGGCCCGATCGGTGGCCGACCTGCAGCGTCGGAACGGCGCCTCCTCACCGGCCGACATGGAAACCATGCTGGGACAGCTTCAGGCTGCAACGCCGGACCTGCCGGCGCCGCAAGCTATTGAATTCATAGCTGGCGAACTCAGGTTAAAAGGCCTTGGCGCGGCCGCGCCGGGGCTCGGCGCCCTCTCCAGCCGGCTCCGCGCCCAGGGCTACAGCGCCCGCCTGGAAGGCGACAGCCTGACGATCCGCGAGGAGCGCCAGCCATGAGCGCCGCGCCGGGCCGCCCCCAAGCAAGCTCGCACCGCAGTGCGCAGCACGAAGGTACTCCAATGAGTCTGCCCAGCGCCCTGCAGCCCCTCAGCGCCTATTGGGCCCGCGTTGCGCCGCGCGAGCAGAACCTCATCCGGCTGGCGACCGGGCTGCTGCTGGCGACTCTTTTGTGGCTGCTGATTCTCGCCCCCGCGCTGGCGACCCTGCGCAGCGCCGATGCGCAGGCCAGGGCACTTGACGCGCAACTGCAGCGCATGCAGGCCCTGCAGGCCCAGGCAGCCGCCCTGCAAAAGCAGCCTCCGCTCGGCTTTGAAGACGCGCTGCGGGCGCTCACCAGCGCCACCAAACAGTCGCTGGGGGCCAGCGCGCAGCTGAACATCACCGGCGACCGGGCCACCGTCACCCTGAAAGCGGCCTCGGCCGACGCGCTGGCCGAGTGGCTCGCACAGGCCCGCATCAACGCGCGCTCGGTCCCGCAGGAGGCCCGGCTGGTGCGCGCGACGGCGCCGGGCGCGGCGACCTGGAACGGCGTGCTGATCATGGCCTTGCCCCAGCGTTAAGACCATGCAGCGCGCAGCACCACGCCCGCCGGGCGCCAGTTCAGCGCCCTGGGGCTGGGCGATGACGGGCGCGTTGACCGGTTTGCTGCTGGCGCTCTTGCTGTTTGCGCCGGCCCGCTGGCTGGCGGCGCTGCTGCGCCAGGCCAGCGGCGAGCGGATCACGCTGCTCGCGCCGCGCGGCAGCTTCTGGCAGGGTTCGGCTCAGTTGGTGCTTTCGGGCGGCCCGGGCAGCCGGGACCAGGCGACTCTGCCCGGCCCCATCGCCTGGCGCATCCGTCCGGCCTGGAGCGGCATGAGCCTGCAACTGAGCGCCGAGTGCTGCACGCCGCAGGCGCTGCGTGTTGGCCTGATGCCCGTGGGCTGGGGCGGTGTTCGGCTGGCGCTGGCCGACGGCCAGTCAAGCTGGCCGGCCGGACTGCTGGCTGGCCTGGGAACGCCCTGGAACACGGTGCAGGTCCAGGGCCAGCTGGTCGCCTCCACCACGGGGTTTCAGGCAGAGTGGATCAAGGGCCGGCTCAGCCTGGCCGGGCGCGTGCAGCTGGATGCGACGCAAATTTCTTCGCGCCTTTCCACCTTGCAGCCCATGGGCAGCTACCGTGTCACACTGCAGGGCGGACCCAGCTCAAGCATACGGCTTGAGACCCTGGACGGCAGCCTGCAGCTTGCCGGACAGGGCCAGTGGGTAGACCAGCGCCTTCATTTCGATGGCGTGGCGAGCGCCACGCCCGAGAGCGTCGAGGCGCTCTCCAATCTCCTGAACATCATTGGACGGCGCAATGGCGCGCGCTCCATCATCAAAGTAGGTTAACGCCGAATGAAACTCCCCATCTCCAAACACCGCCAGGTTGCTATTACTTCGATAGCTGGCTACGCCCTATTGATATGGACTACAGCGCTTTTTCATTCAAATACCCAGGCCCAGACCCAGACGCCGGCGATTCCCGCCGCGCCCGCCGCCGCCGCACCCAGGCGCGGCGAACCCGTCACGCTCAACTTCGTCAACGCCAACATCGACGCCGTGGCGCGCACCATGGCCACCCTGACCGGGCGCAACGTGGTGGTCGACCCGCGCGTCAAGGGCACCATCACCCTCACCACCGAGCGCCCGGTGAGCCCGGCCGTGGCCTACAGCCAGTTTCTGGCCACCTTGCGCCTGCAGGGTTTCACCGTGGTGAACAGCGCCGGCCTGGACAAGATCGTGCCCGAGGCCGATGCCAAGCTGCAGGGCGGCGCCGTTTCCACCGAGGCGCCGCTGTCGGGCGGCCAGATCGCCACCACCATCTTCAAGCTCGACTTCGAGAACGCCAACAACCTGCTGCCCATACTGCGCCCGCTGATCAGCCCCAACAACACCATCAACGTCAACCCGGGCAACAACTCGCTGGTCATCACCGACTACGCCGACAACCTCAACCGCCTGGGCCGCATCATTGCGGCCCTCGATGTGGCCAACGCCACCGACGTCGAGGTCATTCCCGTCAAGAACGTCTCCGCCACCGACATCGCGCCCCTGGTCACGCGCCTGCTGGAAAGCAGCACGCCGGGCACGGCGGCGACGGCTGAAGCCAGCTACCGCACCACCGTGATTGCCGAGCCGCGCAGCAATGCGCTGATCGTGCGCGCGGCCAACGCGGCGCGCATGGGGCTGGTCAAGTCGCTGGTGCAAAACCTCGATCAACCCCTGATGAACGGCGCCAACGGCGAGGCCGGCAACATCTATGTGGTCTACCTGAAAAATGCCGATGCCACCCGGCTGGCGACCGTGCTGCGCGCGGCGCTGGCGGGGAACGCCGCGACCAGCACCGGCGGCCAGGGCCTCGCCAGCCAGGCCAATGCACCCGGCGCCGCCGCGACGCTGGCCGTCGCGGTCGGCGCAGCGCAAGGCGGAGCGACCGCCCCGCTCTCGGCCAGCGCCGGACCCTCGACGGGCGGGCAGATTCAGGCCGACACGGCCACCAACTCGCTCATCATCACGGCGTCCGAGCCGCAATACCGCCAGCTGCGCGCCGTGATCGAGAAGCTTGACGCCAGGCGCGCCCAGGTCTATGTGGAAAGCCTGATTGCCGAGGTCAACATGGACAAGGCCGCCGAGTTCGGCATCCAGTGGCAAGGCCCGATAGGCGGCAAGGGCGACAGCCTGATCGGACTGCTGGGCACCAACTACGGCAGCGGCACCAGCGCGAACAAGAACATCATCAACCTGGCCACGCAGGCCGGCGGCACGGTGGCACCCAACACCGGCCTGAACCTGGGCGTGGCAGCGCGCAGCAACGGCGTTTATTTCCTGGGCTTTCTGGCCAACTTCCTGCAATCGACGGGCGCGGGCAACATCCTGTCAACACCCAACCTGCTGACGCTGGACAACGAGGAAGCGCGAATCGTCATCGGCCAGAACGTGCCCTTCGTCACCGGGCAGTTCACCAACACCGGCAGTGGCGGCAGCGGCGCCGTCAACCCCTTCCAGACCATAGAGCGCAAGGACGTCGGCCTGACGCTGCGCGTCAAGCCGCAGATCAGTGAAAACGGCACGGTCAAGATGGCCATCTTTCAGGAGGTTTCCAGCGTGCAGCCGGGCTCCGTCAATTCGGCCACCGGGCTGATCACCAACAAGCGCTCCATCGAGTCCAACGTGCTGGTCGAGGACGGCTCCATCATCGTGCTG
Organism: Polaromonas sp.; assembly: GCA_046597475.1. Lineage (GTDB taxonomy): Bacteria > Pseudomonadota > Gammaproteobacteria > Burkholderiales > Burkholderiaceae_C > Polaromonas. The sequence continues at coordinate 32,710 of JBKJKI010000017.1, read as the reverse complement.
GGCGGGCTGCTGCAGGACGAGTATTCGGGCAACCAGGACCAGGTGCCGGGGCTGGGCGATGTGCCGCTGTTTGGCAATCTCTTCAAGTCCGAGAGCCGAAGCCGCAAGAAGACCAACCTGATGGTGTTTCTGCGCCCGGTCGTGGTCAGGGACGGCGCGGCCACCAACGCCCTGTCGATGGACCGCTACGACATGATGCGCACCCGGCAGCAGCAGGCGCAGCCCGCCAGCAGCGCGCTGATACCCGTCAATGAGTCGCCGGTATTGCCGGTACTCACCCCGGGTGCACCCGCCATGATCGCGGCGCCTGACTTCAAGGCGCCCGTACCGCAGGTTCAGCCGCCGCCGCCCCCCATGACCGGACGATGAGCATGCAGGCGCCGGCCCAATACCCCCTGCCCTATGCCTTTGCGCGCAGCCATCAGCTGCTGCTTGAGTCGCTTGACGGCGAACTCACGCTCTGGCTGCACAGCCTGGACGCAGCGGGTACTGGGTCGGCGGTGAGCGAGGTGATGCGAAAGTTCGACGTGCAGCACGTCAGCACCGAGGCGCCCGAGCTGCTCCAGCAGCGCATCAGCGCCGCCTATGCGCAGAGCGAGTCGAGCGCGGCCACGGTCATCAGCGAGGTCGAAAGCGACGTGGATTTATCGCGCATGATGCAGGCGCTGCCAGCCATCGAGGACTTGCTTGAAACCTCGGACGACGCGCCCATCATCCGCATGCTCAACGCCCTGCTGACCCAGGCCGCGCGCGACGGCGCCAGCGACATCCACATCGAGCCCTACGAGCGCCATTCCAGCGTGCGCTTTCGCGTCGACGGCTCGCTGCGCAACGTGGTGCAGCCGAATCGCGCGCTGCACGCGGCGCTGATCTCGCGCCTGAAGATCATGGCCGATCTCGACATCGCCGAAAAGCGCCTGCCGCAGGATGGCCGCATCTCGCTGCGCATTGGCACGCGCGCGGTGGACGTGCGCGTCAGCACCCTGCCCAGCGCGCATGGCGAGCGCGCCGTGCTGCGCCTGCTCGACAAGAGCGGCGACCGGCTCAACCTGGAAGCCGTCGGCATGCAGGGCGACGTGCTGTCGCGCTTCGAGCACCTGGTGGCCCAACCGCACGGCATCATCCTGGTGACCGGACCGACGGGTTCGGGAAAAACCACCACGCTGTACGCGGCCATGGAGCGGCTCGACACGCGCCGCCAGAACATCATGACGGTCGAGGACCCGATCGAGTACGAGCTGGCCGGCGTCGGCCAGACCCAGGTCAACGCCAAGATCGACCTGAACTTCGCCAAGGCCTTGCGCGCCATCCTGCGCCAGGACCCCGACGTCATCATGATCGGCGAGATCCGCGACTTTGAAACCGCGCAGATCGCCATCCAGGCCTCTCTCACCGGCCACCTGGTGCTGGCCACGCTGCACACCAACGACGCCGCCAGCGCCGTGACGCGGCTCACCGACATGGGCATAGAGCCGTTCTTGCTCAGCTCCTCGCTGCTCGGCGTGCTGGCGCAGCGCTTGGTGCGCAAGGTCTGCGTGCATTGCCAGGGCGCCGGCTGCCAGAGCTGCGGCCAGACCGGCTACCAGGGCCGCACCGGCGTGTTCGAGCTGCTGGCCACCAACGACGCGATCCGCGCGCAGATTCATCACCAGGCCCCCGAGGCCGAGTTGCGCGCCGCCGCCCTGCAAAACGGCATGACGCTGATGCGCGACGATGGCGAACGGCTGGTGCAAGCGGGCATCACCACGCGCGAAGAGCTGGTGCGGGTGACCCGCGACTAGAACATGGCCCCCACGCTTTTCACTTCGTGTAATGCGCTGCCCCCCGGGGGGGCGCTGCGCCTGCGGCCCGGCAAAGCCGGTTCCGCGGCCCCTGCTGGTATCGAGAACCCGCCCCCCACGCTTGTCACTTCGTGTAATGCGCTGCCCCCCGGGGGGGGCGCTGCGCCTGCGGCCCGGCTAAGCCGGTTCCGCGGCCCCTGCTGGCGTGGAAAAAACGCCCCCACGCTTTTCACTTCGTGCAATGCGCTGCCCCCCGAGGGGGCTGGCCTTGCTTGGGGCGGCCCGGCGCTGCGGCCGTCCGCTTTTGCAAAATGGGGCACCTAACAAGATGCCAGCTTATTCATTCGAAGCCCTGAGCGCCGACGGTGCGACCCGCAAGGGCATTATAGAAGCCGACACGGCCAGGGCCGCGCGCAGCATGCTGCGCGCGCAGGCGCTGGTGCCGCTGGCCGTGGCGCTGGTCGGGGCCGGCGGGGGGCGCCAGGCCAATGCGACGGGATGGAACACCGCGCTGTGGAGCAAACGCGTCTTCAACGCCACCGCCCTCGCCATCTGGACGCGCCAGATCGCAGGACTGGTGAGCTCGGGACTGCCGCTGGAACGCGCGCTCACCGCGCTGGCCGAAGAGTCCGACAACGAGGCCCAGCGCCAGCTGGTGGCCGGGCTTCGCGCCGAGGTCAACGGCGGCGCGGCCTTTGCCACGGCGCTGGCCCAACACCCCCGTGAATTTTCAAACACCTATTGCGCCGTGGTGGGCGCGGGCGAGCACAGCGGCAATCTCGGCATGGTGCTGGAGCGCCTGGCCGACGACCTGGAGCAAAGCCAGCATCTCAAGGGCCAGCTGGTGGGTGCGGCACTGTATCCGGCCATCGTGACGCTGGTGGCGATTGCCATCGTCATGTTCCTGCTGGGCTATGTCGTGCCGCAGGTGGCCCAGGTTTTCGCCGGCAGCAAGCGCGCCCTGCCGGTGCTCACCGTCATCATGCTCGGTGTGGCCGGCTTCGTGCGCAACCAGGGGTGGTTGATACTCCTGACTATTATTTTGATAGCAATAGGCGGCCGTATTGCCTGGACAAGCGCCTTATTTCGTGAAAATTTTGATGCTGCATGGCTCAAACTGCCTATCCTCGGCAAGCTGGCGCGCGGCTACAACGCCTCGCGCTTTGCCGGCACCCTGGCCATGCTGGCCGGTGCCGGTGTGCCGATTCTCAAGGCGCTGCAGGCGGCGGCCGACACCCTGTCCAATCGCGCCATGCGCACCGATGCGCTTGACGCGCTGGTGCTGGTGCGCGAAGGCGCGCCGCTGGCCTCGGCACTGGCGCAGAAAAAGCGTTTCCCCGGACTGCTCAGCATGTTTGCCCGGCTCGGTGAGCAGACCGGCCAGTTGCCCCTGATGCTGGACCGCGCCGCCCGCCAGTTGGGCGCCGAGGTGCAGCGCCGCGCCCTGCAGCTGGCCACCTTGCTGGAGCCACTGCTGATTGTGGCGATGGGACTGGTCGTGATGCTGATCGTGCTGGCGGTGTTGCTGCCGATTATTCAGCTCAACCAGCTGGCCAGGTAAGGCCGCCGGGCATCCCGGGGCGTCAGGCGACGCTCAGGCCCAGTTCGGCCAGCAGGTCGGCAGCCTGGCTGTAAGACACCGTGGCCCCCTTGAAGGGCCGGGCATCCAGCAGCCTCATCCCGCCCAGATCGACCTGGCGCAGGTCCGCGCCTTCAAAGCGCGCCAGCTTGAGGTGGGCGTTGCGCAGGCTGCCGCCGTCAAACACCGCGTCGCGGAAATCACAGCCCGAGAGGTCAGCCTCGGAAAAATCGAGCTGAGCCAGCCGCTGCTTGCGAAACGACATCTTGCGCAGATCCGCACCGACGAGCAGGCTGTCCTCGAACGACAGCCCCAGGCTGGCGGCTTCCTCGAAGCCGGCCCCGGTGAGCTTGCAGCCCCTGAACGAGGCCGACGACAGCTTGGCGCGCCGCCAGCGGGAGTTGTTCAGGTCGCACTCGACGAACTGCGCCTCCAGCAGATCCGCCGACTCGAAATCGGCCTGCCGGCCCCGGCACCCGGTCCAGCGGCTGCCGCTCAGATCGGCCGAATAAAGCGATGCCTCGACCAGGCTGCAGCCCAAAAAGGCCACGGCGCGCAGGGCCAGCCGGGACAGGTCGACCCCGTCGAAGTCGCAGGCCTCAAAGACAAGAGGCGAGGCGGCGCTGCCGATCAGCGCCTCCAGGCGTTCGCGCGCGATGGCCTCGCCGGTGATGGTGGCGGCGGTAGGGGTCATGGTTTTCCTGGGTGTTGTGTCTGGCGGGCTCGCTGGCCTGCCCTCAGTTGGGGCTGATGGGCCTGAAGAAATCTGGTCGGGGTGAGAGGATTCGAACCTCCGGTCTCTACGTCCCGAACGTAGCGCTTTACCAGACTAAGCTACACCCCGCCTTGTGTTGATGCTCAAGAGCGCCGCGCCAGTAATTGCGAGGCCAATTGCTCCAAGGCTTCACTGTAAGGGTTTTGGGCCAGGGTTTGCAAGGCATCAAGCGCGCGCTGCGCTTCGGCGGCGGCCGCATCCCGGGTCGCCAGCAGGGCGCCGGTCTGATGCACGATGGCGACAATATCGGCCATCTGCCCCGTATCGCCGGTTTCAATGGCCTGCCGGATGGTGGCACGGTCGGCATCAGTGCCTCGCTGCATCGCAATAATGAGTGGCAGCGTCACTTTGCCTTCGCGCAGGTCGTCACCCAGGTTCTTGCCCATCTCCGCAACGTCGCCGTCGTAGTCCAGCACGTCGTCAATCACCTGAAAAGCCGTGCCCAGCGCCTGCCCATAGTCGGCGCAGCGCTGTTCGACGGCAGGAGTTGCCTGCGCCAGCAAGGCGGCGAGCCTGGCGCTGGCCTCGAACAGCTTGGCGGTCTTGGAGCGGATCACGCGCAGATAGCCGTCTTCGGACAGGGTCGCATCATGCATGTTCATGAGCTGCAGCACCTCTCCCTCGGCGATCACGTTGGTGGCCTCGGCCAGCGTCTGCATGATGCGCATGTCGCCGACTTCCACCATCATCTGGAAGGCGCGGGAGTACAGAAAATCGCCCACCAGCACACTGGCCGGGTTGCCAAACACTTCGTTGGCGGTCGAGCGGCCGCGGCGCAGCGTGGATTCGTCGACGACGTCGTCATGCAGCAAGGTGGCGGTGTGAATGAATTCCACCACCGCGGCCAGGTTGAAGCGCTGGTCCCCGGCGTAGCCCAAAGCGCCTGACATCAGCAGCACCAGTGCGGGACGCAGCCGCTTGCCACCGGCAGCAATGATGTATTGCGAGACTTGCGCAACCAGAGGCACGTCCGACTGGAGCCTGCGGGCAATCACCGCATCCATGGCGCGCATGTCCTCGGCAATCAGGGACAGGGCGGCGGCAGTGCTTGAGGAATTGGCAGACAAAAGGGAGTCCCGTCGTTAAGTGTGGGCAGATTATAGAAACCCGTACGGTCTCTCTGCAGTGCAGCCGGTCCGGAAAACTGCGCTCATTTCAAGCGAGCTGGTCATTTTTTACGCATCATGCTAGAATCTTGGGCTCTGTGGAAATCCGTCCGCAGAACTCAATTATCTATACGAGATGAGGTCCTCATGTACGCGGTCATAAAAACCGGCGGCAAACAATACAAAGTTGCTGCTGGAGAAAAAATTAAAGTAGAACAGATCACTGCGGACGTAGGCCAAGAAATCGTTATTGACCAGGTGTTGGCTGTCGGAGAAGGCAGCTCACTCAAGGTTGGTACGCCCTTGGTTTCCGGCGCAACTGTTACGGTTACGGTCCTGTCTCACGGCAGGCACGACAAGATTCGCATTTTCAAAATGCGCCGTCGCAAGCATTACCAAAAACGCCAGGGTCACAGGCAGAACTTCACTGAGCTGCAAATCGGCGCCATCGTCGGTTAAGTAGCCAAGTTTAAGCGGCAAAGTACCAGGAGTAACGGAAAATGGCACAGAAAAAAGGCGGCGGCTCTACGCGAAACGGGCGTGATTCACAGCCCAAAATGCTTGGCGTCAAGAAATTTGGCGGCGAAGTCATCAACGCCGGCAGCATCATCGTGCGCCAGCGCGGCACCAGGTTCCACCCGGGCGTCAATGTCGGCATCGGCAAAGACCACACCCTGTTTGCACTGGTCGATGGTTCGGTATCCTTTGCCATCAAGGGCGCGCTGAACAAGCACACGGTCAATGTGACCCCGGCCTGAATTACCTCATTCGGCTGATCACTTCGACAGTCTCGAAGCCCCGACCTGTCGGGGCTTTTTTGTTTGTAAACTCACCATAACCCTACCGCCCTGGCCGCGCCCCTTGCATCATGAAATTTGTTGACGAAGCTTATATTGACATTGCCGCTGGTGATGGCGGGAGCGGCTGCGTCTCGTTCAGCCACGAAAAATACAAAGAGTTCGGTGGCCCGAACGGCGGTGATGGTGGCCGCGGGGGCCATGTGTATGCGGTCGCGGACCTGAACCTGAACACGCTGGTGGACTTCCGGTTTTCACGCCGCCACGAGGCCCGCAATGGCGGCCATGGCATGGGCTCTGACATGTTCGGCGCCAAGGGCGACGACATCATCCTGAAAATGCCGGTAGGCACCATACTGACCGACGCCGAGACCGGCGAAGTACTTTTCGAACTGCTGGTGCCCGGTGAACAAGTCCTCATTGCCAAGGGCGGCGACGGCGGCTTTGGCAATCTGCGCTTCAAAAGCTCCACCAACCGGGCACCGCGCAGCAAGACACCCGGCTGGCCGGGCGACCGTAGAAGCCTGAAGCTCGAACTGAAGGTGCTGGCCGACGTCGGGCTGCTGGGCATGCCGAATGCAGGCAAGTCCACCTTCATCTCGGCCGTCTCCAATGCCAGGCCGCGCATTGCCGACTATCCCTTCACCACCTTGCACCCCAACCTGGGCGTGGTCCGGGTCGGCCCTGAACAGAGTTTTGTGGTGGCTGATTTGCCGGGTCTGATCGAAGGCGCCTCGGAAGGCGCGGGCCTGGGCCATCTGTTCTTGCGCCACCTGCAGCGCACCCGCCTGTTGTTGCATATCGTTGATATGGCGCCCTTTGATGAAAACGTCGATCCGGTCGCCCAGGCCAAGGCCATCGTCGGCGAACTCAAGAAATACGACGAGGCGCTTTATAAAAAGCCGCGCTGGCTGGTGCTCAACAAGCTCGACATGGTGGACGCCGACAAGCGCGCAGCCCTCGTCAAGGACTTCGTCAAGCGTTTCAAGTTCAAGGGCCCGGTGTTTGAAATCTCGGCCTTGACGCGCGAAGGCTGTGAACACCTGGTCAAGGCGATTTACCAGCATGTCAAGCTGGTGCAAAAAAGCGAGCAGCCGCCGGAAGAGGAAGTCGATCCAAGATTTGTCCAGTTGCCACCGGAGCCCCCTGCCGCCGCTTGAAGCCAGCGTTATTTTGGGGTCACGATTGCTATTGAAAATATAGCTAGCAATGACCGTATTCATTGGACAAGAGCCACTATTACTGAATATGCAAGATAAAATCGGCTCCCCCGTGCTGCGCAACGCCAGACGCATTGTGGTCAAGGTGGGTTCCAGCCTGGTGACCAATGAGGGACGCGGTCTGGATGCCGCCGCCATCGGCCAATGGTGCGAACAGCTTGCCGCGCTGGTCAGGGATGGACGCGAGGTCATCATGGTCAGCAGCGGTGCCATCGCCGAAGGCATGAAGCGCCTAGGCTGGAGCGTCCGCCCGAAAGCCATTCACGAATTGCAGGCCGCCGCCGCCGTGGGCCAGATGGGCCTGGCGCAGGTCTACGAAACACAATTGCGGGAAAACGGCATCGGCAGCGCGCAGGTTCTGCTGACCCATGCCGATCTGGCCGACCGAGAGCGCTACCTCAACGCCCGCTCTACCCTGCTGACCCTGCTGCAGCTCGGCGTGGTTCCCGTCATCAACGAAAACGACACCGTCGTCAATGACGAGATCAAGTTTGGCGACAACGACACCCTGGGCGCGCTGGTGGCCAACCTCGTTGAGGCCGATGCGCTCATCATCCTGACCGATCAGAAGGGCCTGTACACCGCCGATCCGCGCAAGGACCCTGCCGCCCAATTTGTGCATCAAGCCAAGGCCGGCGATGCCAGCCTGGAAGCCATGGCGGGCGGCGCGGGTTCCAGCATAGGCCGGGGCGGCATGATCACCAAGATCCTGGCGGCAAAACGCGCGGCGGGCTCGGGCGCCTCGACCGTCATTGCCTGGGGCCGCGAGCCGCAGGCACTGATACGCCTGAGCCGGGGCGAGGCGATTGGAACGCTGCTGGTGGCGCAGACCCAGAAAATGCAGGCGCGCAAGCAGTGGATGGCCGATCATCTGCAGTTGCGCGGGTCGGTGACGGTCGACGCGGGCGCGGCCAGCAAGGTGCGCGACGAGGGCAAGAGCCTGCTGCCCATTGGCATGACCGGCGTGGACGGTGATTTCGCGCGCGGAGATGTGATTGCCGTGAAAGACGCCCTCGGCGTGGAAGTTGCACGCGGCCTGGCCAACTATTCCAGTTCGGAAGCCAGGCTGATTTGCCGCAAGGCGTCAGTGGAATTCGAGAAACTGCTGGGCTATACCGGCGAATCCGAAATGGTTCACCGCACCAATCTGGTTCTGAGCCGCTAGCCTGCCGGAGTCCGGCAAGCAGGAGGCCTACTTTTCCATCCTTAAATTGGGATTTTTCAGCCGGCTGACCAGAACATCAACCGACGGCGGCACCGTGACATTGTCACAGCCACCCGCCTGGGCAAACCGCAATGCATGCCTGGACGGCATATTGCCAAACAGCGAACGCCATTCGGGCTGAGCGGCCTTTTTCCAGCCGCCCTCGGGCGAGTAGCGAGCGTAAGTCCTGAACTCTCCGGTGGCGCACCGTATGCCCTCGTACATCACGTTGCGCGCGCCACTGGCGCTGCTGGCCACCATGACGTAGCGAACGATGCCGTCCGCAGTGGAGATATGGATGGCTGCCGGGTCAACGCCATAAACCAGTGAAGAGTTGGCGGAGACCTCAAACGTGACCAGATTTCCCAGGTCAAACGCCGGCGGCGGCGGGACATCGAGCTCCTTCCAGTCCGGATCATCGGAGCCGAGCTGTCCCCACGCAGCGGGGCTCAGTACAAGGCTGAGCAAAAGCCCGGGAAGAATGAGACCGGCAGATTTGAATTTCATGGTTTTTTTGTGAGCCCGCCGGCGCCGAAACTGGTTTGCGGATCAGGGTCGAATGTTGCCCCTGGCGGCAACTCGAATGCTCCGCCGTGGCGGCCAGCTTTGTCTCCCGGACAGACCTGCGGCTCTGCAGACTGACTGACCAGCAGATCACGCTGGTGCAGCCCGCCACGCAGGTATCGGTTGCGCAAGTCGGGGCGCGCATCGATGCGGAACTCGGCGCGCGGCACAAAGCGGGCGAGTTCTGTCAGTGCCATCTCATAGACGCCGCGCTTGAACTCGACCACGACGTCGAGCGGCACCCAATAGTCGTTCCAGCGCCAGGCATCGAACTCTGGGTGATTTGTGGCCCGCAGGTTCAAATCCCAGTCGTGGCCGACCAGTTGAAGCAGAAACCAGATTTGCTTCTGGCCCTTGTAATGTCCGCGCGCATCGCGGCGGATGAAGCGGTCAGGCACCTCATAGCGCAACCAGTCTCGGGTACGGGCCAGCACCTGAACGTGCTGCGGGTGCAATCCAACCTCTTCATGCAACTCGCGAAACATGGCCTGCTCGGGATTTTCGCCCCTGTCAATGCCACCCTGCGGAAACTGCCATGAGTGGGTACGGATGCGTTTGCCCCAAAATACCTGACTTCTCTGGTTGAGCAAGATGATGCCGACATTGGGCCGAAAACCGTCCCGGTCAAGCATAATCAAACCTCAAATTTTTTAAACTGAGTCCATTATGCACAGCGAAGGCGCTACAGCCAAGCACGCGGCAGTACTACAGTCTCCAAACCCAGAAAAATAGCCCATGAAAGCCTCCCAGTTCTTCATTTCCACCCTCAAGGAAGCGCCCGCCGACGCAGAGATCGCCAGCCACCAGCTCATGACGCGCGCCGGGCTGATCAAGAAGCTGGGTGCCGGCATCTACAGCTACATGCCGATGGGCCTGCGCGTGATCCGCAAGGTCGAGGCGATTGTTCGCGAGGAAATGAACCGGGCCGGGGCCATCGAACTGTCCATGCCGGTGATCCAGCCGGCAGAGCTCTGGCAGGAAACCGGCAGATTTGAAAAAATGGGCCCAGAGCTGATGCGCATCAAGGACCGTCACGGCCGCGACTTTATCGTCCAGCCGACCAGCGAGGAAGTCATCACCGATGTGATGCGCCAGGACATTCGCAGCTACAAGCAGCTGCCCAAAAACCTGTACCAGATCCAGACCAAGTTCCGCGATGAACGCCGGCCGCGTTTTGGCCTGATGCGCGGGCGCGAGTTCATCATGAAGGACGCCTACAGCTTTGACCGCGACCAGCAGGCCGCCAAAGTCAGCTACCAGAACATGGCGCAGGCCTACCGCCGGATTTTTGACCGCTTCGGTCTGACTTACCGTGCTGTGGCCGCCGACAGCGGGGCGATTGGCGGCGACCTCAGCGAAGAATTCCAGGTGATTGCCGCCACCGGCGAAGACGCCATCGTCTACTGCACCACCAGCGACTACGCGGCGAACATGGAAAAGGCCGAGGCGCTTGCACCCACCGGTCCGCGCCGGGCGGCGGCGCAGGCGATGACCCGCACGCCAACGCCGGGCAAGGCGACCTGTGCCGATGTCGCCGAGTTTCTCGGCATACCGCTGAACACGACCGTCAAGTCGCTGGTTCTCGCCACCGACCAGACCAATGAGGCCGGTGAAGTGCTCAAGTCCAAGGTGTGGCTGCTGCTGCTGCGTGGCGACCGCAGCATGAACGAGGTCAAGGTTGGCAAGGTGCCGGGCCTAGACGCCAGCTATCGCTTTGCCACCCTGGCCGAGATTGACGAACACTTTGGCTGCGAGCCCGGTTACCTCGGGCCGCTGGGCCTGAAAAAGCCGGTGAAGCTGGTTGTGGACCGTGAAGTCGCCATGTTGGCCGACTGGGTTTGCGGCGCCAACGAGGCCGACTATCACATCACCGGCGTCAACTGGGGCCGCGACCTGCCCGAGCCCGAGCTGGTGGCCGACCTGCGCAACGTGGTGGCGGGCGACCCGTCACCCGACGGCAAGGGTGTGCTCGCCATCGAACGCGGCATTGAAGTCGGCCATGTCTTTTATCTGGGGACCAAATACAGCGAAGCCATGAACGCGACCTTCCTCGGTGAAAACGGCAAGCCGCAATTCATGGAAATGGGCTGCTACGGCATTGGCATCACCCGCCTGTCGGCAGCCGCCATCGAGCAGAACCACGACGAGCGCGGCATCATCTGGCCCGATGCGATCGCCCCGTTTACCGTGGTGCTCTGCCCCATCACGCCTGAGCGTTTCCCCGATGTCAAGGCTGCGGCCGAGAAGCTTTACGGCGAACTGCTGGCGGCCGGCGTGGACGTGATTCTGGATGACCGGGGCGAGCGCCCCGGCGCCATGTTTGCCGACTGGGAGCTGATCGGCGTGCCGCACCGCATCACCATTGGCGATCGCGGCCTGAAAGACGGCCATCTCGAATACCAGCACCGCCGCGACACGGTCGCCAGCAAGGTGGATGCGGCGGGTGCACTGGATTTCCTCAAGGAAAAGCTTGCCCCGTGACCGTGTCAGCGCCAGGCGGCAAGATTTCCCTTGATCCGGGGTGTTTTTCGAGAAGAAAATGCCTTACGTCCTTATCTTTCGGGTGTTTACCGCTATTAATTTCAGAGCAAGCACAGGCCGGAGGCCAGGTTGAGGAGCCCCTCATCGACTCGGTGCGAACGGCGCTGAGCTCTGCCATCGCCAACCAGGCGCCGCCCGTTCCGGAGTTCAGGGACACCGAAAGCAAGCTTGTCTATCTCCGCTGGCTGGGGGCCATGAGCGACCGGCTCAAAAAGAAGAAACCCGAGTGGCAGATCCGCAAGGAGTTTTTGCAAACCGTCTGGTACGAAAGCAAGCGCGCCGGGCTGGACGTGACGCTGGTCATGGGCCTGATCCAGGTCGAGAGCAATTTCCGCAAGTTTGCCGTCAGCAGCGTGGGTGCACGCGGCTACATGCAGGTGATGCCCTTCTGGACCCGCGTGATCGGCGATGGCGATCCGGCCAAGCTGTTTCACATGCAGACCAATCTGCGCTTTGGCTGCGTGATACTTCGGCACTACCTGGACCGGGAACGGGGCGACAATTTTCTGGGCCTTGGCCGCTACAACGGCAGCCGTGGCCGTGCACCGTATCCCGAAGCCGTGTTTGCGGCACAGCGCAACTGGCTGCATGACGGCCGCCTTTTAGCCTGAACGGTCGAGTCAGCCCTCAGGCCGCAGCGACCACGGCTTCAGCGGCGCCTTCAGGCTGGCGCGACACCATGACCTGGTCAATGCGGTAGCTGTCCACATCCAGCACCTCGAACTTGTAGCCGCCCCACGTCACGCTGTCGGTGCGCCGGGGCACCCGCCGCAGCATCACCATCAGGAAGCCGGCCAGGGTTTCGTACTCTTCGGCGTGCGGCAGGTGATCGAGCCCGAGCGCACGCAGCACGTCCTCGATGGGCGTGACGCCATCAATCAGCCAGGAGTTCTCGTCGCGCCGCACAATCAGGTCTTCGTCGAACGGTGACACCAGGTCTCCCATCACGGTGCTCATGACGTCATTCAGCGTAACCACGCCCACCACCATGCTGTATTCATTGACGATGACCGCAAAGTCTTCATGGACCTGGCGAAATTGTTCAAGCACCTCGGACAGCGTCAGGCGATCAGGCACGATCAGCACCTTGCGCACCAGGCTGTCGTCTGCCAGCGAGATGGGCTGGCTGTTGAGCACGCGCTGAAACAGGTCCTTGGCATCGACATAACCCACGACATGGTCAATGTCACCCTCGCACACCGGATAGGTTGAAAACGGCTCGGCGGCGATGCGCAGGCGAATTACGGAATCGAGGTCATCGCGCAAAAAGAACGCGATGCGGTCACGCGGCGACATGGCGCTGCCCACCGTGCGCGTATCCAGCTCGAACACATTGGTAATGACCTGCTGCTCGCGCGCGGCCAGCACGCCGGCTACCGCACCGGCCTCCATCATGGAGAGGATATCGTCGGAGGTAATGCGGTCGTCGCGCAGGGAAGACAGGCCAAAGAGGCGAAACAGCGCGTCCGCCCAGCGGCTGTAAAACCACACCAGGGGGCGCAACACAGTCATGCAGACAGCCATCGGCCGCGAGACGCGGATCGCAAGGAGTTCCGGGGTGGCCATGCCCAAACGCTTGGGAAACAGGTCCGAAAAGAGGATGAACAGCGAGGTCACGGTCAGGAAGGAACCCAGAAAACCCAGGGTCTGCGCCGTTGGCACTTCCAGCCACAGCTCAAAAAAGGCCGTGAAATGCGGGCTTAGCGCGCCCTCGCCCACGATGCCGCCGAGGATGGCCACGGCATTCTGGCCAATCTGCACGACGGTGAAATAGTCGCCCGGCTGCTCCTGCACCCGCAGCACGCGTTCGGCACGTGCGTCACCATCGTCAGCCATCTGGCGCAGCCGCAAGCGGCGGGAGGCCGCGAGGGAGATCTCGGAGACGGAAAAAAAAGCACTGGCCGCAATCAGCAGACCGATGACAAAAAGACTTTGAGACAGGGTCATGGACAAAAATGAAGAGCCCCTGGACTGGGCTTCCCAAGTGTAGCCGCGCCTGGCGGCCAGACCACTATGTCGCCGCGCGGCCGGGCCTTAGCCGGCGAGCGCACGCTCCTGCGCAAACCACGCCAGCACCGGAATCGTCCCGGGCAGTATGGGATTTACCGATACCGGCAGGCTTTGCCACGCGAAGGCCTGGCCTTCATGCATCTGCAACTTGCCCGTCCAGTCAAACACCTTGCAGAAGTTGAGCCTGACCAGCGCATGCGGGTAGTCGACCATCTCGACCTTCCAGGCGTGGACCTTGCCAACCGATACGCCGATCTCCTCAAGAAGCTCGCGGCGCAGCGCCTGCTCGACGTTTTCCCCCTGCTCAAGCTTGCCGCCCGGGAACTCCCAATAGCCTTCGTAGACCTTGCCACGCGGGCGCGAGGTGAGCAAAAACCGGCCATCGGCCTGGATCAGCACACCCACGGCCACCTCGACGACCTTGCGGTCGGCGCCGCCTTCACGCGGCAGCGCGCCATCGGCGACCAAAACACTCATCCCAAGTGCTCTTGAGAATTTTCCGGCGGGCCGCCCCCAGGAAAATTAGCCTCCTCGGGGGGCAGCAAAGGACGCGAAGCGACTGGCGTGGGGGCAGTATTTTTGCCGGCGTAGTCGCGCGCGAACTGGTAGGCCACGCGCCCGCTGCGCGAGCCACGCTCCAGCGCCCAGACCAGCGAAGCCGGACGCGCCGCCGCGATCTCCCCAGCCTCCACGCCGAAGGAGGCCAGCCACTGCGCCACGATGGCGAGGTACTCGTCCTGGCTGAACGGGTAAAAACTGACCCACAGGCCAAAGCGCTCGGACAGGGATATCTTCTCTTCGACCACCTCACCCGGATGGACTTCGCCATCCTCGGTGTGCGTGTAGGTCAGGTTCTCCATCATGTACTCGGGCAGCAGGTGGCGCCGGTTGCTGGTGGCGTAAACCAGCACATTGGGCGTTGCCGCGGCAATCGAGCCATCCAGGATCGACTTCAGGGCCTTGTAGCCGGGCTCGCCCTCTTCGAAGCTCAAGTCATCACAAAAGACAATGAATTTTTCGGACAGGCCGGACACCACATCGACGATGTCAGGCAGATCGGTCAGGTCGGCCTTGTCAACCTCGATCAGCCGCAAGCCTTGGGAAGAATACTCGTTCAGGCAGGCCTTGATGAGAGAGGATTTTCCGGTACCGCGCGAGCCCGTCAACAGTACATTGTTCGCCGTCCTGCCACTGACAAACTGCTCGGTGTTGAGGCGGATTTTTTCCTTCTGGTCCTCAATTTCCTTCAGATCCGACAGGCGCATGGCGCCCAGATGCCGGACAGGCTCCAGCGAGCCGTGGCCCGAGCTGCGTTTGCGGTAGCGGTAGGCCACGGAGGCGCTCCAGTCGGGCGCCGACAGAGGCTGCGGCAAAACCGCCTCTATGCGCGCCATCAGCGACTCGACCCGCGTCATGAGACGCTCAAACTGCTCGTTCATGCTTGTGCCACCCCGGGGCTTAACTGCGGTAGTCCGCGTTGATCCTGACGTAGTCGTAAGACAGGTCGCAGGTCCAGACCGTATCGGCTGCATTACCGCGGCCCAGCAGCACGCGCACGGTGATTTCGCTTTGCTTCATCACGCGCTGGCCGTCGGCCTCGACATAGTCCGCATGACGGCCGCCATTTTTTGCGACCAGCACGTCGTCCAGGTACAAATCAATTTTCGTCTGATCCAGATCGGTGATGCCGGCATAACCCACAGCGGCCAGAATGCGGCCCAGATTGGGGTCGCTGGCGAAAAACGCGGTCTTGACCAGCGGCGAATGCGCGATGGCATAGGCGACCTGGCGACATTCCTCGCCGGCTTTCCCGCCTTCGACCTGCACCGTGATGAACTTGGTCGCACCTTCGCCGTCGCGCACGATGGCCTGAGCCAGCTTTTGTGCAACAGCCATCATGGCGGCGCGCAGGGTCTGGCCATCGGGGCTGTCGAGTGAACTGATGGGCACATGGCGGGCCTGGTTGCTTGCGATGACCACGAACGAGTCATTGGTGGAGGTGTCGCCATCGATGGTGATGCGGTTGAAGGATGCCTCGGCCAGTTCCCTGGCCAGCTGCCCCATCAAGGCCTGGGGAACGCAGGCGTCGGTCGCAAGAAAACCCAGCATGGTCGCCATATTGGGGCGAATCATGCCTGCGCCCTTGGCTATGCCGGTGATGGTGACAGGCACGCCGCCAAGCGTGATACGCGCCGAAAACGCCTTGGGCACGGTGTCCGTGGTCATGATGGCTTCGGCGGCGCTGGCCCAGTTGCCGGCGCCGGCATCTTCCAGCGCGGCGGGCAGCCCAGCGGCAATGCGCTCATGCGGCAAGGGCTCCATGATGACGCCGGTGGAAAACGGCAGGATCTGTTCGGGCGAGAGATTGAGCGCGCGGGCCAGTGCAATACAGGTGGCCTGAGCTCGGCTCATGCCATCGTGTCCGGTGCCGGCATTGGCATTGCCGGTATTGATCAGCATGGCCCGAATGCCGTGGTTCTGGCCCGAGTTTTTGGCCAGATGCTCGCGGCAGATCTGCACCGGGGCGGCGCAAAACCGGTTTTGCGTGAACACGGCGCCCACCGAAGCGCCTTCTTCAAGCAGCAGCACGGCAAGGTCTTTGCGATTGGCCTTGCGAATGCCGGCTTGCGCGATGCCCCAGCGCACGCCGGGCACCGGGTACAGATCCGCGGCAGGTGTGACAGGCAGGTTGACAGGCATGTACAGGCTCCAGAAAACAGGTTTATCGGGTCAACAAAAGGCCAGGCCCGGCCATGCCGAGCCTCGGATCAGTTCAGCTTGCCGTGGCAGAGCTTGTACTTCTTGCCCGAGCCACAGGGGCAAGGGTCGTTGCGGCCCACTCGCGGAATGGCATTGCCGGGAATGGCCTGCCGGCGCCGCTGAGACTCTTCATCCACCGTGGTTTCAACGCTGCCGGTTTCCGTGGGCGCGGTGTAGGTGATGTTGGAGATGCTTTCCGCGCGGTTCTCGAGCGCTTCCGCAGCCTCTTCGAGCTCTTCGCTCGACTGGACCTTGACGGTCATCAACACCTTGGTCACTTCGTTCTTCACGCTGTCGAGCAGCTGGCCAAACAGTTCGAAGGCTTCGCGCTTGTACTCCTGCTTGGGCTGCTTCTGCGCGTAGCCTCGCAGGTGAATACCCTGGCGCAGGTAGTCGAGCGCGCTCAGGTGCTCACGCCAGTGGCTGTCTATGCTTTGCAGCAAGACAATGCGCTCGAACTGGGTGAAATTCTCTGTGCCAATCTGCGCAAGTTTTTCGGCAAAGGCGGCATCGGCTGCAGCAATGACTTTCTCAAGTACATCGTGATCGGTCATGGCTGCGGCGTTTTCCAGTTCGCGGCGCAGCGGCAAGTCCAGCTGCCATTCGTCGAGCAGCACCTTTTCGAGGCCGGCCAGATCCCACTGCTCTTCGACACTTTCAGCGGGTACATACTGCCGCGTCAAGTCAGTAAAGCAGCCCTCACGCAGCGAAGCGATTTGCGGCTGGAGATTGGTGGCATCCATGATGTCATTGCGCTGCTGGTAGATCACCTTGCGCTGGTCGTTGGACACATCATCGTACTCAAGCAACTGCTTGCGAATGTCGAAATTGCGCGCCTCGACCTTGCGCTGCGCCGACTCGATGCTGCGCGTGACGATGCCCGCCTCGATGGCCTCGCCATCAGGCATTTTCAGGCGCTCCATGATGGACTTGACGCGGTCGCCCGCGAAAATACGCATCAGCGGATCATCCAGGCCGAGGTAGAAGCGCGAAGAACCGGGGTCGCCCTGGCGGCCCGAACGGCCACGCAGCTGGTTGTCAATGCGGCGCGACTCATGACGCTCGGTGGCGATGATGCGCAAGCCTCCCAGCGCTGTGACCTGTTCATGTTCCTGCTTCCACTGGACGCGCAGGCGGGCAATCTCGGCCTCTTTCGCAGCGGCGTCCAGCGATTCGTCGGCCTCAACCGACTCAATCAGCTTTTCAACGTTGCCACCCAGCACGATGTCGGTACCGCGACCGGCCATGTTGGTGGCAATCGTGATCATCTTCGGACGTCCGGCCTGCGCGACGATGTCTGCCTCGCGCGCATGTTGCTTGGCGTTGAGCACCTGGTGCGGGAGGTTTTCCTTGACCAGCAGCTGGTCGATGATTTCAGAGTTCTCGATGGAGCTTGTTCCCACCAGCACCGGCTGGCCGCGCTCATAGCATTCGCGAATGTCCTTGATGGCCGCTTCGTACTTTTCCCGGGTGGTTTTGTACACCCGGTCCAGCTGGTCTTCACGCCGACTCACCCGGTTGGGCGGTATCACGGTGGTCTCCAGACCGTAGATCTCCTGAAATTCGTAGGCTTCCGTATCGGCGGTGCCGGTCATGCCAGCCAGCTTGCTGTAAAGGCGGAAGTAGTTCTGAAAGGTGATCGAGGCCAGTGTCTGGTTCTCGGCCTGTATCTGCACGCATTCCTTGGCTTCAACAGCCTGGTGCAGGCCATCGCTCCAGCGGCGCCCCGACATCAGACGGCCGGTGAACTCATCCACAATCACGACCTCACCTTCCTGCACCACGTAGTGCTGGTCGCGGTGGTAGAGAAGATTGGCGCGCAAAGCCGCGTAGAGATGGTGCACCAGGGAAATGTTGGCCGGGTCGTAGAGCGTGGCGCCCTCGGGAATCAGGCCAAGATCAAACAGAATGCGCTCGGCGTTTTCGTGACCCCGCTCGGTCAGAAACACCTGGCGTGCTTTTTCATCGATGGTGTAGTCACCCGGCTTTGTCACGCCTTCACCGGTACGCGGGTCGGCTTCGCCTTCCTGGCGCGTCAACAGGGGAACCACCTTGTTGATGGCAATATACATCTCGGTATGGTCTTCAGCCTGGCCGCTGATGATGAGTGGCGTGCGAGCCTCATCGATCAGGATGGAGTCAACCTCGTCGATGATGGCGTAGTTCAAGCCCCTCTGAACCCGGTCCGCCACTTCGTACACCATGTTGTCGCGCAGGTAGTCAAAACCATACTCGTTATTGGTCCCGTAAGTAATGTCCGAGTTGTAGGCCGCCTGCTTTTCCTCACGCGACATATTGGGCAAATTGATGCCTACGCTCAAGCCCAGAAAGTTGTAGAGCTTGCCCATCCAGCGCGCGTCGCGACTGGCCAGATAATCATTGACCGTCACCACATGCACGCCCTTGCCGGTCAGTGCATTGAGGTAAACAGGCAGGGTTGCCGTGAGCGTCTTGCCTTCGCCGGTGCGCATTTCAGATATCTTGCCGTTGTGCAGTGCCATGCCACCGAGCAGCTGCACATCAAAGTGACGCATCTTCATGACGCGCTTGCTGCCTTCGCGAACCACGGCAAACGCCTCGGGAAGAATGGCGTCCAGTGCTTCTCCCGCCGTTACCCGGTCCTTGAACTCCTGGGTTTTCGCGCGAAGCTGGTCGTCATCGAGCTTCTCGTATTCAGGTTCCAGCGCATTGATGCGTTCAATTGTTTTGCGGTAAGTCTTGAGCAGCCTGTCATTGCGGCTGCCGAAAATTTTGGTCAGTATGTTGGAAGCCATAGATGCGAAGCCGGCTTCGCCGCTCCCGTGAGCTGGCAATGCGGCCGAAATCCCTTATTGAGTACCGAACTTAGGTTGGGGGCGCCAGCAATTAGTTCAACTGCGCGCAAACCTCTGATTTTAACGCCGCGATCCATGCGGGGCTAAATCGGGCTGAACTTGCCGCCCCCCACGCGGCGCGGACGGCCGGAAACGCGCCCGGTGTTGCGGACGCACGGTCAGCGCTGGTGCAGCAAGGCGCACAAACTGTTTGGGAAGCTGTCGCCAGGAACTGCTGTTGGTTTTGATAGACACCCTGAACAAGCGCTTCAAAACGCCCCTTGCTTGCCCTACCCACCAAAACCAGTTTTGTGCCGCTCAAATAAATCGCCCGACGCTTTGCAGGCCATGCATCCTTGATAATCGAATGCACATGTCCACCTCTTCAAAAGCCGGCCCCCATGGCGGCCGGCCCCGATTGCCATGAGTACGCACAGGCGCCTTCATCAGGCTCTTTCCGTACACCAGGCTGCGGGAAATTCCCCATCACTGGCTCGACTGACAGAACTCGTCAAAGAATCCAATGACAGGCTCAAGGCCATAGAGTCGCTGCTTCCCGAAACGCTGCGTCATGCCGTCAAGGCCGGGCCTATCGACGAGAAGAGCTGGTGCCTGCTGGTGAATGGAAACGCCGCCGCCGCCAAGACGCGGCAATTGATCCCCCTGATCCAGGCCCGGTTGAGCCGCGAGGGCTGGAGGGTTATCTCAATTCGGCTGAAGATACTATTTGCCAAAAAGTAGCGGGGAGCGGCCAGAGGCCGTTTTACCATGCATCGGATGGTCGCCAGCTTGGCGGCAAGCATGCGCTTGCCAGCGGACTGATGGTGCATGGCACGCGCACGGCGCAAAGTGGCAATGGAAGAATTTCGCGGGAAACTCTGATCGGTGATGATGGTGCCGCTTGTCGGAATCGAACTGACGACCTACCGCTTACAAGGCGGTTGCTCTACCAACTGAGCTAAAGCGGCACAGTTTTTATTTTACTTCACTCGCTTGAGCGATGGTCTGGGACGGGACGGCGGGGGGGGCTCAGGAGTATCGGCGTTGGCTGTAGCCCCTGCGTCCGCGGGACTCTCGGGCACCAGCTGCATGAAATTTCCCTCGGGCATCTCCGCCGCAGCACTCGGCGAAGAAATCTTGGCGGAGTAAGGCGCAGGCGCGGCTTGGCTCATTTCACCAGCGCCGGCAGGTCTGGCGGCGGTCTCCAGCGGAAAGGCCATGCCCTGCCCGTTTTCACGCGCATAAATCGCAATCACATGGCTGATGGGCACCAGTATTTCCCTGGCCGTGCCGGCAAATCTCGCCTTGAACTCGATGAAATCGTTACCCAGCGTCAAAGAACTGGTGGCGTCAAAGCCAATGTTCAGGACAATCTCGTTGTCTTTCACATATTCTCGCGGCACTTGCACGCTCTCGTCTACAACGACTGCAACATAAGGCGTAAAGCCGTTATCGGTGCACCACTCATAAAGAGCCCGTATCAGGTAGGGACGTGTAGACGTTGGGTCTGGCGTGTTCATGAAATTGCCTGTCAAAGCGGTGCCAGCAATCCAGCAATGGGCGTGGGAGATTTCTCTCCTCCAGCCAGGGCCGCAGAACCGGCCTTGCCGGGCCGCAGGCTCAGCGCCCCCCTGGGGGGCAGCGGAGTACGCGAAGCGACCAACGGGGGAGATTTCTTTCCTCCAGCCAGGGCCGCGGAACCGGCTTTGCCGGGCCGCAGGCGCAGCGCCCCCTCGGGGGGCAGCGCAGTACGCGAAGCGACAAGCATGGGGGCCATATTACTTCCGCATGACCTTTTCAGACGGCGTCAACGCTTCGATGTAGGCAGGGCGAGAGAAAATCCGCTCCGCGTACTTGAGCAGTGGCGCGGCGTTTTTCGACAGGTCAATGCCATAGTAGTCAAGGCGCCAAAGCAGTGGCGCAATCGCCACGTCAAGCATGGAGAAGTTGTCGCCGAGCATGAACTTGTTCTTCAGGAAAATTGGCGCCAGTTGCGTCAGGCGGTCGCGAATATGCGCGCGGGATTTTTCCAGCGCCTTTTCGTTGCCCTTGGAAGCGCGCGACTCCAGGGCGCTCACGTGCACGAACAGCTCCTTTTCAAAGTTCAGCAGGAACAGGCGAACCCGCGCCCGGTCAACCGGGTCACCGGGCATCAGTTGCGGGTGGGGAAAGCGCTCGTCGATGTACTCGTTGATGATGTTTGACTCGTACAGGATCAGGTCGCGCTCAACCAGGATAGGCACCTGGCCGTAGGGATTCATCACATTGATGTCTTCGGGCTTGTTGTACAGGTCAACGTCCCGAATTTCGAAATCCATGCCTTTTTCAAACAGGACAAAACGGCAGCGGTGCGAAAAGGGGCAGGTCGTGCCGGAATAAAGGACCATCATGATTCGGAACTCCTAAAACAAAAGAGTGGAAGCCCAGGATTCAAGCCTTGGAACCGTCCACTCCGAAGATGCCGATGCGCGCCCAGGGCGCACCCGCGGCACATCCATCGGCGATAAATTTACTTGATGTCTTTCCAGAACGCGGCATTCAGGCGCCACGTGACAAAACTCAGGCAAAGCAGGAAAAGCAGCACCCACACGCCAATGCGTACCCGGTTGTTCTGGGCAGGTTCACCCATCCACTGCATGTAACCTACCAGGTCACCGACGGCCTGGTCATATTGCAGCGGCGTCATCGTGCCCGGGGTCACCTGCTGCCAGCCCTTGAAAATGGAGACCTTGTGGCCGTGCTCTTCCTGTTCGACGTAGACCGGCTTGCGTTCGCCCTGCAGTTGCCACAGGGCATGCGGCATCGCGACATTGGGGAAGGCCAGATTATTCCAGCCCGTAGCCTTGGTGTCATCGCGGTAATAGGTACGAAGATAGGTGTACAGGTAGTCAGCGCCGCTGCCGCCAGCACCGGAGCGTGAACGGGCAATCACGGTCAGATCGGGCGGTGTGCCGCCAAACCATTCCTTGGCCTGCCTGGGGTCAATCGCAGCCCTCATGGTCTCACCCACTTTTTCGGTGGTGAACAACAGGTTGTCCTTGATCTGCTGGTCGGTCAGGCCAACATCCTTCAGGCGATTGAAACGCATGAAAGCCGCCGAGTGGCAGTTAAGGCAGTAATTGACAAACAGCTTGGCACCGTTTTGCAGCGAGCCCATGTCGTTGGTCTTGCTGGGTGCCTTGTCCCAGGCGAGACCACCTTCCGAGGCTTGCGCGCCAGCCACCAGGCCGACCGCAGTAATCAGGGCGAATATGATTTTTTTCATGTTTTTAGCTTCCTGCTCAATGGGCGGCAAATATCACGCGATCAGGAACGCGCTTGAAAGTGCCCAGACGGCTCCACCACGGCATCAGCAAGAAGAAACCGAAATAGAACAAGGTGCCGACCTGCGAGACGCGCTCGCCAATCGCCGATGGGGGTTGCACGCCCAGGTAACCCAGAATCAGGAAATTGATCACAAAAATACAGTAAAGGTATTTGTTCCAGGTCGGACGATAGCGGATGGATTTGACTTCGCTCTTGTCGAGCCAGGGCAGAAAGAACAGGATGACGACCGCGCCGCCCATGACCACGACACCCCAGAACTTGGCATCGATCATCAGCATGCCGGCCACCAGGACCACGGCAGCGCCGACGATGACGGCCTTGAAGAGGCCGGCCATCCTGGACTTGATCACGCCCAGCACGGCGCCGGCCAGCACGCAGGCAATCAGCGCATACATCATCTCGCTGGTGATGGCACGCAGCATCGAGTAATACGGCGTGAAATACCAGACCGGGGCAATGTGCAGCGGCGTCTTCAGCGGGTCGGCGGGAATGAAATTGTTGTATTCGAGGAAATAGCCGCCGAACTCGGGCGCGAAGAAGATGATGGCGCTGAATATCATCAGGAAAATGCTGACGCCAAAAATATCGTGCACCGTGTAGTACGGATGGAAGGGAATGCCGTCCAGCGGATGACCGGCAGCGTCGCGCGGCGCGTTGGGGCCCTTGATCTCGACGCCATCCGGGTTGTTGGATCCGACTTCGTGCAGCGCAATGATGTGCGCCACCACCAGGCCCAGCAACACCAGCGGCACCGCAATCACGTGAAAAGCAAAAAAGCGGTTCAGCGTGGCATCACCCACCACGTAGTCACCGCGAATCAGCAGTGCCAGATCAGGGCCGATGAAGGGTATCGCGGCGAACAGGTTCACGATGACCTGCGCGCCCCAGTAGCTCATCTGGCCCCAAGGCAAGAGGTAGCCCATGAAGGCCTCGGCCATCAGCGCGAGGAAAATCGCACAGCCAAAAACCCAGATCAACTCGCGCGGCTTGCGGTAGCTGCCATAGATCAGGCCACGGAACATGTGCAGGTAGACCACGATGAAAAAGGCCGACGCACCCGTGGAGTGCATGTAACGAATCAGCCAGCCCCATGGCACGTCGCGCATGATGTATTCGACCGAACCGAACGCCAAAGCCGCGTCAGGCTTGTAGTGCATGGTCAGGAAGATACCCGTCACGATCTGGATCACCAGCACCAGCATGGCCAGTGAACCGAAGATGTACCAGAAGTTGAAGTTCTTGGGCGCGTAATACTCGCTCATATGCTCTTTGTAGAGCTTGCTGGCGGGGAAACGGTTGTCAACCCAGTTCATCGCCTTGTCGGCGAGCGGGGCATTCGGGGAAATTTCTTTGAATTCAGCCATAACTGATCCTGGTTCGGTGGGGTTCGTTGCTGGCGCTTGATACAGCACTGGGCGTGTCAGGCGATGGCGGCAAAAGGCTTTTCGGCGGAAATCAAGCGCGATCAGGCTTTCTTGTCTTCGCCAATCAGAATTTTTGCATCCGACAGGTACATATGGGGCGGCACTTCGAGGTTGTCTGGCGAGGGTTTGTTTTTGTAGACGCGACCGGCCAGATCAAAAGTGGAACCATGGCAAGGGCACAGGAAACCGCCTTCCCAGTCATTCGGCAATGAAGGCTGTGCGCCGGTCTGGAACTTGTCCGACGGAGAGCAGCCCAGATGCGGGCAAATGCCAACCAGCACCAGCACCTCGGGCTTGATCGAACGTGTTTCGTTACGGGCGTACGCCGGCGTCCACTCAGGCAGCTTGCGCAGGGATTTCGGATCAGCCAGCAAGTCATCGACCTTGGGCAGGGTGGCCAGCTGCTCCGGCGTGCGCTTGAGAATCCACACCGGTTTGCCGCGCCATTCGACCGTCATCTTTTCGCCGGGCTTGAGGGCAGAAATATCAACTTCCACCGCAGCACCGGTTGCCTTGGCTTTTTCGGAGGGCTGAAACGTACTGACAAAGGGCACGGCAACGGCGGCAACGCCAGCACCGCCCACGGCGCAGCTTGCGACGATCCAGTTTCTTTTATCTTTATCGAGAGGCGCGCCGTGCGGCACACCGATTACGCTTGCTTCGGTCATGAAAGTCCTTCAAGGCTGGCTTGAAAAAGGCATAGTGAGATTAGCCTGCGATTGTAGCGGAGCGTGAACGCGCTTATCAAGCGCTGCGGGCCGGCTTGAGGCTGCGCTGGCGCGCGGTGCGCCGCTTTCGGCGGACTTTGGATACGGTTTCAGCGGGCCACCAGAAAGCATGACGAAGCGGGCCTCAAACGCCATAATGCAGGCGCGGGCGCCGCCGCGCGCAAGCGGATAAATGTCTACAACAACAGGGGAACCGTATGGGAATGATGCAGGAATTCAAGGAGTTCGCCGTCAAGGGCAGCGTAATTGACCTGGCGGTCGGCGTGATCATCGGGGGAGCGTTCGGCAAGATTGTCGACTCCATGGTCGGCGACCTGATCATGCCTGTGATTGGCGCGGTGGTCGGCAAGATCGATTTTTCCAATCTGTACCTGATTCTTGGCAGCGTGCCGCCGGGCACAGTCATGACCCTGGACGCACTGAAAAAAGCCGGCGTTCCGGTGTTTGCCTACGGCAACTTCATCACCGTGGCGGTGAACTTCGCCATCCTGGCCTTCATCATCTTCCTGATGATCAAGCAGGTTAACCGCATGAAGAAAGCCCAGCCAGCAGCTGCGCCGGCCGCGCCAGCGGAAGACATTGTGTTGCTGCGCGAAATCCGTGACAGCCTGAGAAGATAGACGCCGCCCTGCGCCGCGCACACCGCGGGCCCATGCCATGAGAAGCGGTCACCGCCGGCCGCGCCTCATGGAGTTTTCGACTTCTATCACGCATCGGCGAGCTGGCGCGCCATGCGGATGGCCGCAAGCAGGCTGGCGGCGTCCGCCTTGCCGGTTCCGGCGATGTCGAAGGCCGTCCCATGGTCGGGGCTGGTGCGCACCAGCGGCAGGCCGAGCGTGACATTGACGCCCTGTTCCACCCCCAGGTATTTCACCGGAATCAGGCCCTGGTCGTGGTACATCGCGACCACCACGTCAAACTCGCCCGGCTTGTTGCTCGTGTGGCGCGCCCGCATGAAGACCGTATCTGGGGCAAAAGGGCCGTGCGCATCCAGGCCCTCGGCCCGGGCGGCCGCGATGGCCGGAGCGATGAGGGTTTGCTCTTCGCTGCCGAACAGGCCGCCCTCACCCGCATGCGGATTCAGGCTCGCCACTGCAATGCGCGGCGGCCGGCCCAGGCTGGCCGCTACGGCGCGATGCGTGATGCGCAGGGTTTGCAGCACGTTGTCAAAGGTCACGGCCTCGATGGCGCATCGAAGGGACATGTGAATGCTGACCAGCACGGTTTTCAGCTCATCGTTGGCCAGCATCATGCGCACAGGCACTTCGCTGACGGGCTTGCCCAGATGCGCGGCGGCCTCGGCCTGCAGCATCTCGGTGTGGCCCGGGAAGGCTGCCGCCCAGCCCCCCGCCGCCGCCAGTGCTTCCTTGTGTATCGGCGCCGTCACCATCGCCGCCGCCTCGCCGGCGAGCACGGCGCGCGCCGCCCAGACGATGCAGTCGGCCGCCGCCTGGCCGGCCAGGCTGCTCACTTGTCCATACGGTACGGGCGCCTTCAGCTCACATTGTTGCAGCACGCCGATGCAGTTCGGCGGCAGCGATGACGCGTCGCCAGCCGCACCCAATTGCGCGACGGGCAGCGCCAGCGCGCCGCTGCCTGCCGCCACCAGGGCAGAGGCGCGGCGCAGCGTGGCCACGTCGCCAACGACGACGCAGCCCGCCATCTCTGCCGGCGCCTCGGAAAACGCCCTGGCGATGATCTCGGGGCCGATGCCGGCCGCGTCGCCCATGGTGATGAGCAGGGGTTTGAGGTGAGGGGTCATGCCGGATTGTCGATGTCAATGAACTGGTGGCTCAATCCGAACTGCGCCGCCATGTGCGCCGCCACGGCTGGTGCGCCATAGCGCTCCGAGGCATGGTGGCCACAGGCCATGAAGGCCACGCCTGTTTCGCGCGCGTAATGCGCCTGCGGCTCGGAGATCTCGCCGGTGATGAAGGCGTCGGCGCCAGCGGCAATGGCGGACTCGAAATAGCCCTGCGCGCCGCCGCTGCACCACGCTATGTTTTTAATAGCTGACTGCGGCCGTCCCACATGGACTACAGGCCGATTCAGCACTTTTTCGAGATGCCCGGCGAGTTCCGCCACATTGACAAAAGCCCCGCCGTCGGTCCGGCCACCCAGAAAACCCAGCTCCTGCTCGCCAAAACGCGCGCTGGCCTGCCAGCCCAGCCGCAGACCCAGTTGGGCATTGTTGCCCAGCTCCGGATGGGCGTCGAGTGGCAGGTGATAGGCAAAAAGGTTGATGTCGTGCGCCAGCAGCAGCGCCAGGCGCTGCTTCATCCAGCCGGTGACCGTGCCATCCTGGCCGCGCCAGAACAGGCCGTGGTGGACAAAAATTGCGTCGGCCCGGGCGTCAATGGCCGCTTCGATCAGCGCGCGGCTGGCGGTCACGCCAGAGACGATCTTTTCGATGCGACCGCGCCCCTCCACCTGCAGACCATTGGGCCCATAGTCCTTGAAGCGCGCGGGCTGCAGCAAGGTATCGAAGCCCTGCAGCAGTTGCTCTCGTGTGGTGCTCATGCCTTGATTGTCTCAGGACTCGGCGCGTGATATGGCGCCGGTAGCCTGCAGCCTTGAAGGCACAATACAGCCTAGTCACCATTCTTCCCCTCAGCCGACCTGTTTACATCCATGAAGCGCACCTGGCTCCTGTTTTCCCAGACCGTCACCATTCTGGTGGCGGCCTACTTTGTCGTCGCCACGCTCAAGCCGCAGTGGCTGGACAAGGGCCCTTCAGCCAGCAGCCTGACGGTCATGCAGGCGCCGTCCAGCGGCGGCGCGCCGCGTGCCACAGGTACCGTGGGCAGCTTTGCCTCGGCCGCCAAGCTGGCTTCCGCCGCGGTGGTCAGCATCAACACCAGCAAGGCGGCCGCCAGAAACCCCCAGGCCGATGACCCGTGGTTCAAGTTTTTCTTTGGCGACCAGGGCGGGGGCGAGCCGCAGGGCGGGCTGGGCAGCGGCGTGATCGTGAGTGCCAGCGGCTACATCCTGACCAACAACCATGTGGTCGAGGGCGCGGACGAGATCGACGTCATCCTCAACGACACCCGCAAGGCGAAGGCCAAGGTGATAGGCACCGACCCCGATACCGACCTGGCCGTCCTCAAGATCGATCTGGACAAGCTGCCCGTGATCGTGCTGGGCGATACCGATGCCCTGCAGGTGGGCGACCAGGTGCTGGCCATCGGCAACCCGTTTGGCGTGGGCCAGACCGTCACCGGCGGCATTGTCAGCGCACTCGGGCGCAACCAGCTCGGCATCAACACCTTTGAAAACTTCATCCAGACCGATGCGGCCATCAACCCCGGCAATTCCGGCGGCGCCCTGGTCGATGTCAACGGCAACCTCGTGGGCATCAACACGGCGATTTATTCGCGCTCTGGCGGCTCCATGGGCATTGGCTTTGCCATTCCCGTGTCGACCGCCAAGCAGGTGCTCGAAGGCATTGTGAAGGACGGCCAGGTCACGCGCGGCTGGATTGGCGTGGAGCCGCAGGAGCTGAACGCCGAACTGGCCGAGGCCTTCAAGCTCAAGCCCGAGGCGGCGAAGGCGGGCGGTGTGATCATCACCGGCGTGCTGCAAAACGGCCCGGCGGCGCAGGCCGGCATCCGTCCTGGCGACGTGATCACCGCCGTCGACGGCAAGCCGGTCGGCAGCGTGAGCCAGCTGCTGACCGCCGTGGCCGCCCTCAAACCCGGAACAGCGGCGCCCATGACGGTGCTGCGCGGTGACGGCCCGGTCGAAATAGCCGTTACCCCCGGAAAACGCCAGCGACCCAGGATTCAGCGCTAGGCCTGTGCGCGCCGGGCAACGCCCTGAATGCTATAAATTAAATAGCAAACAATGACGGTAGTGACTCGACTTAGCTTGGTTTTTACCGAAAAAATGGCTTTTTGAGGCAGGCGCGCGGATAGCAGCGCGATCAGGAAGGCTTGGCGTTTTCCGTTTCACTGTCTTCGGCCGGCTGGGTGCGCTTGACGAAGACCTGCGCCGCCACGATGCCGACCTCATAAAGCCCGCCCACCACCATCAGCAGCATGATCATGGAGCCGGCATCGGGGGGAGTGACCAGCGCCGTGCCGATAGCGGCGGCCACCCAGAAATAACCGCGGTACTGGCGCAACTGGGCGACGCTAAGCACGCCCATGCGCACCAGCAGGATCACCGCGATCGGCACCTCGAACGCCAGCCCGAAGGCCAGAAACATGCCGAGCACGAAGTTGAGGTATTCCTCGATGTCAGGCGCGGCGGTGATCGATTTGGGGGCAAAGCTCTGGATGAACCTGAACACCTGGCCAAAGACGAAGTAATAGCAAAACGCCACGCCGGCAAAAAACAGCAGCGTGCTGGAAACCACCAGCGGCATGATGAGTTTCTTCTCGTGCGAATACAGGCCTGGCGCGACGAAGGCCCAGACCTGGTAGAGCACCACCGGCAGCGCAATCATGAAGGCCGCCATGAACATGATCTTGATGGGCACGACAAACGGCGATATGACGTTGGTGGCAATTAGCGTCGCGCCCTTGGGCAGGCTGGCGACCAGCGGCGCAGCCATCAGATCATAGAGCGCGCCCGGGCCGGGAAACAGCGCCAGTATCGCGGCGGCAATGCCGATCGCAATCACGGCCTTGATCATCCGGTCACGCAGCTCCACCAGGTGCTGCACAAAAGGTTGCTCGGTGCCGGCGAGTTCGTCGGGCTTGTCGCCGGGGGGATTGGGATCACTCATGAAGGAAGTATGCGCTGGGTAGATTGCGCCGGGCTGCGCGCAACGGGAAAATCAGGGAAAGTGCTCAGGCCTTGCGGCCAGGCTGCGGGCGAAAGCGCGCCACGCGGGCCGCGCCGGACTGCGCCTTGGTACGAACGCCCGAACGGGCCTTGAACCACTGGGGCGTTGCGCCCTGCTTGAGTCGCCATTTTTTTTTCGGGTGGCGGTATTCGGGAAACACTTCAAACCCGGGCAGTTCGGCGGCAGGCGTGCTGCCCGAGGTCTCGGCCCATGATTTTTCAAAATCACTGGCGTTGGTCTTGATCGAGTTTTCAACGTCGCGGGCTGCGCCCTCGACCGTTTCCTTCATTTTTTTGAACTCGTCAAGCTCCATGGAGCGGTTGACCTCCTGCTTGACGTCATTGACGTAACGCTGCGCCTTGCCGAGCAGCGTGCCGACGGTGCGAGCCACGCGCGGCAGCTTTTCGGGGCCGATGACGATCAGCGCCACGGCGCCAATCAGCGCGATCTTGGAGATGCCGAGGTCAATCATGCGGGGTCGTTTCGAGGTTCACGCGAAGTGACCAGCGCGGGGGCAGCGGAACCGGCTTTGCCGGGCCGCAGGCGCAGCGGCCCCCTCGGGGGGCAGCGCGGCACACGAAGTGGCAAGCGTGGGGGCCAACATTCTTCAGGATTTCTGCTTGGCTTCGACGTCGATGGTGTTGCGCTCTGTCTTGTCAGCTGCCTGGGCATTGGTGACCTGGCCGGCCGGAGCCACGGGCTTTTCGTCAGACGGGGACTGCCCGCCTTCCTTCATGCCGTCCTTGAAGCCCTTGACCGCGCCGCCAAGGTCGCTGCCCATGTTCTTGAGCTTTTTAGTGCCAAAAACCATCACCACGATCAACAGCACGATCAACCAGTGCCATATGGAAAGTCCACCCATGTTTTGCTCCTAATCAGTAATTACCAAAGGGGCGCGATGGCCCAATACTCTCTCATTCTAAAGGCCGAGTGTGACATTCGGCGATGACCCTCCCGGCCGGCTGGTCAGGGTTAGTGCCTGCCGTGGCGCCAGGGTTCCCCGCACGGGGCCACACCGCCGCTCAGCCCTTGAGCCAGGGCCGGGCGCCGCCAATAACATGGAAGTGCAGATGATGCACTTCCTGCCCGCCTTCCGTGCCGGTATTGGTCATGATGCGGAAGCCCCCGTCGGGGTAGGGATTGCAGCCCTGTGCCAGCGCCAGCCGGGGCGCCAGCACCATCATGCGCCCAAGCAGAGCGGCGTGCTCTTCGCCGATTTGCGCCATCGACGGGATGTGCGCCTTGGGAATGATCAAGAAATGCACTGGCGCCCAGGGGTGGAGGTCATGAAACGCGAACAACTCGTCGTCCTCGTAGACCTTGCGGCTGGGAATGGCGCCGGCGGCGATTTTGCAGAAAATGCAGTTGTCTGGATGGCTCATGCGTTGCCTGGGAGGTTTTTGGGGAAGTCGGCGCGGCTCAGGGCAGGCGGCCGCCGTTAAAGCGCATCCAGCCCTTGACGCAGCGGTACAGATACCAGAGCCAGACGATGCCATAGGCAATCGCGCCAGGCAGGATGAACAGCAGCCACAGCGGCGAGAGCAGCGCCAGCCACAGTAGCGTCCACCAGAAGGTGGCGATCATGTAGCTATGGTGGGCGAGGTAGAACGGATCCACCTCGTCCGAGCGCCTGAGGTAGTTGATGATGACGGCGATCACCGCGAACACCCCGCCGCTGAACCAGGCCAGCGTGTGCAGGCCATACAGCACATGCATGACCGTGCGGTCGCCCGAGGTCTTGACCTCAAATTCAGCCAGGTTGGTTTCCATGGGTCAGCCTTTCCTTCGCAAGGGAATTCAGGGTTTTGCAGCCGCCTCGTGGCCGTCGCGGATGAGCGCCTTGCGCAGGGCTTTTTCCTCGATGCCGCTGGTGCCTTCGCGGCGCTCCAGTTCGGCCAGCACATCATCGGGCGTGAGCCCGTAATGAACCAGCGCAATCAGCGTGTGAAACCACAGATCGGCGACCTCGCCGACCAGTTTGCCCTTGAGCTCCGCCGTGAGGCCGCCGCAATCAATGTCCTTGGCGGCCATCACGGTTTCGGTGGCTTCCTCGCCGATTTTCTTCAGGAAGGCATCCGGGCCCTTGCGCAGCAAGCGCGCGACATAGCTCTTGTCAGCGTCGCCGCCGTGCGCGGGCTTGCGACTTTCGATGATTCGCGCCAGGCGCTGGAGGGTGTCGGTAGAGTCGGTGGAGGGCATGTTGATGGGCTTATTTGTAGATGCTGGCCGGATCTTTCAAGACCGGATCGACCGCGACCCACTGGCCGTCCTTGTAGACGCTGAAAAAGCAGCTGTGGCGTCCCGTGTGACACGCGATGCCCGGTTCATGACCAAGTTGCGTGACCTTGAGCAAGACCACGTCCTTGTCGCAGTCGATGCGGATTTCATGCACGGTCTGCAGGTGGCCGGACTCCTCGCCCTTGTGCCACAGGCGGCCGCGCGAACGGCTGAAATACACCGCCTGGCCCAGTTCCGCGGTTTTTTGCAGCGCCTCGCGGTTCATCCAGGCAAACATCAGCACGTCGCCGCTGGCGGCTTCCTGCGCAATGACCGGGACCAGGCCCTTGTCGTCCCACTTGATATCGTCTAACCAGTTCATCTGCACATTGTCGGTGATGGTGAAGGGTGCTGCAGGGCGGGCGCCAGGTTGCTATGAATTAAATAGCTATCTGCGCCCGAATTTCCTCGGCTAGAGGCCAAAAATACCCATAAAACATAATTTACAGCCGGACCGGGATGCCGCGCGCGGCCATGTGGCGCTTGGCCTGCTCGACCGTGTACTCGCCGTAATGGAAGATGCTGGCCGCCAGCACCGCGTCGGCGCCGCCAATCTGCACGCCGTCGGCCAGGTGGTCGAGGTTGCCGACGCCGCCCGAGGCGATCACCGGAACGCTGATGGCATCGCTGACGGCGCGCGTCAGCGCCAGGTCAAAGCCCGCCTTGGTGCCGTCGCGGTCCATGCTGGTGAGCAGGATTTCGCCGGCGCCCAGACTTTCCATCTTCATCGCCCATTCAATGGCGTCCAGGCCGGTAGCCTTGCGCCCGCCATGGGTGAATACTTCCCACTTGCCAGGACCCACCTGCTTGGCGTCAATCGCCACCACGATGCATTGCGAACCGTGCTTTTGCGACGCATTGAACACCAGCTCGGGGTTCGTTACGGCCGATGTATTCATGCTGACCTTGTCAGCGCCCGCATTGAGCAATCGCCGCACGTCTTCGACCTTGCGCACACCCCCGCCCACCGTCAGCGGGATGAACACCTTGGATGCCACCGCCTCTATGATGTGGA
>JBKJKI010000218.1:0-25059 GCA_046597475.1 Polaromonas sp. | reverse complement strand
TGACAGACCGATGGAGGACTTTCTTGGACTATGTGGTGGCGAAAATCACCCGCCCATTGCCGCCGTGGCACCCGCCGGAGCGAATCGCATTGGTCGGCTAACTGCCGTTTCTAGGGTAAATCGAGCCGGTATCGGCCAGCAGTTCGCGCATCAGGATCAGGCGCGGCGTGATCATGGCCAGATACGAGGCGGTACCGTCGCTCCAGGTGTCCGAGTAGGCGAACTGCTCGATCCCCGTCGGCTTTTGCTCCAGCTCCACGCCGGGTAAATTGACCTTGGTGCGGTAATCGGCCTTGCTGTCAAAAGGCGGATCGATGTAAATCAAATCGACCTTGCCGCGCAGGCTGGGCTGGTGCTCGTCGCCCGCCAGCAGGGCGGCCATGGCCAGCAGGTTGTCGCCGTAAATCAGGCGGTTGGTCCACGGCGCGGGGTTCGCGGATGGGTCGGCGCCCAGCATGGGCTGCGGGCTGGCAATCAGACTGGCCTGGCCGGGTGCAAACACCTCCCGCTGCGCCGCACGGCTTTGCGCCGTGATCCAGTCCTGCGCCGACGCGTCCTTGGCGGGTAGCACCACCTCGCGGGTTTGCAGCGTGACGCGGTGGCGGCTTTCAATGCTTTCCAGGATTCTTTCGGCTTCTTTGCGGCCGTTGGCCACGATTTCGGGGAGTTGTTCGAGCAGGGATTTGGGCATGGACGGCGGTGAAATTCAAATACACCAATAAGAGACGTAAAACGTCAACTGTAATGGACGTTTGAGGCGAGTTGAGGCGATACCGTGCCTCGATGAATGAAAAGAGGGAGTTCAGCGATCGTTTGCGGGCAGCCATGAAGGCCCAGAAACTGGAAGTCAGCGGCTCTGTGCTGGAGCGCGAGTTCAATCTGCGCTGGTCGGGTCATCCCGTGCGGCGCCAGACCGTATGGAAATGGCTAAATGGCGAGGCCATTCCCACGCAGGACAAATTGCAGGAACTGGCCAAGTGGCTAAAGCTGGATTCCCATCACTTGCGATTTGGCGACCATGTGCAAACGCATCTGCGGGCCGAGCAAAAGCGCTGGGATGAAGGCATTGGCTATCAAGAGCGCGAAACTTTCGACGCCTTCCTCAAGCTGCCAGCGCCGCAGCGCAAGATCATTCGCGAGGTGATCCTGACCTTCGCCAAGGTCTATGTTGATCCCGTCAGCGGGGCGGCATCCCCGGCAGACTGAGCCGGTTGCGGTCTCCACGCGGTGTTTGCGTATGGCGCAGGGCGACCAGCAGCAGGCCTGCGCCCGGAATACCGGTCAAACAGGCCCCTTGTCCAATGATTACGGTCATTGTCAGCTATTAATTAAATAGCATGACCGAGGAGCGCATCAGGGCGGCGTCAGCACCGCCATCGTGATGCGCGACACGCAGGTCAGCTCGCCCGCGTCGTTGCTCAGCTCGATCTGCCAGACCTGGGTG
Organism: Polaromonas sp.; assembly: GCA_046597475.1. Lineage (GTDB taxonomy): Bacteria > Pseudomonadota > Gammaproteobacteria > Burkholderiales > Burkholderiaceae_C > Polaromonas. Next base: position 23,615 of record JBKJKI010000218.1, on the reverse strand, counting down.
CTGCGGCCTATGTGCACCGGCCGCGTGATGCCGGTGACCCAGCCGCTGGTCGTTCCCTTGAGGTGGTTGGCGTTGATGTCCAGGCCGACCGTGCGGTGGCCGGGCGGCGCTGAATAGGCGGCGCCGCAGGAGCCCAGCGTTTCGGCCAGCACCACGGCCACGCCGCCGTGCAGCAGCCCGTAAGGCTGAATCGTGCGCGCATCCACCGGCACGCGGGCGCGAATGAAATCGTCGCCGACCTCCAGGAACTCGATGCCCAGATGGCTGGCGGCGGTATTGATGCAGGAGGCGTTGAGCAGTTCAACGGAAATGGCTTGCTTCCAGATGCGCATGGCGGTTTTCAGGGACGGGGTTGGAACTTCTCCCACTATAAGGCGCTGGCCTACACCGGCTGTGGCCGCTTGTTGCAGCGGGCGGCGGCCCGGATGCGTATGCTTGAGCCATGGCAAGGAAACCCCAGGCCCCGATGCGGCGCACGCGAAAATGGCTGATTGCCGGCGGCATTGCCGTGGCCGTGCTGGTGATCGTGACCATCGGCCTGCTCAGCCTTGTGCCGTCGGAAGAAGAACTGGCGCGGCGCGCCGCCACCGAGCTTGAGGCGGCCCTGGGCGTGCCGGTTAGTGTGGGCTCACTGCACTGGCGGCTCCGCCCTTCTGCGGTGGTCGAGCTGGCAAACGTCGCCACGCAGCAAAGCCAGCCCATACTGATCAACAAGCTCACAGCACACCTCAATGTGGCGGCGCTCTGGCAGCGGCGGCTCAAGCTCGACCGCGTGGAGATTGACGGCGCCGTGCTGCCCCAGTTGTCGCTGGCGGCCCTGCATGCGCCTGCGGACGCGGCCGCCGGGGCCAGGCCGGGCCGGCTTCAGGTCGATGAATTGCCGCTAGCCGCGCTGGTATTTCGCGATGTCACCTGGGTTTCTCGCCACGGCACGCGCGTGGTGTACGAAGGGGATGCTGAATTTGAAGCCGGCTGGCGGCCGCGCAAGGCCAGCCTGCGCCGGCCTGATTTCCAGCCCGCGACTGACCTGACGCTGACCCGCCAGGGCGATCAGGACCGCTGGGACACCCGAATCAATGTCGGCGGTGGCACGGCCAATGGCGAACTGCAATTGCAGACCCGCGCCGACGGCCAGCTGCAGCTGGCCGGCCAACTGCAGCCGCGCGGCATTGAAACGGTCAGTGCGCTGGCCGCCTTCAACCGCCACTCGGTCATTGCGGGCAAGGTCTCGGGGGAAACCACCGTGTCGGCCAGCGGCGCCGGCCTGGCCGGGCTGGCGCGCTCGTTGCACACCACCACGGCCTTCACCATGGGGCGCTCCACGCTGCTGCGCTTTGACCTCGAAAAGGCGATTCGCAGCGCGGGCAAAGACCATGCCGGCAATACCGCGCTCGACTCCGTGGCGGGGCGGCTTGACACGCAAAATACGGCCGCGGGCATGGTGCTGGACTTCAGCCAGGTCAGGGCGGTGTCGGGTGCGCTCAGCGCAAGCGGCAAGGCGCGCATCGCCAACCGGCAAATCGAGGCCGAACTGAGCGTTGACCTGGTCGAGGGCCTGGTCGGCGTGCCGCTCAGGCTCAGCGGGCCGCTGGCGCATGTCAATGTCTCGGTGCCGCCCGGTGCCATCGCAGGCGCTGCGGTGGGCACGGCCGTGCTGCCCGGCACCGGCACGGCGATTGGCGCCCGCATTGGCGCGGCACTGGGCAAGCTGTTCAGCCCCGGACCATCCAAAGCCACGCCGCAAGCGACTCCCGCGCCAAGGCCGTGAACGGCCGCTTGCCGGTTCGCGCCGCTCATCTCGCGCCGGAAGCCCCATGGCACTTGAGGGCTTGTGCCTGTTGCGGAGCGCTTCGGTATATATTCAAACCATCCCGATTTTTTGCGCGCCTTATTCGGCGGGTCTGCACGTCGCAGCAGTTTCGACTTTTACCCAATCTTTTCCACCATGCTCAAGCCACAGCCGGTTTCTTCTTCGCCGTCCACGCCCCTGCAAGACGCACTTGACCAGAATGAGGCGGTCAAGGACACGGTCGAGCAGTCGGCGGCCGAGTTGGTGGTGATCAATGCCGTTCTCAAGCAAGAAGTGCCGCCCCATGTGCAAACCGGCGAGGTCGCGCAGGCCCTCAGGAAAACCGATGAGCTGGAGGAGCGCATCCAGGCTTCGGCCGAAGACCTGGACAAGGTCAATGACGCCCTGAAGCAGGAAATCGACGAGCGCGCCCGGCTTGAAGAAGAACTGGCGGCCACCCGGGCGGACCTGGCCAAGGCCCAGGCGGCGCCCGACGCGACCTGATCAAGGCTGCGGCCGCGCAGGCTGGCTCCGCCGGTTGAGCAGCGCGTACAGGATGATCGCGCCAAAGGTAGCCGTGCCAATGCCGCCCAGCGCAAATTGGCCAAACTTCAGCGTGAAGTCCCCGGTGCCCAGCACCAGCGTGATGGCCGCGACCAGCAGGTTCTTGTTGTCCGAGAAATCAACCTGGTTGATGACCCAGATCCTGGCTCCGGCCACGGCGATCAGGCCAAACACCACGATGCTCACGCCGCCCATCACGGGCAGCGGAATGGCCTGGATCAGCGCGCCAAACTTGGGGCTGAAACCCAGCAGCACGGCAATCAGCCCGGCCACCACGAAGACGGCGGTCGAGTAGATCTTGGTGGCGGCCATCACGCCGATGTTTTCGGCGTAGGTGGTGACGCCGGTGCCGCCCGCGCTGCCCGACACCATGGTCGCAATGCCGTCGCCTATGAAGGCGCGGCCCATGTAGACGTCGAGGTTCTTGCCGGTCATCGCTGTGACGGCCTTGATGTGGCCCAGGTTCTCGGCCACCAGGATGATCACCACCGGAACGATCAGCAGCATGGCGCTGGCCGTGAACACGGGCGCGGCAAAGCCGGGCGCGCCGAACCAGGCCGCGCTGGCGATGCCTGACACGTCAATCGCCTTGCCCAGGCCCAGCCCGTTGGTCAGCAGCGCGTAGATCAGGCTGGCGACGATCAGGCCGATCAGGATCAGGAGGCGCTGCAGCATGCCGCGCGTCATCACCGCCACCAGCGCCACGCTGACGAAGGTCACGACCTGCATCCACGCGTCAAAATTGCTCGCCGCCATGTTCTTGATGGGAATGCTGGCCAGGTTCAGGCCGATGACGGCGACCACGGCGCCCGTCACCACCGGCGGCATGAAGCGCTCTATCCAGCCGGTGCCGACCGCCTGCACGATCAGGCCGATCAGCGCGTACACCGCGCCGCAGGCGATGATGCCGCCCAGCGCCACGCCGATGTTGGCGTTCGCGCCCTTGCCGGCATAGCCGGTGGCGGCAATCACCACGCCTATGAAGGCGAAGCTCGAACCGAGGTAGCTCGGCACCTTGCCGCCGGTGATGATGAAGAAGATCAGCGTGCCGATGCCGCTCATCAGGATGGCCACGTTGGGGTCAAAGCCCATCAGCAGCGGCGCCAGCACCGTCGAGCCAAACATGGCGATGACATGCTGCACGCCCATCATGCCGGTCTGCGGCCAGGGCAGGCGCTCGTCGGGTCCGATCACGCCGCCTTGCAGTAGTACCGCGCTGCTTTTTTCCGTCCAGTCCAGCATAGCCATCAAACGCTCCTTGTAATTAGTGGCGCCATGCTAGCAGCGCTCGCGCGCAAACGCCGAATCGGCGCAGACATCATCGATGCTATCAACAAAATAGCAAACAACGGCCGTGGTTACTGGGCAATAGCCAGATTTGACCGGAAATCCGGGCGAAACAGGCGCGCCGGCTCAGCCCGGCACCACGCGCAGGCTTCCGGCGTCGGGCGCGTGCCCGACATGAGGCGGATGCGCAGCACGAGGTCGGTCCTGGAGTCGGCCTCGTCGATCGCCTGCTCCTGCGTGATCTCGCCGCGCCGATAGAGGTCGTACAGCGACTGGTCGAAGGTGGCCATGCCCAGGTCGGTGCTCTTGGCCATCACCGCCTTGATCTCGTCGGTCTGGCCACGCTGGATCAGGTCGGCGATATAGGGCGAGAGCAGCATCACTTCGGCCGCCGGCACCAGCGTGCCGGTGCGGCTGCGCAGCAGGCGCTGGGCGATGACGCCCTTGAGGTTGAGCGACAGGTCCATCAGCACCTGGCGGTGCGCCGCCTCGGGGAAGAAATTGAGGATGCGCTGAATCGCCTGGTTGGCATTGCTGGCGTGCAGCGTCGAGACGCAGAGGTGGCCGGTTTCGGCATAGGCCAGCGCATGGCGCATGGTGCCCTGGTCGCGGATCTCGCCAATCATGATCACGTCGGGCGCCTCGCGCATGGCGTGGCGCAGCGCCTCATCGAACGACAGCGTGTCAAGCCCGACCTCGCGCTGGTCGATAATGGACTGCTTGTGGCGGTGCTCGAACTCCATCGGGTCTTGCACCGCCAGGATGTGGCCGCTGGCCCGCTCGTTGCGGTGGCCCAGCATGGCCGCCAGCGTGGTCGACTTCCCCGCGCCGGCCGCACCGACGACCAGCACCAGCCCGCGCTTGAGCATGGCCAGGGTCTCGATGATGGGCGGCAGCTTGAGCAGGCCCAGCGACGGAATCTGGCTGCTGATGTGGCGCACCACTATGGCCACGTCGCCGCGCTGGCGGTACACGTTGACGCGAAACCGCCCCAGGCCTTCCAGTGTCAGCGCCAGGTCGCACTCCAGCTCGGCCTCAAACTGCCGGATCTGCGCCTCGCGCATGACCGAGTAAGCCAGAGCCTTGATGCGCCCCGCGCTCAGTGCCTCTTCGGGCAGGCGCTGGATCCGGCCCTGGATCTTGAGCGAGGCCGGCGCCCCGCATGACAGGAACAGGTCGGACGCTTCACGCGCCACCATCTGCGAAAGATAGTGGCCAAGCTGGTCACGCTCCGGGGAGGCAGGCAGGTCTGGATGCATGGCAGGGCTCCTGAACAATGAATTTCAGTATCCCACGAAGGCGCGCCGTCAGCCACTAAGGGCCAAGGGCCTGCTACGCTTGCGTTCATGAAACCTCTCGTCAAATGGGGCGCAGGCGCGGTGCTGGTGCTCGCGGTTGCCGGCGGCTTGCTGCTGGCGCGCCAGCGCGGCACGCCGGTGCAGCTGGTGCCGGTGGCGCGCACCGGCATCGTGCAATCGGTGGTGGCCACCGGGCGGCTCAACGCACCGGCGCGCATGGACATAGCCGCCGAAGTCACCGCCACGGTGCTGGAGGTGCGCGTGCGCGAAGGCGACCGCGTCAAGGCCGGCGACATGCTGCTGCGCCTGTCCGACGCCGAGGCCAGGGCCAGCCTGCAGCAGGCCAGCGCCGCGCTGCTGGAGGCGCGCGGCCGCGCCACCCAGCAGGCCAGCGTGGCCGCGCCCGTCGCCACGCAGGCGGTGGTGCAGGCCGAAGCCACCTTCACCGCCGCCGAGCGCGACTACCAGCGCGCCCGGGAGCTGGTCGAGCAGGGATTTTTTCCGCAGCAAAAGCTCGACGACGCCAGGCGCGCGCAGGACACGGCCAAAAGCGCGCTGCAGTCGGCCCGCGTGCAGGCCCAGGCCAACCAGCCCAGCGGCATAGAGCGCACGCTGGCCGTCACGCGCGTGGACCAGGCCGAGGCCGCCGTCGCCATGGCCCAGGCCCGGCTGGCGCGCCTGGCCATCGTCAGCCCGGTCGATGCGCTGGTGCTCACGCGCAGCGTCGAGCCCGGCAGCATGGCCCAGCCCGGCCGCGTGCTCTTGACACTGGCCGCGCTGGGCGGCACGCGCATCGACGCCAATGTCGATGAAAAAAACCTGCGCCTGCTCACCCTGGGCATGCCCGCCAAAGCGGTGGCCGATGCCTACCCCGGCCAGTCCTTCGACGCGCAACTCAGCTACATCGCGCCGGCGGTGGACCCGCAGCGCGGCACCGTCGAGGTGCGGCTGGCCGTGCCCAATCCGCCGGCCTTTCTGCGCCCCGACATGACGGTGTCGGTCGAAATGGTGGGCGGCAGCAAGAAGGATGCGCTGGTGCTGCCCTCGGGCGCGGTGCGCGATGCCGACCGCGAAGCGCCCTGGGTGCTGCTGTACTCGGGCGGGCAGGCGGTGCGCGCGCCGGTGAAGCTCGGCTTGCGCGGTGTCGGTTCGGTGGAAATCCTCGAAGGCCTGAAAGAAGGCGACGAAACCATTGCGCAGACCGAAAAAGCGGCCGTCGGCGACCGCGTGCGGCGCGGCCCCGTGGCAGCGGGCGGCAAGGGCATGGAAGTGCCGTCCTTTATTCGCTGATGCCGGGCTGAACACCGTGTTTTCCAGGCGCCACCGCCCCGCCGCCAGTTCCTGGACCCGCTGGATGCCCTTCGAGCTGCTGGTGGCTCTGCGCTTCCTGCGCGAAGGCCGCATGCAAAGCGTGTTGATCCTGGCCGGCGTGACCGGCGGCGTGGCGGTCATCATCTTTCTCACGCAGCTGATCAACCAGCTGCAGTCCACCATCATCGACCGCGTGATGGGCTCGCAGGCGCATGTGGTGATCCGCCCGCTCGAAGAAGTCACCCAGCGCGTGCTCGCGCCCAGCGCCGACCGGGCTGTGGCCGCCGTGGTGCAGCCGCGCGACCAGCGCCTGCGTTCGGTTGACCAGTGGGAGCGCATTGCCGCACTGGCCGCCGCCACGCCCGGCGTGCTGGCGGTGTCGCCGGTGGTCAGCGGCCCGGCCTTCGCCTCGCGCGGCAACAGCAACAAGAGCGTGGCGCTGCTCGGCGTGCAGCCCGACGCCTACCGCCGCGTGGTGCGCATGGACGACTACATGACGCGCGGCCGCTTCGACGTGACCGGCAGCAACACGCTGATAGGCACCGACCTGGCGAGCGACCTGGGCGTGACGGTGGGCGACAAGCTGCGCGTGACCAGCGCCGACGGCCGCAGCGAAACGCTGGACATCACCGGCCTGTTTGACATGGGCAACCGCGACCTGAACCGGCGCTGGGTTTTCGTCACGCTCAAGCTCGCGCAGACGCTGCTCGATCTGCCCGGCGGCGTGTCCAATATCGACCTCACCGTGACCGACCTGTTCAACGCCAACCAGGTCGCCGACACCCTGCGCGCCAGCACCGGCATGACGGTGGACAGCTGGATGCAGACCAACTCGGGCCTGCTCAATGCCCTGAGCAACCAGACCGTGTCGAACAACCTGATCCGCAGCTTCGTCATCATCATCGTGGCGCTGGGCATCTCCAGCGTGCTGGTCGTCAGCGTGGTGCAAAAGCGGCGCGAGATCGGCATTTTGCGCGCCATGGGAGCGGGGCGGCGCCGCATCATGGCGGTGTTCTTGCTGCAGGGCGGCCTGGTCGGGCTGGCCGGCTCGCTGTTCGGCTCGGCGCTGGCCTTTGGCCTGCTCGTGGTGTTTTCGCACATCTTCAAAAGCCCAGACGGCAGCCCGCTGTTCTCCGCCCAGCTTGACCCCATGCTGGTGCTGCTGGCCTCGGTGGTGGCCTGCGGCGTGGGACTGGCGGCGGCGGTGATTCCGGCGCGGAGCGCGGCGAGGATGGACCCGGTGCAGGCGATTCGGTCTTGAGGTTTTTCTATTGGGTGGCGGGCCGCCGTTGATCCGGGAGAGGCAGCTGCTGATTCTGGTGGGTGTGACCGGCGGAGTATCAGTGTTGCCAACAAATCATGGCAGCCAGCAACAGTTCGCCAAAGCCGCAACAAAGCCCCATTTCTGCCCGTTGGAAGTCGGCCATAGATGCACACCTCCCGTACCTCTATAAACTCGGGCAGGTGACCGATCGATCAATGTATCCAGCACCCCTCATGTCCCGTCACTCAGACCACCTTGAATCACTGCACCTGAGGCTGAAACGCTGACAGGCCGGGCCGTTTGAGTAGAAAAGAAACGATGAACAAAATTGAAGCTTTCAACCGGTCACTGTTTTTGTGGATCAATGCGGATGCCAACACGCCGTCCTGGGCGATCGATACGGCAATTGTTCTCGCCGACGACCTCATCTACTTAATCCCTGTGCTGCTCCTGGTCCTCTGGCTTTGGGGCGATCGCGCACGCCGCAATCTGGCGATCAAGGCGTGCCTGGTGACCCTGCTGGCGCTGGGTGCAAATCAAGTGATTGGTTTGGTCTGGCAGCATCCGCGGCCGTTCATGATCGGACTCGGCCACGCCTGGATGCCTCACGCGGCTGATTCTTCTTTCCCCAGCGATCACATGACCGTATTTGCCGGCATTGGCCTGACCTTGCTGCTCGGTGGTGTGTTCCGGCTGGCTGCTGCCATCCTGGCAACAGGTTTTGCCGTGGCTTGGGCGCGGATATTCCTGGGGGTGCATTTCCCGCTGGACATGGCGGGAGCCGTCGCCGTGACGGGTGTCGCGTATGCCGTCGCCTCGCCGCTTTGGCGAATGGCTGGCGACACACTGACCAACCTGGCCGAGAAGCTGTACCGCACCGTTTTTGCCCACCCAATCGCTCATGGATGGGTTCGGCGCTAGCCGAGCGACGTCACGCATTGCTGAAAATGGGTGGTCTCAAGAATCTGTTTGACGAGAAGAACGTGCACTTCGCCTTCGAGATCAGTCTCCTGTTCAAAGGCGCGTTTGCGCTGGCGGAAATCGCCGCCAGCATTTTTGCGTACTTCGTTACTACGCAATTCCTGCTTGATCTGGCGAGCGTCATTACACGGACGGAACTGACGGAGGACCCTCGCGACTTCCTTGCCAATCATCTGCTCGATGCCGCGCAAGGTCTGTCCGTGAGCAGCCAGCACTTCACAGCCTTCTATTTGTTCAGCCACGGCGTCGTCAAATTTTGGCTCATCATCGGTCTTTGGCAAAAGAAGCTGGGCTACTATCCGGCCGCCATTGCTGTATTCGGTTTGTTCATTCTCTATCAGCTGTATCGATACAGCTTCACGCACTCACTATTGTTGCTGCTCATCACAGCCCTGGATGTCGCTGTTATTGGATTGACATGGTTCGAGTACCAGCATTTGCGGCGCATCTTGCCCAATGGCCTGAAGTAGCTTGCCGCCAACCATAATGCAAGCCAAGACTTCACCTACGATTTTTCCGTTTCGTCAGCGACCGGCAGCCGACGAATCCGAATGTCGGGTATCAGTCGTTGTTGCCGTTCAACCGAAGGCTCCTGGCTGACTTTCGTTCACGCCGTACAACTTTCGAATAGTGCAAACCGCTGCCCAGCCAGCAAGACTCACGCGTTCACAATAGCCAGACCGCATGAACACCCCACCCGCCCCCATCCTGCGCCTCGCCGATATCCACCGCAGCTACAACGTCGGCACGGAAGTCGAAACCGAGGTGCTGCACGGCATCAGTTTGGCGCTGCAGCAGGCCGAGTTCGTCGCGCTCAAGGGGCCGTCGGGCTCGGGCAAGAGCACGCTGCTCAACATCATCGGCCTGCTGGAGCGGCCGAGCTCGGGCACGCTGGAAATCGCCGGCCAGCCCACCCAGTCGCTGGGCGATGCCGAGCTGACGCAACTGCGCGGCGCCACCATCGGCTTCGTGTTCCAGTTCCACCATCTGCTGCCGGCCTTCACCGCGCTGGAAAACGTGTTGCTGCCGTCCATCATTGCGCACGGCACCGCCACCCCTGAGGCCGAAGCCAATGCGCGCGACCTGCTGGCCCGGGTCGGCCTGAAGGGCGCGGAATACAAGCGCCCGGGCGAGCTGTCGGGCGGCATGCAGCAGCGCGTGGCGATGGCGCGGGCGTTGTCGCTCAAGCCGCGGCTGATCCTGGCCGACGAGCCGACCGGCAACCTCGACACGGTGTCGGCCGACGAGGTGTTCGGCCTGCTGCGCGAGTTCAACCGCGACCACGGCAGCGCCTGCCTGATCGTCACGCATGACCCGCGCCTGGCGGCGCGCTGCGACCGGCAGATCGAGCTGGTGGACGGGCGGCTGGTTGCCGGTTAGTTGCTATTTATGTGATCGCTGATGGCGCACGCCCACCTTGGGCTCGAAGCCTGGAGGATGCGTAAATATCGTCGCTGTGGCCATCCGCTTCCATCGTCGGGCAACTTGCTTTACCTGGCGCCATGGCGCCATGGCGCCATGGCGGTTTGACGGTGGTTACGCGTCAACAGCCGGTAAGGTGAAAAAGAAGGCGGCGCCGCCATTTTCCTGTCCTTCCGCCCAGATGCGGCCGTCGTGCCGGTCGATGACGCGTTTTACCGTGGCCAGGCCGATGCCGGTTCCCGAAAAATCCGCAAGCGAATGCAGCCGCTGAAATGTGCCAAAAAGCTTGTCGGCGTAAGCCATGTCAAAGCCGGCGCCATTGTCCTTGACGAAATAGACGGTTTCGTTGGCGACGCCCGTCTTGCTGCCAATCTCGATGCGCGCGAGTTCGCGCTTGGACGTGAATTTCCAGGCATTGTCCATCAAGTTCTGCATCACGACCGCCAACTGGCGCCTATCGCCACTGATCTGCATCTTGTCCTGAATGCGAAGTTGCGCCTGACGGTCCGGGTCACGTTCCCGCAACTCTTGCTCGATGCGTCTGGCGATGTCGCTCAGGTCGAGCTTGTCGATCTGCAGCTTGTCGCGCGACAGCTGGGCCAGGGACAGCAGGCCATCGATCAGTTCGCTCATTTGCTGGGCGCCGGTCCGAATCCGATTCAGGTAGTGCCTTCCTTTTTCGCCCGCCTTGTCCCCGATGATCCGCTCCAGCAGATGGCTGAATCCATGAATCGTTTTCAAGGGAGAACGAAGGTCGTGCGAAACCGAATAAGAGAATGCTTCGAGTTCCTGATTCGCCGCGACCAACTGGGCGGTGCGCTGGCGCACGCGTTCTTCAAGTTCGCTGTTGAGCAACAGAATTTCTTCCGTGGCACGTCCCAGCTCCAGGCTGCGTTTCTCAAGCGAACGAACCTGACGAATCAGCATGAGCGCGAAAGCCAGCGTCAGCAAGCCTTGAAAGATGGTCAAGGCAATGCTGATGTGGACCTGTTCGCGCGCGTCGGCGTTGCGGCGGCTGACGGTTTGTGCCGTGACCAGGGAGGCCTGCAAGATCAGGTCATGAATGGGTTCGACGAGCAGATTCATCTCGCCCAGCAACTGTACGATCGCGTTCGGCGTCAGGGCGGCGTGGGAATTTTCCGACAGGACAGCATCGGCGTGATGGATGAATTGCTTGATCAGTTCCACGGTGCGCGCATGCTCTGGCAGAGGCGTCACGAAGGGGCTGATCCGCATGGTCTGCACCAGCGAGACGCGGCTGACAAAAATTTCATAGCCCTCGCGCAAGGTCTCGGGGTTCATTTTCTGGGGATAGCGTTTGGCCTCGTTCAGGTTGTCGCGAAGCGCCAGGTACTCTTGTTCAAGCTGGAAAAAAACCCACGAAATATTCTCTTCGTTGTAATAAATCGCGCTATCGAGCTGCTGGCTCTGGCGCGTTTGTATCCAGCCTATCGCCAAAAAGACTGCGATCAGGACGGCTGACACCGCCAGTGTCCAGCGCGATGACATCGAGCGGAAGGCCGGATACTTGCCGGCATCGGTCATTGCACTTCAATAGCGCGAAGTTGCCAGGCTGACCGGCTGTAGTAGCGCCTCGACTGAAGCTCGGTGTTGGTGTCGAACGGGTAGATGATGAACAGCGGCCCCTTGTCCCGAATCGGCATGGGCTTGTCATCCATCAGGCGCGCCAGGACCATCGGGAACTGCCGCGTATCGGTGACCGGAATCTCGACCTTGAAATTGTTCAACGCCACGGCCTTGAGGGTGCTTCCCCGCGCGCCGGCGGCAGCCAGCACATCGCGCAGCAGCGGACCGGTGAATTTTTTTGTCTCTTTGTACCAGGGGCTGCTGGTGGTGAAGCTGTGCTGGGGCAAGGCTGCCAGCATGTCCATGTCGAAGTCGGCGCGGTCACCGACGTTTTTGAGCTGAATGTTGCCGCGAATGGACAAAACCACCTTGCCTTTAGGCGCATCCAGCGCAAGGGAGGGGCCGGCCAGGAACACGGCTGCGGCGCCCAGAAGGCAGCGTCGGCGACTCAGGTTTGAAAACATGGAAATCCTCTTCTGTCTTGCTTCGAAAAAATGTGTCGCTTTGGAGAACTGTATTGCAACGTCCTGAAAAATCATCCGCAGACCGTTGAAAATATAGCATTTTGTTGATTTTTTATAAAAATGCTTACAAATGCGTGGATCAAGCGGGCATCTCGTCTGTTGATACGCCAACAGCGTTTCGCTGGCGGACCGAGCCTCCCGTGAGACGGCTGCCAGCGACTGGTTGAGTGCCCTTGTTTTCGTGGCTGCTGGTGCCTGTTCCGCCTGAGCCATCGGTTTGAATGATGTCTGAATTTTGCTTGGCGCTCGACGCTGCTACGCTGATCGTTCATAAAAAGCCATCGGAGACCAAAGGCATGAAGCAGACAAGCACGCCACCGCCCATTTCCCCTGTTTCCCCTGTTCCCCAAATCCGCCTGTACCAAAACTGGCTGCGCGAGCGCCATGGGCTGGTGTTCGACAGCTACGACGCGCTCTGGCGCTGGTCCACCAGCGAGCTGGACGCCTTCTGGCAAAGCATTTGGGACTACTTCGAGCTGCAGTCGCCCACGCCGCACAGCGCCGTGCTGGCGCGCAACGTGATGCCGGGCGCCGAGTGGTTTCCCGGCGCGCAGGTCAACTATGCGCGACAGGTGCTGCGTCATGTGGATGCGGCCCATGCCGCCGGCATGCCGGCCATCGTCAGCAGCAATGAAAAGCGCCAGCAGCGCGAACTGGGCTGGCCCGAGCTGCGCCGCCAGGTCGCCTCGCTGGCGCTGCACCTGAAGGCGCAGGGCGTGCAGCCCGGTGACCGGGTAGCGGCCTACCTGCCCAATATTCCAGAGGCCATGGTGGCCTTTCTGGCCACGGTGAGCCTTGGCGGCGTGTGGAGCATCTGCGCGCCCGACATGGGCAGCAACGCCGTGCTCGACCGCTTCCGCCAGATAGCACCCAAGGTGCTGATCGCTTGCGACGGCGTGACCCATGGCGGGCGCGACCTTGACCGCGCGGCGGTGGTGAAGGAGCTGCTTGCGGCGCTGCCGACGGTGACGCACGTCATCCTGCACAACAACCTGGCGAGCGTGGAAGAACTGCTGGACACTATCGATTCAATAGCAAACTGTGCCCGGTTTGATTGGGCTACAGGCAGAAATGATGCCGAAACGGCAAATTTTGAGCCGCTGTGGCTGCCGTTTGACCACCCGCTGTGGATTGTCTACTCCAGCGGCACAACCGGCCTGCCCAAGCCCATAGTCCATGGCCATGGCGGCACCGTGCTGGTGGCGCTGGCGCTCAATGGTGTGCACAACGATGTGGGCTGTAGCTACCACGCCAACAGCCTGGGTGAGCGTTTTCACTGGTACAGCTCGACCGGCTGGGTGATGTGGAACGTGCAGCTTAGCGGCCTGCTGGGCGGTACCACCTGCGTGATCTACGACGGCAACCCCGGCGGCAGCAAAGACCAGCCCGACTGGGGCACGCTCTGGCGCTTTGCGCTTGATACCGGCGTCACCTTCTTCGGCGCCGGCGCGGCCTTTTATGCCAACTGCATGAAGGCCGGCGTGGACCTGTCGCAGTGCGGCGACCTGTCGGCCATTCGCGCACTGGGAACGACCGGCTCACCGCTTTCGCCCGAGGCGCAGGCCTGGGGAACGGAGCAGTTCAGGCGCATCGCGGCCTTGAGCGCCGGACCGGACAGCCGCGCCGGGCCGCCCCAAGTAAGGCCAGCCCCCCCGGGGGGCAGCGAAGTACGCGAAGCGACAAGCGTGGGGGCAGACATCTGGTGGTGCAATATTTCGGGCGGCACGGACTTTGCGGGTGCCTTCATAGGCGGCAACCGCGAGCTGCCGCAGGCGCCAGGCGTCATGCAATGCCGGCTGCTGGGCTGCGCCGTCGAGGCCTGGAACGAGGCCGGCGAGCCGGTGCTGGGCGAGGTCGGCGAGCTGGTCTGCACGCAGCCGATCCCGTCCATGCCGCTCTATTTCTGGGGCGATCAAAACAAGGCCCGCTACCTGGCCAGCTACTTCGAGATGTACCCGCCAGGCCACGGCCGCAAGCCCGGCGGCCAGCCCGTGTCCTTGCCCCCACGCTCCCCCTCTGCGAGTGGGTCGCTGCCCCCCGAGGGGGCTGTCCCGGTCTTGGGGCGGCCCGGCGACCGGGACCTGGCGCCCGAGGCCGGCGGCGTCTGGCGCCATGGCGACTGGCTGCGCGTGGGCATGAAAGGGCGGGGCGCGTCGGATGACAACCAGGGCTGCGTGATCTTTGGCCGCAGTGACGCGACCATCAACCGCCACGGCCTGCGCATGGGTACCAGCGAGCTCTACAGCGCCATCGAGGTGCTGCCCGAGGTGCTGGACTCGCTGGTGGTCGACCTGGAATACCTGGGGCGCGAGAGCTATATGCCGCTGTTCGTGGTGCTGCGCGAAGGCGCGCTGCTGGACGACGCCATGAGGGCGAAACTCAAGCATGCGGTCAGGACGGCCCTGAGCCCGCGCTTCGTGCCCAACGAGATCTTTCAGGTGGCCGAGATTCCACGCACGCTGTCGGGCAAGAAGCAGGAGCTGCCGGTCAAGAAGCTGCTGCTGGGCCAGCCGCTGGAAAAGATCGTGAACCGGGACGCCATGGCCAACCCGGGCAGCCTGGACTGGTACGTGGCCTTTGCCGCGCGGCGGCTGGCCGGGCAGGGCGCCGGCGCCTGAGGCCGCTGCCCCGAACGGCGGCGCCCAGGCGCATTGCCGCGCCGCATAATGCGGGTGCACCGTGCCCCGCATCGGGCCGGCTGGTCTTGCGGCTGCAGGCTTTTTTCCTTCCTTGAATGGCGTCCGTCCATGAACCACAGAAAATCATCGCTTGCCGCACTCACGCTGGGCGCCGTCGGGGTGGTCTATGGCGATATCGGCACGTCGCCGCTGTATGCCTTCAAGGAGGTGTTTGCCAGCGGCCGCGTGCCGGTCAATCCGGACAATGTGCTGGGCATCCTGTCGCTGTTCTTCTGGACGCTGACCATCATCGTGTCCCTCAAGTACGTGGTCCTCATCATGCGGGCCGACAACCACGGCGAGGGCGGGCTGATGGCCTTGCTGGCGCTGGCCTCGCAGTCGGTGCAGGACCGGCCCAGGCTCAGGCAAGGGCTGCTGGTCTGCGGCGTGTTTGGCGTGGCGCTGTTCTTCGGCGACGGCGTGATCACGCCGGCGATCTCGGTGCTGTCCGCCGTCGAGGGGCTGGAGGTCGTGACGCCGGCCGCCAAGCCCTATGTGCTGCCGATTTCCTTTGCCGTGCTGCTGCTGCTGTTCATGGCCCAGCGGCGTGGCACCGCGCAGCTGGGCCGGTTTTTCGGCCCCATCATGGTGTTCTGGTTTGTCGCCATCGGCCTGATGGGCTTGCTGCCCATACTGCACAACCCGGCGGTGCTCAAGGCCGTGTCGCCGTATTACGCGCTGCGTTTCGGCGTCGCGCATTACCAGCTGGCCTTTATTACCCTGGGCGCGGTCTTTCTGTGCGTGACCGGGGCCGAGGCGCTGTACGCCGACATGGGCCACTTTGGCAAATCGCCGATTCGCGTGGCCTGGTTCAGCCTGGTCATGCCTTCGCTGCTGCTGAACTACTTTGGCCAGGGCGCGCTGGTGCTGGCCAATCCGGCGGCGGTCGAGAACCCGTTTTTCCTGATGATGCCGGGCTGGGCCACTATTCCCATGGTGGTGCTGGCCACCGCCGCCACGGTGATCGCCTCGCAGGCGCTGATTTCCGGGGCTTTCTCGGCCACCAAGCAGACGATTCAGCTAGGCTATCTGCCGCGGCTGAGCATTCTGCACACCTCCGAGCACGACGCCGGCCAGATCTACATCCCGGCCGTGAACCTGGCCCTGCTGGTGGGCGTGGTGCTGGCGGTGGCGGCCTTCCGTTCGTCAAGCGCGCTGGCGGCGGCCTACGGCATTTCGGTCAGCCTGGTGATGGTGATCACCACGGTGCTGACCTTTGTCGTGCTGCGCTACCGCTGGCACATGCCGCTATGGCTGAGCGTGGCGGCCACCGGATTTTTCCTGCTGGTGGACGTGGCCTTTTTTACCTCCAACCTGCTCAAGATCGCCGACGGCGGCTGGTTCCCGCTGCTGCTGGCGGCGGCGCTGTTCATCGTCCTGGCCACCTGGAAGGACGGCCGCTCGCTGCTGTCGGCCAGGCAGCGCAAGGATGCGCTGGACCTGCAGCCCTTTATGCAGGGGGTGCTGGCCTATCCGCCGTTGCGGGTGCCCGGCTGCGCGGTCTTCCTGACGGCCGATGTCGGCGTCGTGCCCAACGCGCTGCTGCACAACCTCAAGCACAACAAGGTGCTGCATGAGCGCAACCTGTTCCTGACGGTGCAGAACCAGGAGGTGCCGCGCGTCCCGGCGAGCAGCCAGGTCGAGATCACCCCGCTGGGCCACGGCTGCTGGCAGGTGATCCTGAAATTCGGTTTCATGGACGAGCCCGACGTGCCGCAGGCGCTGCAGCAGATCGCCAGCCAGGGCTGCGAGCTGGACCCGATGACGACCAGCTATTTCCTGTCGCGCGACATCGTCGTGCCCACGCTGGGCGACGAGATGGCGCCGTGGCGGGAAAAGGTCTTTGCCCAGATGCACCACAGCGCCAGCGGCGCCGCCGACTTCCTGCACCTGCCCAACAACGCGGTGGTCGAGCTGGGTTCGAAGGTCGAAATCTGAGGGCTCAGGCGCCCGGGCCGACCTGCTGCACGATGGCCATGGCGAATTTTCCGCCACCCACCGACCAGTCGGAGTAGTCGTTTTCGTGCATGAAGATGAACACATCGTTGGGCGCGACGCCGGCGTTTTTTTCCAGGTTGGCCGCAATATTGGCGTAGAGCGCGCGCTTCATGGCGGCGCTGCGGCCGCGCCGCATGGTGATTTCAGTGCGACTGGTTGCGGCAGCAGCCCGCGCAAACTCCTGTTCCGGACGAATCATCCGCCTCCTGACTGGCCGCCAGAAGTCCTACGCCATCGTGCGCCATGGCGGCCGCAGGCTCTTGTGAATGCCAATGTGTATACACTTTACGCTCATTTGAGCCCTTGGTTCAGTTCACCGCGTGCGTCCTCGTTTGTGGCGCCGCTTTCTTCTCGAAGGAAAGAGTTTTCATGCAGCACACGCCCGCCAGCCACGACAACACCGGCAATGCCGTACATCTTGCGCCCGAGGAACTGGCCGCGATGCGGTTGGCCATTGCCGCGTCCCGCGACGCGCTCAATGCCGGCAACCAGCCTTATGGCGCCACGCTCGTTTCAGCCGACGGCAAGATCCTGCAAGTGGCTGGCAATGCCCAGGTGACCAGCGGCGACGGCACGGCGCATGCCGAGATCGTGGCGGTCCGCGAGGCCAGCACACGCCTGGGCGCGGCAGCCGTGCGCGGCAGCACGGTCTACGCCAGCGGCGAGCCCTGTGCCATGTGCAGCGGCGCCCTGTTCTGGGCCGGTGTGAAGCGAGTGGTGTATGGCGCCACCAATCCGCAGATGGCCGCCCTGTTTGGCGGCGAGTCGCTGCCGATCCGCTGTGCCGACGTGGTGGCGGGCGCGTCGCCTGCCGTGCGGGTGGACGGGCCGGTGCTGGGCGACGAAGCGCTGGCGGTGCTGCGGGACGCGGCAGCGCGCCGGAGCCGCTGAACGCTGAAACCTGAAGGCGGCCTTATTCGCGGCTGGCGCCTTCGGTCGCCAGCGGGCGATCCTGGGCGGGCAGGGCCTGCGTCACGCGGCCGGCCGCGTCCGACAGCAGCTTGCGGAACCAGCGGTGCGCCGGCGCGTGGTGCGAGCGCTCGTGCCAGAGCTGGTAAAAACGCATGCGCGGAAAGTCAAACGGCGCGCGTGAAATTGCCAGCGGCAAGGTGCGCGCAAAGTGCTCTGCAAAGTGGCGCCCAGTGGTAAACACCAGGTCGGTGTTGACCAGCAGGTGAGGCGCGAGCTCGAAGTAGGGCACCACCACGCGGGCGTCGCGCGTCACGCGCTGGCTGGCCAGATAGGTATCGACCACGCCGCGCTGTGACTGCGAATAGGGCAGCGGCACCAGGTGGCGCGCCGCCAGGTATTGCTCGCGGGTCAGGCCGCTGGCGCGCGGATCGTTGCGGCCCATCAGGCACACGACCTCGTCTTCCAGCAGCACCGACAGGTGCAGGTGCGGCGGCGGCTGCGGCCAGTTGCCGATGACCACGTCAAGCTCTCCCGTGGCCAGCGCGCTTTCGTAATCGAACACCGCGCCCAGCGGCTGCACCACCAGGCGGGCACGGGGCGCTTCCCGGCAAAAACGTTCGACTGCTCCGGCCAGAAAGGCGGCCACCATGAAGTCCGGGGAGCCGAGGCGAAAGGTTTGCTGGCTGCAGGCGGGGTCGAACTGTTCGGCGCCGGTCAGCATCGCATCAATCTCGCCCAGAGCCCTTCGCGCCTGCTCGCGCAGCATCAGCGCACGGTCGGTAGGCGCCATGCCGCCTTTTTCGCGCACCAGCAGCGGGTCGCCAAAGACTTCGCGCAGGCGCTTCAGGGCGCTGCTGATGGCCGGTTGCGACTGATTCAGCCGGATGGCGGTGCGCGAGACGTTGCGCTCGGTCACCAGCGTGACGAGTACGCGCAACAGGTAGCTGTCCACCGGATCGGCGGGGCGGCTCATGGGTCAATGGCCTTGGTCATGGAGCTTCATGGTATTCGATTCCGCTATGACGTTCATAACAGCAGGCGTTCGCAATATTCAAGCCTTGTTCTTAGACTAGGCCTACCTTTCGCACCGAACTTTGCGCGCAAGCCGCGATGCGTCAGATGCGGGCCTGAAAGGGCCCGCCATATGCCGAACAATTAACGGAGACAAGCATGAGTACTGCAAGCATTGCGATACCTGTCGACCAGGCGCCCGCCAAGACGGAGCTGGACGGCATTTACAAGAAAATCTTCCTGCGGCTGATCCCGTTCCTGATGATGTTGTGGATCCTGGCCTGGCTGGATCGCGTCAACATCGGCTTCGTCAAGCTGACGATGCTCGACGACCTCAAATGGAGCGAGGCCATCTACGGGCTGGGCGCCGGCATCTTCTTCCTCGGCTACTTCTTCTTCGAGGTGCCGAGCAACCTGCTGCTGCAGAAAATCGGCGCCAAGAAGACCATCATGCGCATCACGATCGGCTGGGGCCTGACGAGCATCGCGATGATGTTCGTGAAGACGTCGGGAATGTTCTACTTCCTGCGCTTTCTTCTGGGCGTGTTCGAGGCGGGCTTCTACCCCGGCATCATCCTGTACCTGACCTTCTGGTTTCCGAACGACCGCCGCGCCAAGGCCTTTGGCATGTTCATGTCGGCCTCGGCGCTGGCCGGCGTCATCGGCGGGCCCCTGGCAGGAACCATCATGACCCAGCTCAATGGCGTCAATGGCTGGACTGGCTGGCAGTGGGTGTTCCTGATCGAAGGCATCCCCTCGGTGATCGCCGGCATCGTGACCTACTTTTACCTGACCGACAAGCCGGAGCAAGCCCACTGGCTGACGCAGCGCGAGCGCAACCTTGTGCACGCCGATCTGGAGCGCGACGCTGCATCGCTTGGACATCGTGAGCACAGCCTGCTGGCCTCGCTGAAGGACGGCAAGATCTGGCTGATGATCCTGATCTACTTCTGCATCATTGCGGCAAACTCGTCGCTCACCTTCTACGGCCCGACGCTGGTCAAGGAAGTCGGCTTCACCAGCCCGATGGCCGTCGGCTGGATCATGGCCGCCGCCTACCTGTGCGGCGCCGCAGGCATGATTTTGAACGGCATCCATTCCGACAAGCACCAGGAAGCGCGCTACCACTGCGGCCTGGCGGCTGCGCTGGGTTCGGTGTCGCTGCTGGTGATTGCCTTGCTGCTCAAGACCAGCCCGCTGCTGACCCTGGTGATGTTGACGCTGGCCATCGTCGGCACCATGAGCGCCATTCCGGTGTTCTGGCAGATGCCGAACCGTTTCCTGTCCGGCGCGGCGGCGGCGGGCGGCGTGGCGCTGATCAACTCGGTCGCCAACCTCGCTGGTTTCGGTGCGCCGTGGATGCTGGGCATCATCAAGACCTCGACCGGTCAGCTGACATCAGGCTTGTACGTGGTTGCCGCGTTCGAGATCTGCGCGACCCTGCTGATCCTGATATTTGTTCCGCGTTTCCACAAAACCGCCACGGTCACCAAGGCCACCTTTCACTGAACCCGATCAAGACTGGAAAATAGACATGACTGAAGCGACACTGGCGCGGGGCCTGGACCTCAACGCCGTCAACGCCCTGGAGCAGGACGACTTTGTTGCCGAGTTCGGCAGCACTTTCGAGCATTCGCCCTGGGTGGCTGAGGGTGCGTGGGCGGCACGGCCATTCGCCAGCATCGACGCCTTGCATGGCGCGATGATTGGCGTGGTGCGGAGCGCGCCGCGCGCCACGCAGATTGCCTTCCTGTGCGGCCACCCTGAACTCGCCGGCAAGGAAGCGGAGGCTGGCACGATGACGACCGAATCCGTGGGCGAGCAGGCCAGCGCCGGACTCAATGCACTGAGCCGCGACGAAATCGGCGAACTGCGCACGCTCAACACACGCTACCTCGATCGCCACGCCTTCCCGTTCATCATCGCCGTGCGGCGCTACAGCAAGAGCGAAATATTTGACCAGCTGCGCGAGCGGATCGAGCGTGACAGCGACACCGAGTTGAACGAGGCACTGGCGCAGATCGGCAGCATCACGCGGCTGCGAGTGCAGGCCAAAGTGACCGCATGAAAGACGAAACTGCCTCTGCCTCAACCAAAGGAGACAAGATGGAAGACAAAACGAATTCTTCGCAACTCGACCTGATGCCGCGACGCGGCATCCTGCGCGCGGGCTTGGCTGTGGGCGGCGCGGCTCTCGCCTCACCATTCGCAACGGCCGCGGACGCGCCCGCGTCGGCTCCTGCCGGCCTGACGGCGGCGCCAAGTTCGCAGGCCGGCGTGTCGCCCCGGCTGACGGTCCATGCCATCGACACCTACCATGGCGCGACCGGCGCGGGCCTGAAGCTCGACCTGTCGCGCTTCGACGGCGAACGCTGGCAGCTGCTGAAAACCGTGCGTGCGAACGCCGGTGGGCGACCTGCCGAACCCCTGCTGATCGGCGACAGCTACCGCACCGGCCGCTACGAGGTGCTGGTGCATCTGGACGAGTACTTTGCGCAGATGGGGGCCAAACTGCCGAATCCGGCCTTCCTCTCAAAAGTGCCGCTGCGCTTTGTGATCCAGGATGCTGCCCAGCGCGTGCACCTGGCGGCACTGTTCTCGCCCTGGGGCTATTCCTACTACCGCGGCAGCTGAAACAACCCCCCGAACTCAGGAGATCCCAATGGCAGGCATTTCAACCCATGTGCTGGACAGCCTTACCGGCCGCCCTGGCGCCGGCATGCGCATCGACTTCTCGGCGCGCGACAAGGACGGCAACTGGAAACTGGTCAAGAGCATGACCACCAACGCCGATGGCCGCACCGATCAGCCGGTGCTCACGGCCGAGGCCGCAGCGGTCGGCGAATACGAGCTGAACTTCCACATCGCCGACTTCTATGAACGGTCGGGCGTGCGCCTGGCGGACCCGATGTTCGTCGATCGCATCGTGCCCTTGCGCTTCGCGATTTTTGACGCCAGGCAGCACTACCACGTGCCCATGCTATGCACGCCCTGGAGCTGCACCACCTACCGGGGCAGCTGACGCTGCTGCATGACGCTTTAAACCGAACTTTGACATCCTGATCGGCCCGTAGCCCAGTGTTTATGCGGGTTTCGGTCTTTTTTTTGCCTTGATATGTACCCATGTAATATGGCAATTATTGTTTGATTATTGCTATTACGTGATTTATGATTCATGCCCATGTACATCGAGTCGGTTCCCAACCGCGCATCTCCCCCTGCAGTCCTGCTGCGCGAGTCCTGGCGGGAGGACGGCAAGATCCGCAAGCGCACGCTGGCCAACCTGTCGTGTTTATCGCCCGAGGTGATCGAGGGCTTGAAGGTGCTGCTTCGCGGCGGCGTTGCCGTGCCCAGTGCCGAGGAGGTCTTTGTCGTCGAACGCAGCCTGCCCCACGGTCATGTGGCTGCGGTGCTGGGCAGTGCGCGTGGCTGTGGCGCTGCGGTCTGGTTCGGTGCGGCGCCCCAAGACCTTCAGCCGCTGCTGCTGGCCATGCTGGTGGCGCGCGTCATCGAGCCCGCGTCCAAGCTGGCCACCCACCGCCAGCTTCAAGATGACACGGCCAGCTCCTCGCTGGGTCGCGTGCTGGGGGTGGGTCAGTGCAGTGCCGATGATCTGTACCGCGCGCTGGACTGGCTGCACGATGCGCAGCCCGCTATCGAGCGACGCCTGGCCAGGCAACATCTGGGGGGTGCCACGCTGGTGCTCTACGACCTGACCTCGACCTGGCTGACCGGGCGTTGCTGCGAGCTGGCCGCGCGCGGCCATTCGCGCGACGGCAAGCGCGATGACCCGCAAATCGTCTTTGGCCTGGTCTGCAGCGCCGAAGGCTGCCCGATCGCGGTGGAGGTGTTCAAGGGCAATACGGCCGACCCGGCCACCGTGGCCGCACAGGTGAGCAAGCTCAAGACCCGCTTTGGTATCGAGCATCTGGCCTGGGTGGGCGACCGCGGCATGCTGACTTCGGCGCGCATCGAGCAGGTGCTCAAGCCCCAGGGCATGGACTGGGTGAGTTCACTGCGTGCGCCACAGATTGCGCAACTGGCCGCCGAGCACGGACCGTTCCAGCCCTCGCTGTTCGATGAACGCAACCTGCTGGAGCTCACCAGCGGGCACTTCCCCGGCGAGCGCCTGGTGGTGTGCCGCAACCCGGCGCTGGCCGAGGAGCGCGCGCGCAAACGCGCTGAGCTGCTCGCGGCCACCGAGGCCGATCTGGAAAAAATAGCCGCCGCCACCCAGCGCGCTCGCAAGCCGCTGCGCGGCCAGGACGCCATTGGCATGCGCGTGGGGCGCGTAGTCGGGCGCTTTCACATGGCTAAGCATTTCGATCTCTCGATCACACAGACAACGCTGGCCTACCAGCGCAAGACCGAGGCTATCGAGGCAGAGGCGGCGCTCGATGGGCTGTACGTGATCCGCACCAGCCTGCCCGCCGAGCAGCTCGATGCCAACGCCACGGTGGCTGCCTACAAGAGCCTGGCCCATGTTGAGCGCGCGTTCCGCTCCATGAAGACGGTCGACCTCAACGTGCGCCCGGTGTTCCTCTACAGCGAGTCTCACGTGCGTGCCCACGTCTTCCTGTGCATGCTGGCCTACTACGTGGAGTGGCACATGCGCCAGCGTTTGAAACCCATGCTGTTCGACGACGAGCAGCTCGATGTGGCCAGCGCAACGCGCAGCTCCGCAGTGGCCAAGGCGGTCCGATCCGAACACGCCAAGGACAAAGACGCCAGCCGATGCGCCGATGACGGACTGCCGTTGCACAGCTTCAGAACTCTGCTCAAGGACCTGGGCACCTTGGCCTACAACATCACCCATACCAATGCCAGCCCGAACACCAGGATCGTACTGACCACACGACCCACACCAATTCAGGCCAAAGCCTTCGGGCTACTCGCGCTCAACCCGGCTTGTACCCAGTAGCCGCGCATCCCGAGAACGAAAAGTTCAAGCGGGACAAGCACTTACGTTTCGGCAGCGTCAAAGTTCGG
>JBKJKI010000197.1:0-8416 GCA_046597475.1 Polaromonas sp. | reverse complement strand
GGCAGCGGCGCCGGGCGCGGCGATTTTCATCGTCAGCTTGGCCTTCAACCTGCTGGGCGACGGCCTGCGCGACGCGCTGGACCCCAAAGCGGCCAAATGAGCGCGCCGCCGCTTCTGGTCGTTGAGGATTTGCGGGTTGCCTTTCCGGGCCGCGACGGCGCCATGGTCGGGGCGGTGCGCGGCGTGTCCTTCACACTGGGCCGCGAACGGCTCGGCATCGTCGGCGAATCGGGCTCGGGCAAGTCGCAAACCGGCCGCGCCATTTTGGGCCTGACGGCGCCCGAAGGCCGCATCAGCGCGAAACGGCTGGAGTTTGGCGGCGTTGATTTGCTCAACTGCCCGCCCAGTCAGCGCCGCGCCCTGCGTGGCGGGCGCATCGCCATGGTGTTGCAAGACCCGAAATTTTCGCTCAATCCGGTGATGACGATAGGCGCGCAGATTGTCGAAACGCTGCAGGCGCACAGCCGCGTCTCCAGCTTTGATGCCAGAAAGCGGGCGCTGGCGGCGCTGGAATCGGTGCGCATAGACAACCCCGAACGCGTCTTCAAGCTCTACCCGCACGAGGTCTCGGGCGGCATGGGCCAGCGCGCCATGATTGCCATGATGCTGATCGCCGAGCCCGACATCCTGATCGCCGACGAGCCGACCTCGGCGCTGGACGTGACGGTGCAGCTGCAGCTGCTGTCCATACTCGATGCGCTGGTGGCCGAGCGCGGCATGGGCCTGATCCTGGTGTCACACGATTTGCGGCTGGTGTCCTCATTTTGCGACCGCATCCTGGTGATGTACGCCGGCCGCGTCGTCGAGGAGCTGGCCGCTGGCGGACTGGCTGATGCAAAGCATCCTTACACACGCGGCCTGATGGCCTGTTTGCCGCAGCTGGGCGCGTCCACGCACCCGCTGGCGACGCTGGACCGCCGGCCGGAGTGGGCGCTATGAGCGCCGCGCCGGGCCGCCCCCAAGCAAGCTCGCACCGCAGTGCGCAGCACGAAGGTACTCCAGTGACCATCAACCCGGCATTGGGTCTGGTCGTGAGCGGCCTGCGCGTCAGTTATGACGGCTTCGTGGCCGTGGCCGACAGCTCGTTTCGCGTCGCCCCGGGCGAGAGCTTTGGCATCGTCGGCGAATCAGGCTCCGGCAAATCGACGGTGCTGCGCGCCATCTGCGGCCTCGCGCCCAAAGAATCGGGTACGGTGCAACTCATAGGCCCGGACAGCCAGCCCGCGCCCGGCAGCAAGGCCTTCCGGCGCCGGGTGCAGATGGTGTTCCAGGACCCCTACGGCTCGCTGCACCCGCGCCAGACGGTGGACCGCCTGCTGGCCGAGCCGCTGGCGATTCATGGCGTCGAGGACGCGGAAACTCGCATAGCACGGGCGCTGGACGAGGTCGGGCTGGGCCAGGGTTTCCGCTTTCGCTACCCGCACCAGCTCTCGGGCGGGCAGCGCCAGCGCATCGCGATTGCCCGGGCGCTGATCCTGGAGCCGCAGATTTTGCTGCTCGACGAGCCGACGTCGGCGCTTGACGCCTCGGTGCAGGCCGAGGTGCTGAACCTGCTCGAAGTACTGCGCAGCCGCCGCAAGCTGAGCTTCATCATGGTCAGCCACGACCTGGCCGTCGTCACCCACCTGTGCGAGCGGCTGATGGTGATGCAGCGCGGCCAGACCGTCGAGCTGCTGTCGTCCGAGGATCTGGCCGCCCGCCGTGTCAGCCAGCCCTATACGCTAAGCCTGATGCAGGCCTCGTCGGGCTTCAGGCGCAAGGCCGGGGTGGCCGCCTGAATGCTATTAAATCAATAGCTTCTAATACTCATATTCATTGGACTGCAGCCACTTTTCATTCAATTCAACAAGAAGGAGAGCTCCACCATGCTGAACTGGGAAGCCCATGCCTGCCTGCCGCTGCACCCGCAGGCCGATTTTTCGCCGCTCGACCGCTTGCGTGGCGTCGGCGTGAACTATGTGTCGGTCAATGTCGGCATGGACATGAATCCGGTGGCGCAGATTCTGTCCGTGCTGGCGGGCTTTCGCGCCAACATCGCCGCACACCCCGGGCGCTTCCGGCTGGTCTCCAGCGTCGCCGACATCCAGGCAGCCGCTGCGGCCGGTGTGCTGGCCGTCGGCTTCGACCTGGAAGGCGCGATACCGCTGCTGGAACAGCCCGACATGGTCGCGCTGTACCGCGACCTGGGCGTGCGCCAGATCCACTTCGCCTACAACCGCAATAACGCCGTGGCCGACGGCTGCCATGACGTGGAGCGCGGCCTCACGCCTCTGGGGCTGCGCATGGTCGAGGCCGTCAATGCGGCCGGCGTGTTGATGGACTGCTCGCACACCGGCCGGCGCTGCAGCCTGGACATCATGGCGGCCTCAAGCCAGCCGGTGATCTTCAGCCATGCCAATCCGCTGGCGCTGGTGGAGCACGGCCGCAACATCAGCGACGAGCAGATCAGGGCCTGCGCGGCCACCGGCGGCGTGGTCTGCGTTTCGGGCGTGTCGGCCTTCCTGGGCAGCCGAAGCCCCACGGCAGACGACGTGGCGCGCCATGCGGCCCATGTGGCCAATCTGGTGGGCGTGCGGCACGCCGGCATCGGGCTGGACATCAGCTTTCGCCAGGCCGAACTGAACGACAACCCGCCGGGCGACTACGACCCGGCTTACTGGTGGCCCGTCGCGGCGGGTTACCAGCGCGCGATTGAGCGCATGACCTACACGCCGGTCGAAACCTGGCAGTTGCTGGCGCAGGCGCTTGAGCGTGTGGGCATGGCGCCAGATGAAGCGGCCGGCGTCATGGGCCTGAACATGCTGCGGGTCGCCGGACAGGTCTGGCAGCCGGCGGCAGGCTGACCGCGCCCTTCAGCGCCGGCCCAGCGCAAGGCCGACCAGCACGCCCACACCGGCAGCAATGCCGATGGCCGTCCAGGGCGACTCATGCACATAGTCGTCGGTGGCGCGGGCCGCAGCCTTGGCATTGGCGACCACTGCGGCTTCGGCGTCGGCCAGACGCAGCCTGGCTTCGCGCAGGCGGCTCTGGATGCGTTCGCGCAGCCTGGCGATTTTTTCACCCACCTGGTCCGCAGTGGCGGAGAGAACGTCTTCGGCATCGGATATTTCCGAACGGATCGCGGACACCAGGCGTTCCTGCGAATCGACAATGGCTTGGCTGGCTTTGGACATGATGAGGCTTTCAAAAAATGGAAGTAACTACCCAAAAGAAGATTAGCAGATTTATCGCCGCCATCGGGCGTTTTGCCGGTTGCCGCCGCCTGTGAACCGGGCTGCTTCCCGCGCCGCTAACGGCTTTTGCCCCCTTGAGGAATAATCGGCAAGGCCTTCATGGCCAATCCCGCATTCTCCGTTTCACCCACCACGCCACGGCCCGCCTCACCATGACTCTTCACCTTTTGTCTGGCGCATTTTGAACACCGCCCGCCTGAGCGGCCGGGATCTGGTCGCCGCCCTGGCCGTGGTGGTGATATGGGGCGTCAATTTCGTCGCGATGAAGTTTGCCCTGCGCGGCTTCACGCCTTTCCAGCTGGGCACCGCCCGTTTCGTCTTCGCCGCGCTGCCGCTGGTGCTGTTCATCCGGCCACCGGCCGTGCCCTGGAAGTGGGTGGTGCTCTATGGCCTGTTTCAGGGGGTGGGGCAATTTGGCATCCTGTTCCTGGCGCTGAAGGTCGGCATGACGGCGGCGCTGGCCTCGGTGCTGCTGCAGACCCAGGTGTTTTTTACCGCGCTGTTCGGCTTTGTGCTGCTGCAAGAGCGCGCCAGCCGGCCGCTGCAGGCGGGCATGGTGCTGGCAGCGCTGGGCCTGTCGTGCTTTGCCTGGAACTACGTCAGCCCCGGCGGGGCGGCCGCCGGCGACACCACGGTGGCGGGTTTCCTGCTGACGCTGGGCGCGGCCGCGATGTGGTCACTGTCCAATATCGTGGCGCGCCATGTGCAGCAGGCGGCCGGCAACTATTCGGCGACGGCCTTTGTCCTCTGGAGCAGCCTGGTCGCGGTGCCGCCCTTCATGGCGCTGTCGTTTGTGTTTGACCCCGAAGCGCTGCGCTGGCAATGGCTGCAGGCCGGCGTGACCAGCTGGCTGTCGGTGGCTTATCTGGGCTGGATGGCAACCCTGCTGGGCTACAGCCTGTGGACCAGCCTGCTCAAGCGCCACCCGGCCAACCGCGTCTCGCCCTTCGGCCTGGGCGTGCCGGTTGTCGGCCTGGGCGCGGGCATGCTGATGCTCGGCGAGCTCATCACGCCCTGGCAGTGGGTCGGGATTGCCTTCATGGTGGCTGCGCTGGCGTGCGTGATGCTGGGCGGCCTGGTGAAGCGGCGCTGAGACCGGGCGCCGGTCCGCCCGGCGGTCCGGGATCGAAGAGGCCTAATCGACATGCGGCCGCAGTGCCTCGGGAATGCGCTGGCGCTGCAGGCCGCCGCCCGCCAGCCACCGCCGGGTATTTTTCTCGGCCCGGTCGATCAGTTCGGCCGCGCGCGAGAAGTCGTAGGCCGACGCCTCCAGCGGGCACAAGGGCGGCACCGTCAGCACCTCGTAGCGGTCGGCCAGCAACTCCAGGTCTTGCACCAGCTGGTGCGCGATCAACATGTTCAGCGCATGCAGCGCGCTGCCGATGGCGCTGGCCGGCGGCGCGGTCAGCGCGCAGGCATAGCCGGTCGGCAGCACGATCAGCCGGCTCGCGCCCAGCAGCCCCGCCGTCGCGACGGGGGTGTTGCTGGCAATCGCGCCATCGATCAGGTACTCATCGCCGACCCGCACCGGCGGAAAAATCGCCGGTATGGCGCAACTGGCCAGGATCGCATCGACCGCCGGGCCGGACGACAGGCAGACCGGGTTGCCGTGCAGCTGCCCGGTGGCCACCACATGCAGGGGCAGCGCGGCCTGCTCCAGCCGGCTGTAGGGCAGGTGCCGCTCGATCAGCGCGCGCAGTCCGCTGGCGTCGACCAGCGAGGGTGAACGGGAAAACAGGCCGGTGATGCGGCTGAAGGTCATGGGAAAGATCATGCTGCGCTTGAGCCCGCACCACAGCTCGCGCAGCTGCGCTACGCCGTCCAGCGTCGGCTTGCCCGCGAAGTACGCGCAATTGATGGCACCCACGGAAGCGCCCACGACAAGATCGGGCCGCACGCCGTGGGCGATCAGCGCCTGCAGCATGCCAACCTGAATCGCGCCAAAACTGCCGCCGCCGGCAAATACAAACGCGGTCTTGCCTTCTACCCTGGAGTCCATATGAGTCTCCGGCTCGCCGCTGTCTTTCCCGCAAGCGGCAAAAAATTCATCTTAGCCGCGGCCCGCCTTCCCTGCCAGCACCGGCCCTGGCAGCGCTGGCACGACCCCATGGCCGCCAGCGTCGCGTCACCCGCCAATTACTGACAAAAACAGCGTTTAGCCCAATGATTTCGGCCATAAATTGCTATCGTAACTATAGCACCAAGCGGGCAACCAGGGGGACTTGCCGGGTGTCGGGAATGCGGCGATTCTGCACCGGCTCCAGGGTGTTGATGGCCTGCCCTAACATTCCGCCGCCTAAGGCGAACTAACCGCCACCAATTGCAGGCAATTCAGTGCTTTGCCGCGTGCAGCAGGTCGCGCGTCTTGCGGGCGGCCTCGCGCGCGGCTTCGGCAAAATCGGCGCCCGAGGAGGCGTACAGGATGGCGCGCGAGGAGTTGACGATGATGGGCGCGCTGCTCTGCCCGGCTTGGCCGCGCCAGCCGGCGCGCACGGTGGCCACGGCGTCGCCGCCCTGCGCGCCCACGCCCGGAATCAAGAGCGGCAGCGTCGGCGCCACGGCCCGCACGCGCTCGATTTCCGCCGGGTAGGTCGCGCCGACGACCAGGCCGAGCTGGCCGTTGAGGTTCCAAGGGCCCTGCGCCAGCCGCGCCACATGCTCGTAGAGCAGCGGCTGGCCTTCGATGGACGCCAGGCGCTGGCTTTGCAGGTCGTCGCCGCCCGGGTTGGAGGTGCGACACAGCAGGAACGCGCCCTTGTCGTGGTACTTGAGGTAGGGCGCGACCGAGTCAAAACCCATGAAGGGCGAGAGCGTGACGGCGTCAGCGCCGTAGCGCTCGAAGGCCTCGATGGCGTACTGCTCGGCGGTGCTGCCGATGTCGCCGCGCTTGGCGTCCAGGATGATGGGTACCTGTGGCGCCACGCGGCGCATGTGCGCGATCAGGCGTTCGAGCTGGCCCTCGGCGCGGTGCGCGGCAAAGTAGGCGATCTGCGGCTTGAAGGCCGACACCAGGTCGGCCACGCTGTCGACGATGGCGGCGCAAAAATCGTAAATCCGGCTGGCCTCGTCCTTGAGCTTGCCAGGGAATCTGGCGGGCTCGGGGTCCAGGCCGACGCACAGCATGGAGTTGTTCTGGCGCTCCGCGGCGCCCAGCATGTCGAGAAAAGTCATGCCCCATTGTAAGAAGCCCCATTCCGGCGCGCAAACCCGGACAATGCAGACTCGGCCCCTTCACCCTCCCCGGCATTCCTGCGCCTCCCCGTTCATGCAACTCACCCGCAAACAACTCCTGCTCCTGGCCCTGCTGACCCTGGTCTGGGGCCTTAACTGGCCCGTGATGAAGCTGGGCGTCACCGGCTACCCGCCGCTGACCTTTCGCGTGCTGTGCATCTGGCTGGGCCTTCCGGTGATGGTGCTGCTGATGGTAAAGCGCAAGACGCCCTTTCACATTCCGCGTGAAAAATACCGCGAGGTGTTCTGGCTCGCCCTGACCAACCTGGTGATCTGGAACGTGCTGATCATCCTGGCGGTCAAGCACCTGAGCAGCGGCCGCTCGGCCATCCTGGGTTACACCATGCCGATTTTCTCGGCGCTGCTGGGTGCCTGGTTTTTTGGCACGCGCCTGCGGCTGCGCAACTGGCTGGGCGTGGCGGCGGCGGCGCTGGGCGTGGCGCTGCTGCTGTGGTTCGAGGTGACGCACCTGTCGGGCCAGCCGCTGGCCGTGCTGGGCGCGCTGGCGGCGGCGGCCTGCTGGGCCTATGGCACGCAGCGCCTGCGCGACAGCAAGGTTGGCGTGCCCACCCTGACGCTGGCTTTCTGGATGATGCTGATCACGGCGGTGCTGATCACGCTGCTGTGCGTGGTGCTGGAATACCCGCAGTGGCGCGCTCCCCCGGCGCACACCTGGTTCGCCATTGGCTACAACGCGGTGCTGGTGTTCGGCCTGGCCCAGGCCGTCTGGCTGACGCTGGCGCGCACGCTGCCGCCGATTGCCTCGACGCTGAGCGT
This sequence comes from Polaromonas sp., assembly GCA_046597475.1. GTDB lineage: Bacteria > Pseudomonadota > Gammaproteobacteria > Burkholderiales > Burkholderiaceae_C > Polaromonas. The sequence continues at coordinate 1,175 of JBKJKI010000197.1, read as the reverse complement.
GATGATGATTCCGGTCCTGGGGGTTTTCTCGGGCGCGCTGGGGCTGGGCGAAGTGCTGCACTGGCAGGACTGGGCAGCGGTCGGGCTGATGCTGGTGTCTATCGCCTCGGTGCTGGCGCCGTCGAGGAATTAATGGCTTATGACGCTGCCGTCAGGCCCATGGCCAGGCGCAGGTCTTCCCAGGCCTTGGCCTTGTCGGCCGGCATGCGCAGCAGGTAAGTCGCGTCATAGCTCACCACGGCGCGCGCACCATGCAGCGCATGCACCCGGCCCCTGAGCCGGCCCAGCGGCTCGGTGGACCGAAGCAGCGCCTGGCTGGCCATGCGGCCCATCACCAGCACGATGTCGGGTTGCGCCTGGCTGATGAGGGCGGCCAGCGCGGCTGAAAATGCCTCGCCCGGCGCGCCCGCGGCATGACGCACCACCGGCGCATGCATGGCGGCGCCAGCCAGGTGCAGGCGGGCGGCACGCAGCATATTGTCAAGCAGCCGGCCCGCGTCACCCTGGAAAACCGGCCCCTGCAGCGCGGCGGCCGGCGTTTCCGCCAGCACCAGCCAGCGTGCGCCGCCTGGCACGGCGCTGTCGGCGTAGAGCAGCTGCACCTCGCCCAGATGCCAGGCAGGCAGCGCGCCATCGCCGTGCGCGCCGGCCGGCAGCGGCTGCTGAGCCGGCGCGGTGTGCGGCGAGGGCGGCCGTGCCACAGGGCTGGCCTGCCGCGCCGCAGCAGGGTGCGCTATGGGTTTTGTGGTGCGAGGCGTTTCAGGAATTCCGGCTTTCGCAGCCGGTACATCCGGGTCAGCGGCGGCGACAGCTTGCGCAACTAGCGGTGGGGCAGCAGGCGTTTCGGGCAGCCAGACCTGCACGCCCATTTCGCGCAGCATGGCGCGCTGGCGCCTGTCAAGATCAAGACTCATTGGAGTACCTTCGTGCTGCGCACTGCGGTGCGGGCTTGCTTGGGGGCGGCCCGGCGCGGCGCTCATTGGAGTACCTTCGTGCTGCGCACTGCGGTGCGAGCTTGCTTGGGGGCGGCCCGGCGCGGCGCTCATGGCTTCACAGCGCCAGACTCATGACGCTGGCGTCCCACCCCCGGGGCGAAGACGCCAGCGTCATGAGTCTGGCGCTGTGAAGCCATGAGCGCCGCGCCGGGCCGCCCCCAAGCAAGCCCGCACCGCAGT
>JBKJKI010000166.1:0-12478 GCA_046597475.1 Polaromonas sp. | reverse complement strand
TCAGAGGGGTTTAACCGCAGAGAGCGCAAAGATCGCAAAGAACGCAGAGAGCACAAAGATTTAGAAACATGAAATCCACATCCTCATTCCTTCTCTGCGATCTTTGCGCTCTCTGCGGTTAAACCCCTCTGACTCATGCCCGGAAATTCATCTAAACAACCGCAAAGAACGCAAGGAGCACAAAGATTCCTTGCCCTCTTCTTTGTGATCTCTGCGCTCTCTGCGTTCTTCGCGGCTAAACCCCTCTGACGAATGAATGAACCGCAGAGAACGCAAGGAGCACAAAGATTCATTAGTCTTCCTCTCTTTGTGTTCTCTGCGTTCTCTGCGGTTAAATCCTCCTGACTCATGGCCAAAAAGCCCACCACACCCAAATCCGTCGAAACCCTCAAGCATGACGAGGACAAGCGGAAGAACATCCCGTCTGCCGAGCAGCAGTCCATCATCCAGAAGGAGCACGAGCAGCCGAAGACCCTTCGCTACCCGCGCAATCGCGACCTCGATCCGCAGCTCGTCTGGCGCGGGAAGGATGAGCAGGACTGGAGCGAGCTCGTCGTCCACGCGCCGCCGCTCTACATCCAGGAAAAGGTCCACCCCAAGGTGCTCATCGACGACCTGCTGCGCGCCACGAAGGAGCGCGCCCACGAGGCGGGAGAGAGCACGCCCGATCTCTTCGCCGACTTCAACGGCATCCCCACGGGCGCGGACAAGACCGAGTTCTACCAGCACGACCAGAACTGGAGCAACCGCATGATCCTCGGCGACTCCCTGCCAGTCATGGCCAGCCTGGCCGAGCGCGAGGGGCTGCGCGGCAAGGTGCAGTGCATCTACTTCGACCCGCCCTACGGCATCAAGTTCAACAGCAACTTCCAGTGGTCCACCACCAGCCGCGACGTGAAGGACGGCCACGCCGGCCACATCACCCGCGAGCCCGAGCAGGTGATGTGCTGCGCATTGCCGTCCTTCACATCCCGGCTGGTCGTGCTCCACTGAAAATTGCTGTTGAATTTGATGCCGTAGGGCGGATCGAAATAGATGCACTGCACCTTGCCGCGCAGGCCCTCGCGCTCGGCCAAGCTGGCCATCACCTGCAGGCTGTCGCCCAGGATCATGCGGTTGGTCCAGTTCTGGTCGTGCTGGTAGAACTCGGTTTTGTCGGCGCCCTTGGGGATGCCGTTGAAGTCTGAGAACAAATCTGCGGTGACCTGCCCAGCGTCATGCTCGCGCTCGCGCGTGGTGCGCAGCAGGTCGTCAATCAGCGCCTTGGCGTGGACTTTCTCTTGGATGTAAAGCGGCGGCGCGTTGACCACTAGGTCGCTCCAATCCTGCTCGTCCTTGCCGCGCCAGACCAGTTGCGGGTCCAGGTCGGTATTGCGTGGGTAGCGGATTTGCCGGGGGGCAATGTGCTCTTGCGAAGCAATGGACTGCTGCTCGACCGATGGAATGTTTTTGCGCTTGGCCTCGTCGTGGGTGAGGGTTTCGACGTGTTTGGTGCTCAGTTTGGTGGCCATGCTTATGGGTTTCCCGTCGCTGTCTTGTTGGCAGCGGTCTCTATCAGTTGTTTGAATTGCGCGTCAATCTTGGCCTTGAAGTCGGCCTCGATCTGGAACACCTCGGTGAATTCGGCAAACGCCCAGCGGCCATGGCTGCCCAGGTGGTTGACGCCGGGCACCCAGTAGGTGTCCATGGTGGATTTTTTCTCTATCGCGTCTTCACCCCGGTAGCCTTTGATCTCGACCACCAGGTGCAGCGGGTCTGCCGGGCCGTGGCCGTCGTCCACCAGCACCACAAAGTCGGGCAGGTATTTGCGCAGGGTGGAGCCAAAGCGGTAAGGCACTTCCAGCCCCAAGTTGTGGTTTTTGACGTAGGCCAGCACCTTGGGGTGCGATTCGGCCACGCGGCAGAATTCGGCCTCCCAGTCGCTGTCCAGAATCACCCAGTTGAGCTGGCAGTGTTTGGAGCTGGTTTCCCAACGGTCGGTCTTGCTGGTGTTAAAGCGCACATGGGCGCTGGAGCCGGTGGGGTTGTAGGCATCAAGCAGCGCCTTGATGGGGCGCTCGCCCAGAAACTGGCGGGTGATGGCGGCGGTGATTTTGTTGCAGGCCATGTCGGCCAGCTCCTGGTACATCAGTTGCGCAGGATAAGTACCACCTTCACAAATTAAATATTGGCGCTGTTCGTCACCATCAAGCCATTTCTTCACTACGCGTTTGAGTTGCCCAAAAAGGTGTAGTTTGGGTGCTTCGCCAGGGTCGCGCCATTTGGTGTACAGCAGGCGATGGGTGAGGTGAAACAGAAGCGTTGAAGGCCGAACCTCACCCAGGTGCTGAACATTGAGGTTGACGCCTTCACCAATGATGCCTTCATTGCGATTCTCTGTTGGCCCTGTCAAAGCAGGCGTCAGCCGCAGCACTGACTCATCCGTAAAACTTGCCGCAAGTCGTTCTTCAGGCAGCTCAACCCGGTAGCCTTCCACTCGGGGGAAAGTGATCTCCAGCGCATCGCGCTCCGGGCGCATGGCCTTGACCTGCACAGTCTGGCGTGGCGGCTGGGGCGGGGCAATGACGGGCTTGGCAGTGAAATTGAAGGGGATGCCAAACACGTCGGCGTATTCGACGCTGAACAGGCCCTTGTCCGGCCCTTCCTCGTTCAACTCGTAGGACTGTCGGCGCAGCGCACGTCCAATCACCTGCTCGCACAGCAACTGCGTACCAAAGGCACGAATGCCCAGCACATGGGTGACGGTGTTGGCGTCCCAGCCTTCGGTGAGCATGGACACCGACACGACGCAGCGGATGCCGCCACCGAGTTGTCCCTCTTTGCCCACGGTGTTCATCACCTCGCGCAGCAGCTCTTGGTCAGTGATGTTGTCGCCGGCACGGGCATCACCACTGCGCTCGACGATCTCGCGCCGAAAGCGCTCAATTTCATCGGCAGCCATGCTGCGAAAGCTGGCGTCCAGCGCGTCACCGGCTTCGAGCTGTTCGCTGTCGATCAGCAAGGTGTTGGGGCGCGGCAGCGGGTTGCCAGTGGTCTCGTCAAAGTTGCGGAACAAGGCCAGGCGGCCGTTTTCCAGGGTGGTGCTGTCGTCGTCGTTCTTGCGGTGAAAGCCCGATACAAAGTCATACACCAGCTTGGAGATTGCGGTGTTCTGGCAGACGATGATGAAGCACGGTGGCACCTTGATGCCGCGCTCTTCCCACAGCTTGTGCGTTTTTTCGTAGTGGCCGTAGAGCGCCAGCAGCGCGGTTTGCAGGCGCAGGGGCAGCTTGAGCGGGTCCAGCTCGCCGCCGGTGCCACGGCCCTTTTTGGGCATGTCTTTGCGAATGTGTTCCCACAGGTTGCGAAACACCGGCATTTCTTCGCCGGGGATGTTCTCGGCCACCGGCACGCGGGGCAATTTGACGATGCCGCATTCGATAGCGTCCATCAGCGAGAAGTCGCTCATGGTCCAGGGGAACAAGGTACCCTCGGCATAGCCCGAGCCGCTCAGAAAGAACGGGGTGGCAGACAGGTCCATGACGCGGGCGACGCCCAGCTTGCGATTGACGGCTTCAATGCCTGAAATCCAGAGACGGGCGGCCTCATTGTTTTTGTCGGCCTCTTTCTTTTCATCGCCTTTGAGGTCCTCGTCATCGTCAGACTTGGGCTTTTCGCGGTAGCAGTGATGGGCCTCGTCGTTGATGACCATGATATTTTTCAGACCCATCAGGTCGGGCATGACACGCTGGATCATCTGGCCTTCGGTTTCCAGCGTCAGCGGGGCATCGCCCGTGCGGCCTTGCAGCAACTGGCGGCCACCTTTGGACAGCTCGATGCGCTCACGCATCTTGAAGGCGTGGTAGTTGGTGATGACGATCTTGGCCTTGCCCATGTCATCGAGCATGTCGCTGGGCAGCAGCTCGCGGTCTTTGTAGTAGCTGCTGGGGTCGCCCGGCTGCAGGACGCGCAGGCGGTCTTTGATGGTGAGGCCGGGTGCGCAGATCAGAAAGCCCCGGGTGAAGTGCTTGCTGGTGGGGCGGCGCACCGCGTTGATGGTCTGCCAGGCGATCAGCATGGCCATGACGGTGGTTTTGCCTGCACCCGTGGCCAGCTTGAGGGCCAGGCGCATCAGTTCGGGGTTGGCGTCTTTATTGGCACTGGCCAGGTGGTCGAGCAATAGCTTGCCGCTTTTGGTCTGCGGCGCAACTTCGGTGAGCCAGATGGCGGTTTCGGCGGCTTCGACCTGGCAGAAGAACGGGCGCACGCCGCTGAAGTTGTGGTGCCGCCAGTGTTGCAAAAGGCGTGCCGTCTCGGGCGTCACCTGCCATTGCGCCGGGTTTGGCAGGCTGCGCCAGGTGTCCACCGACTGGCGTACCTGGTTGATGATGGATGTGATGTCGTACTGCTGGGCGGCCGTGGACAGGTTTTTGCCCTCGTCAAACAACATCTCATCTTGTGAAGCCGCCTTCTTGCGCTTCTTCGGCTTGGGGATAGGCGTGATGAATTCGGCGCGCCTGCGGCTTTCAACCACTTGCTGGGTGGGCTGGCCGTCTGGGTCCAATTCCCAATGCTGCTGGGGACAGGTATAGGGAGAGTTGAGGATGGGGTGGTCGAAAAAGGGATTAGACAGCGGCAGTTCCATAGGACTCATTTTGGGCTGACTCGTGTCATTTACGTGATTTTGGTTTGGCAGCCACCGATGCTGATGGTGTCTGCTTATCCTGAATTGGTATGCCTACGCGTGCGCAGTGCTCCCGAATCATCACGGCAACCATGTTTGCAATGGATCGGTGGTCACGGTCGGCGGCGATGCATAGCGCTTCTTTGATGTTGGGCTCGATACGGAAGGTCAAGGTGGTTATCTTTTCTGTGGCCCTGATTTCCCCGACGACTGTTTGGCTGTAAATATACTGCAATGTACTGTAAAGTACTGTAAGTACAGTAAAGTTTAGAGAGCTCCGGCAGCGTTGGATACGCTGACTTCATCGATCAGCAGGGAGAACACATGGCCCGTCATTACTCGACCAGAGACTTTTTCCGGCAGATGCCCAACGCCCTGCTGGCCCGCTACTTCGCGGGGCGCGCGGTGTTTGACGAGTTCGACTTTGCCGCCATGTCTGAGACCCGGCACGACGAATTGTTTGCCGCCTGGCTGGCCTTACCCGAGGCCCAGCGCAACACCATGGATGCAGAGTTCCGCGACATTTTCGAGATGAGTTGCGAAAAAGGTTGCCGCGCCATTCTGGACGAGGCCCAATGGCACCTGACCCAGGATGCAGATCCCAGCGCCGCCAATGCCTTCGCGGAAAACCTGGCCGCACTGGTCAACCACTTTGAGCGCGCCATGGTCACGTATCTGGACCACAACCCGTTTTGGCGTGGTGCCACGCGCTTCTATCATGCAGACACGCTGTCGCACTGGCGCAAGCGCAAGAATCTGCCGCACAACGCGGCTTCGGTGGATGTCGCCAGCATCCAGGCGCTGGCCAAGAGCATCCGCACCTACTTTCACCACACCGAGGGTCGGGGCAACAACTGCGTGGTGGAACCCTTTCGCCGGGGCGACCGTGACTACTTCTTTGCCTACCCCGAAGACTATTCACAGCAAAGCCCCGAGTGGGTGGATGGGCAATTTGGCGTTCGCCCGCACAACCCGGCGTTTGAAGTGATCTTTGTCTACTCGCAGTCCGAAGGCACGCTGGACCTGAACTATCGAGGCTCCTACAAGGCCATAGTGCCTCTGCAAGCCATGTTTGCCACGGCAATTCTCCGGCTGCCCGAGCTGCCGCCCGACCCCAAAGATTCGCGGGTGTACGACTTGGGGCCGCTAATGCAACGCAATTTTGATTTCACCTACGAGCTGGGCAGCGGTATTGAAAGCATTGTCGTCAAGAAGCTGCGCCTGTCATCACGAGCCATCAAGGGCGAACGCATCTCGCTTGAAGCCGACACCAGCCGGGACCCCCAAGCCGTTTATGCTTTGCTGGACCGCATCCAAGCAGCGATGCCCATGGCCCAGTACAGCGTCACCCAAGTGAACTTGGCCGTGTCCATGGTGGTCGAGGCCGACCGGCCACCCAAGATGGTCAACATCCACATCACCTACCCCAACTCCTGCTCACTCAAATACGACGAGGTCGGGTTGAAACTGCGTGACATGCTCAGCGCCTCGGGCATAGAGCCCCGCGAGCCCGACCAGTTGGCCGACGACTTGGCCACACGCGCCGCCACTCCCGCTACCCCCACGGCTGTGGCACACGCACTCGTGGAATGACACCGCAAGCCGCCCTGATCGAGTTGCTGGCCCGCATCGGTGCGCGCCATGGGGCGGCAGTCCTCGTCAGTACCAAGGAGCTGAATTTGTGGCCTGCAGCGGCTGTGTCAGCCCTGAAAGCACAAAGCCTGCTGTTGAAAGCGCGCCCAGCCCAAAGTGTGGTTTGCCCCGGCTGCGAGGAAGAATGCAGCATGCCGGTGCACACGCTGGCACGCGCCAACGCGCCCGCCACGTCGTTCGTGGTGTGTGACAAGCGCAGCGACATCAACCGCGTGACCGTCTCTGTGGATCGGCTGGCGCAGTGGCAGTGCAGCGCGCAAGCGGTGTGCGGATTTGTGGCCGATACCCTTGGCATCCGAAGCGTGACCAAGCAAACCGAAGATGCGAGTCTGTGGGAAATTGGTGTGGCCACGGGAAACAAGCGCAGCCAGATGCTGTGCCTGCAAGCCAAGGGCGCATTGGCTTTAGTAGCTGGTGGTAACGCTTTGCCTTTAGCCGACTTCATTGGCCATGCCAATGGGGCCTATTCGATTGACGCAGTGATGGTTCAGCAGCTGGTGGACAGCGCCACCACGGCAGACTCGCGCTACACGCCCAGCAGTGTGAGGCGCGAGGTGGGCAAACATGACACGCAGGCCATGTACGAACGCTGGCGCAAGGCGTACACGGCATTGAAGCGCAAGCACCCTGGCAAATCGGATGTCTGGTATTCGCTGCAGATCGCGAAGACGCATAACCCTCTCAGTCGCGACGCCAGCACGATCAAAAAGAACATGAAGCTCTGATTGCCAACCAGCCAGTCACCCGAAATCAAAGCGGGGCGACAGCCCCCAATTCAGTAAAGTTTTTGATCTTTACCGACCCGTCTGGAAACCGCGCAATCACATCCAGTTCACCGCCCATGGCCTCGATGTGGCTGCGCAGGGTGGATAGGTACATGTCGGTCCGCTTTTCGATCTTTGCAATCGATGGCTGCTGCACATGCAGCACTTCGGCCAACATCTTTTGAGACAGTCCACGGGCTTGGCGCAGTTCGTTGAGTGGCATTTCGGCCAACATCTGCCGGGCCATGCCGTCCGCCTTCTCGCGTGCAGCCTGGCTCATACCTGCGCGCAGTTCTGTAAATTTCTTAGCCATCAATCTCTCCTTCACGTCGAAGTTGTACCAGGTGCTGGTCATACAGCCGGTCGGCCATCGGCACATTCACGTCATACCAACGGTTGTCGCCCGTCTTGTCGCCACCAATCAAAAGAATCGCCATCCGGCGCGGATCGAATGCGTACAGCGTGCGAAATGGTCGCCCGCCATGCTGCGTCCGAAGCTCGCGCATATGACCATGCTTGGAGCCATTGATGCCGCTGCTGTGTGGGTGCCCCAATGACGGCCCCCGCTCTTCCAGCAACTGCACCGAGGCGGCCAATGACACCTGCTCGTCTTCCGTGAGGCTGCCCCACCAGTCACCAAATTCGTCTGTGTATTCAACATCCCAAGTCATGCGCAAATATAACCTCCATGGAATATTCCGTCAAGTGCATGTTTTGGTCGAATAACCAAGAAATCCTGAAATAGTTGGGCGGAAATTTTTCGCCCAACTTTTCCCTCTGACAAAGCGCCGTTTGGCGCTGCTTTGTTCCAGACTGTCAAGCCAACTCCTCCTCTGAAAAACAGCTCACTGCACGCAGCCGGGCGGGCCTTTGATCGCCCAAAACGCCCAAACACACTTGCGTCTGAGTTTGTTCCATACCCGTCAAAGAGGACCCAACATGACGCACACGATCCTGCGAATTCCTGCTGCCAAATCCCGTTCTGGCTACTCCCGCTCCACCATCTACCTGCGCATTGCGCAAGGCCTGTGGACCAAGCCCGTTAGCCTGGGGCCACGCGCCGTGGGCTGGCCCGCGAATGAGATTGAGTCGCTCAACGCCGCTCGCATTTCCGGTAAGACCGATGCCGAAATCCGCGAGCTGGTCCAGTCGCTGCACACGAAGCGCAAAGAACTGATGACAATTTTGGGGCTGTAGCCATGAAAGAAGCTTTTATGGCCCTCTCCTATTGGCTGCTTCAGTCCGCGCCTTATGCCGTTGCAATCCTATTGGGTATTGCGTTGAAAGGGTGTGTATGAACGACCCGACCGAAGCCCCCCTGGATGACCAGCCGGCAGCCACCCCAAATCTCGCAACCCCAGACAACTCTCGCAACTGCGCAGAGCCAAACGTGGATCATGCAGAGCAAACTACGCCCCCAGAGTCGCCCAAACTGCCCCTCGCATGCACCGTCATCACCAGCATCAAACCGGCCCGATTGACAAAGATCATTGGCCTGAGCGCCACGGGCGGCATGCGCAAGGAGACATCTGCCATGCTCAGCCGGGGCCAGGCACAGCGTGTCATCGTGGCTGATCTGCACGATCTCAAGTCGCACCTTGACACCCTGACCAGTGCGCAGGCAGTCACCTGGGGCGTCACCAAAGACGACGCGGTGGTGGTCTGTACGCAAGGGGATACCGAGGCGCAGAAAGGGGGTGCTATCGCCCGCACCCGCGAGAACTTCAAGTTCAGGGCCGCGCCGGGCGTGATGATGTTGGACCACGACGGTTTGCCCGAAGGCGCGCTGTCTGCGCTTCAGTTTCGGGACCGACTGATTGCAGCCGCGCCAGCTTTGGCCGAAGCACCGATGCTCTGGCGGCCCAGTGCATCGGCGGGCTGTGTTGGCCCTGATGGTCGCACCTTGTCCGGTTTGACCCGGCACCGCCTGTATATCCCCGTGGTGGACGCCACGCTGATCCCGGAGGCGGGCAAGGCCCTGGAGGCCCTGCTGTGGGCAACACCAGGCGCGGGATGGTGCGAAGTGGGTGTCGCAGGCCAACGTCTGCCAAGATGCCTTGTCGATGTGTCGGTCTGGCAGCCAGAGCGGCTGGACTTTGCCGGTCCATCGGTGTTGGTGAACGGCGTTACCCGCGCCGGCGTTGATGGTGTGATCTATGGCGACGCGGCGGCGCAATTCAACCTGCGCCTGCTCATCGACAGCGCCACGCCCTCAATCAAGAAACAGGCCCAGGCCGGACTCAAGGCAGCACGCGCAGCGGTATCTGAAAAGTGCGACACCGCCCGGCGCCATTGGGTGGCTGACAAGGCTCCTGCCCTGGCGCAAAGCCGTGGCATCAAGCTGGCACAGGCTAGCAATGTGCTGGAGCGCGCTGCGGTGCACCAAGTCCTGATGGGGGACTTCGAGCTGACTTGTGCCGACGGCCAGGTGGTGAACGTGGCGCAGCTTCTGGATAACCCGCAACGCTGGCACAACACGCGGTTTTCCGACCCGCTGGACCCGGACACTGACCGGCGCGTGGCTGTGGCCCGCCTGCTGAACGGCACCCGCCCGGACCTGTTTTCACACCGCCACGGCGGCATGCGGTACGAGCTGCGCCGCCAATCGGCAAGGGTTCAATTGGGCCGGGGTATGCGGGTGGACTCCACCGATGCCGTGCTGCATGTCTTGCGCGACCGCAGTGAATTATTTGACTTTGGCACCAATGCCATTGCGTTTGTGGCCGACGGCAAGGCCACCCCGGTCAGCCGGGACTGGCTGGTGGACCACGCGGGCCGGGTGGCCGAGTTCTACAGCGTCAAGACCGAGCGCGATGACGACGGAAACGTCACCTCAACGCGGGAAATTGCCGAAGACGCACCCACCTACATTGCCAATGCCATCATTGCCAAGCATGGCAGCCGCAATTTTCGCAAGTTGACGGCGGTCACCACGGCGCCGACTTTACGACCCGATGGCAGCGCGCTGGACGAACCCGGCCATGACCCGGCGACCGGGTTGATGTACGTCACCACCGAAGCCTATCCGCTGGCAGTGCCGCTGGCACCCACTGTCGAGAAAGCCCTGGACGCCTTGGCCAAGTTGTGGCATCCGATCCGCTTGTTTCCCTTTGCCGACGAAGTTGCCGTAGGCGTGACCTTGGCCGCCATGCTTGCCGCGTGTCTGCGCCCGGCACTGCCCACCTGCCCGGCTACCGGCTTTGATGCGCCAGCGGCGGGCACCGGCAAGACCTTGTTGGCAAAGTGCATAGGTGCACTGGCCACGGGCGGCGATGTGGCCGTGCTGCCACCCACCAACGAAGAGGACGAATGCCGCAAGCGTTTGTTTGCTTCCCTGCGCGGTGGCTCCAAGGTCCTGCTGTGGGACAACGTGCGCGAGCCCTTGGGCAATTCGGTGATCGACTCGTTCTTGACATCGTCCTTGTTTGCCGACCGCGTGTTGGGTGTCTCGGAGAACGTGGAGTTGCCAAACCGCGCTTTGTTTCTGGTGTCGGGCAACAACCTCGTTTTAACGGGCGACACCCACCGACGGATATTGCTGGCGCGCTTGGATGCGCAGATTGAAACACCCTTCAAACGCGAGTTTGAGTTTGACCCGCTTACAGAAGTCTGCAACAACCGCCAAGCTTTGGTGGTGGCTGCGCTGACCATTGTGCGGGCCTATATTGCCGCTGGCAGGCCCAAGGTAGCCAAAGGGCGCATCGCTTCGTTTGAGCTGTGGGACGACCTGGTGCGCCAGCCCTTGTGCTGGCTTCGGGAGCGGATGAGGGACTCGGGCCGGGATCTGACCGATTTGCCCATGTTTGTTGACCCGGCGGAATCTATTGACCGCGCTGCCTCGGAGAACCCTGAGACCTCAAAGCTGGCCGCACTGCTGAATGCCTGGCTGGCAAGCTTTGGCCACACCCCAACGTCACCGGCGCAGGCCATAACTAAAGCGATCGAAATGTTTGGCGCTCAGTCCGTGTTGTTTGATGCACTCGACGAGATTGCCGGGCAAAACGGCAAGCTCAATGTGCGGATTTTGGGCCGCTGGCTGGAGCGCCACGCCGGTCAACTTTGCACCGGCCTGCGCCTTGTTCTTGCCAACAAGACCAACGGCCTGAAACGCTGGGCGGTGGTGCGCACGGTGGAGCGTGCCGCAACAGAAAAGGCCAGCCCCATAGTTGCGAGAGTTGCGCCAAGTTGCGAGATTCAGGACGATAACGACACGACGGATGCAAGTCAGTTGGACGATGTGGAGATATTCTGATGACCGCACAGGCTGTAGAAACCGTGGTGGCCCAGCTTTCGCACGCTGGCCTGAATCTGTCCTTGGCACCTGCCGGGGGGTTGGCAGTGGCACCGTCCAGCCATTTGACGGCGGACCTGCGTGACCTCATCCGCAGCAGCAAGGCGCTTCTGATCGACTGGTTGACGGCTGCCAACGATGCCGCCCGCAAAGCGCCTGATCCACCCGACAACCCGTTGGACTGGAAGGAACTGGCAGCGGCCTACCACGAACACCACTTCAATTGCCCGATCTGTATCGCTGCGGGTCGTGGCAGCCGATACGGGCAACGCTGTGGCGCTGGCATGGCGCTGTGGCGGGCGTATTGCGATTGACATGAACCCCCTTTTTTGAAAGCCCACCATGAACACCACCAGCACCTCTCCCCTGATACCCACAGCAGACCCCAGCCCCAAACCCTACGAAGTCGTCCGCTTCAACGCCCTCAAGCACGGCATTCTGAGCCGGTACACCGTGCTCAGCCACGAAAGCCATGCCGACTATGAAAGCCTGGTCAACTCGCTGATGGACGAACACCTGCCTGCGGGTGCCACAGAGCAGCACCTGATTGAGGAACTGGCCAGCGTCATCTGGCGCAAGCGCCGAGTGCTGCAAGCCGAGGGTGCCACCATCAACAAGGGATTGAAGGAATCCGCACGCGGTGCCAAGACCGTCATCCCGGCGGCGGCGCCGTTTGAAATGGGATTGTCTGGCGAGGGCACCGACATCCGCGACCTGATGGACTTGAAACCGGAGGATGTGACAGAGAGCCAGCGCGCCGCCCGCCATGACCTGGCTGCCACCAACAAAGCCAGCGCTATTCTGCGCAAAGGTGGCGACCGCGCCTATGACAAGGCGCTGCGCACCCTGTTGCCCGACTCGCGGGAGTGGTGGGAAAGCCATGTGGAAGAAGACGAATACACCGCCGATGCTGAAGGCTTGGCCAGCTTCATCACTGAGCACCTTTCCCCCCTGTGCTACCAACAAGAAAAAGCATCCCGCCACCACGACGCCATCGTGAACCAAACCATTGGCGAAGGGCTGCAAGCCTACAAGCTGGAGAAGCTTTCCCGCTACGAAACCCACCTGGACCGCAAGTTTGAGCGCACTTTGGCCATGCTGATCAAG
>JBKJKI010000138.1:0-3000 GCA_046597475.1 Polaromonas sp. | reverse complement strand
CTCGGTGCTGTAGCCCTTGACCAGCGGAACCATGAATTCGTAGAACGCCAAATTCTGCTTGCGAACTTCTGCATCGGGGTGGTGATGCACGGCGTCATAGGCGGCGGCGGCCACGGTGGCCATGGCGCGGCAGCCTTCGGTGTAGGCGCGCATGGTCATCAGCATGCGCTTGACATCGGGGTGGTGAATGATGGTGGCACTGGCCTTGACGGAGCCATCCACCGGGCGGCTTTGCACGCGGTCCCTGGCGAATGTCACCGCTTTTTGGTAGGCCCGCTCGGCAATCGCAATGCCCTGCACGCCCACGGCGTAGCGGGCCGAGTTCATCATGATGAACATGTACTCGAGGCCGCGGTTTTCCTCACCAACGATGTAGCCGACCGCGCCGCCGTGGTCGCCAAACTGCAGCACGGCCGTGGGCGAGGCCTTGATGCCCAGCTTGTGCTCGATGCTGACGCAATGCACATCGTTGCGCGCGCCCAGCGACAGGTCTTTGTTGACCATGTACTTGGGCACGACAAACAGGCTGATGCCCTTGACGCCTTCCGGTGCGCCACTGGCGCGGGCCAGCACCAGATGGACGATGTTCTCGGCCATGTCATGCTCGCCGTAGGTGATGAAAATCTTGGTGCCGAACACCTTGTAAGTGCCGTCAGCCTGCGGCTCGGCGCGGCTGCGAACGGCGGCGAGATCGGAGCCGGCCTGGGGTTCGGTCAGGTTCATGGTTCCGGTCCACTGGCCGCTCACCATTTTTTCAAGATAGACCGCGTTAAGCTCGTCTGAGCCTGCCGTCAGCAGCGCTTCAATGGCGCCATCCGTGAGCATCGGGCAAAGCGCAAAACTCATGTTGGCCGAGTTTAGCATTTCACCGCAGGCCGCGCCAATGGTCTTGGGCAGGCCCTGGCCACCAAAGTCGGTCGGGTGCTGCAGGCCCTGCCAGCCGCCTTCGACATACTGCTTGAAGGCTTCCTTGAAACCGGGGGTGGTCGTGACCACACCGTCGTTCCAGCTCGACGGGCTTTTGTCGCCCTCCCAGTTCAGCGGCGACAACACCCCCTCGGTGAACTTGGCGCATTCTTCCAGCACGGCCTGTGCAGTTTCAAATCCGGCGTCTTCAAAACCCGGAATCTGCGCGATCTGGTCGATATTGGCCAGATGCCTGATGTCGAACAGCATGTCTTTGAGGGGGGCTTTGTAGCTCATGGGACTCTCCACTGGGTTCATGGGTGCCTGTCAGCACAGGCCTTCAAGATAAAAAAAGGGCGTCATCAAGACGCCCCGGGTTCGCGCTGCCTTACAGCGCCGCGACCAGTTCAGGCACGGCCTCAAACAAATCAGCCTCCAGCCCGTAATCAGCGACGCTGAAAATAGGCGCCTCGGCATCCTTGTTGATGGCCACGATGACCTTGGAGTCCTTCATGCCGGCCAGGTGCTGGATGGCGCCCGAAATGCCCACGGCGATGTAAAGCTGCGGCGCGACGATCTTGCCGGTCTGGCCGACCTGCCAGTCGTTGGGCGCGTAGCCGGCGTCAACGGCGGCGCGCGAAGCACCCAGGGCGGCGCCCAGCTTGTCGGCCAGCGGCTCGAGCACTTCATGGAACTTCTCGGAGCTGCCCAGGGCCCGGCCGCCGGAGACGATGATCTTGGCGGCGGTGAGTTCGGGCCGGTCGCTCTTGGCGATTTCCGAGCCCATGAAGCTGGACTTGCCGCTGTCGGCCACGCCAGTGACGACTTCAATGGCGGCCGAGCCGCCGCTGGCGGCTGCCGCATCAAAGCCGGTGGTGCGAACGGTGATGACCTTGGTCGCATCGAGGCTTTGCACGATGGCAATGGCATTGCCGGCGTAGATCGGGCGCTCGAAGGTGTCGACAGCATCGACCTTGGTGATGTCGGAAATCTGGCCCACGTCGAGCAGGGCGGCCACGCGCGGAGCGATGTTCTTGCCCGAGGCGGTCGCCGGAAACAGGATGTGGCTGTAGTTTTGGGCAATGGCCAGCACCTGGGCGGCCATGTTTTCCGCCAGGCCGTGTTCAAAGTGGTCGCCATCGACGTGGATGACTTTGCTCACGCCCGTAATCTGGGCTGCGGCCTGGGCAGCGGCCTGCGCGCCCTTGCCGGCCACCAGCAAATGGACCTCGCCGCCGCACTGGCTGGCGGCGGTCACGGTGTTGAGGGTGGCGGGCTTGATGCTGGCGTTGTCGTGTTCGGCAATAACGAGTGCGGTCATGTCATCAATCCTTAAATTACTTTGGCTTCGTTTCTGAGCTTGTCGACCAGGGCGGCCACGTCGGCCACCTTGACGCCGGCGCTGCGCTTGGGCGGCTCGCTGACCTTCAGGGTCTTGAGGCGCGGCTTGACGTCGACGCCAAGTTCCTCGGGCTTGACATTGTCAAGCTGCTTTTTCTTGGCCTTCATGATGTTGGGCAAGGTGACGTAGCGCGGCTCATTGAGGCGCAGGTCGGTGGTGATGATGGCCGGCAGCGTGAGCGAGAGCGTTTCCATGCCGCCGTCGACCTCGCGCATGACCGTGGCCTTGCCGCCCTCTACATCGACCTTGGATGCAAAGATGGCCTGGGGCCAGCCGAGCAGCGCGGCGAGCATCTGGCCGGTCTGGTTGCAGTCGTCGTCGATGGCCTGCTTGCCCAGGATGACAAGCTGGGGCTGCTCTTTTTCTACCAGGGCCTTGAGCAGCTTGGCGACGGCCAGCGGCTGCAGTTCCTCGGCGGTTTCGACCAGGATGGCGCGGTCGGCACCGATAGCCATCGCAGTGCGCAAGGTTTCCTGGCACTGGGTCACGCCACAGGACACGGCGATCACTTCGGTGGCCACGCCCTTCTCCTTCAAGCGCACCGCCTCTTCGACCGCGATCTCGTCGAACGGGTTCATGCTCATCTTGACGTTGGCGATGTCCACACCGCTGCCGTCGCCCTTGACCCGCACCTTGACGTTGTAGTCGACCACCCGTTTGACGGGGACAAGAACCTTCATGCGCATCGCTCC
>JBKJKI010000084.1:0-13944 GCA_046597475.1 Polaromonas sp. | reverse complement strand
TTTCCAGAGGCCCGTCAGTCCTTCGGCTGCCCACGCAGCCTGTTGCGCTGGACGGCGGGCACCCATGCCAAGCCTGGTTGCCATGACGCAATTTGGACTCTTTTCGGCAATGACGATTGTCATGCGCGCCTTAGCGTAAGCCCATGTCATCCACAGCAAGCAGCAAAGATTTCCCATGAGTAATGTTCCCTCAACAGCCGATGTGGTCATCATCGGCGGCGGCATCATCGGCTGCTCAATTGCCTATCACCTCGCCAAGCTTGGCATCACCAACGTCGTGCTTCTGGAGCGGCGCCAGTTGACTTGCGGAACGACCTGGCACGCAGCCGGACTGGTGCCTCAGTTGCGCGCCACGCGCACGCTGACCGAACTCGCCAAGTACACCTCCGAGTTGCTGAAAACGCTGGAGGCCGAAACCGGCCAGGCGACGGGTTTCAAGCAAAACGGGTCGGTGGCTGTGGCGTTGACCGAGGCGCGCTTTGAAGAGTTCAAGCGCACTGGGGCGATGGGTCGTGCATTCGGAGTTGAGGTCGAATTCCTCACCCCCTCCGACATCAAGAACAAGTACCCCTTGCTCGCCGACAAAGATGTGGTTGGTGGATTGTGGACGCCCAACGATGGTCAGACCAATCCGGTGGATACCACCCAAGCCTATGCCAAAGGCGCCAAGCAGCGCGGCGCAAAAATATTTGAGAACACCGAGGTTCTCGACATCATCATCGAAAGCGGACGGGCCGTGGGTGTGAAGCTGATGCACGACGGCTGCGAGGGCGAGTTGCGCGCCGGCACCGTGGTGCTGGCCGCCGGCATGTGGAGCCATTGGGTCGGCCGCAAGGTTGGCGTGCGCCTGCCGCTGCAGGCGGCCGAGCATTTCTACATCGTCACCGAACCGATTCAGGGGTTGCCGTCCGATTTGCCCGTGCTGCGCGTTCCCGATGAATGGGCCTATTACAAGGAAGATGCGGGCAAGCTGCTGTTGGGCGCCTTCGAGCCAATTGCCAAGCCTTGGGCGCTGCAGGGCATTCCGCGCGACTTCTTTTTTGATGAACTGCCTGAGGACTTCGACCACTTTGAGCCCGTGCTGAGCAAGGCCATTGAACGCGTTCCCGTGCTTGCGAACACAGGCATAGCGACGTGGTTCAACGGCCCGGAAAGCTTCACGCCCGATGACCGCTATCTGCTCGGCGAGACTACCGAAGTGCGCGACCTGTTCGTGGCCTGCGGATTCAATTCGATCGGCATCCAGAGCTCTGGCGGTGCCGGCAAGGTGCTGGCGGAGTGGATCCGCGATCGTCATGTGCCGATCGATCTGCCCGGCATGGAGGTGCGCCGCATGCATCCATGTCAGGGGACGCGCGAGTACCTCAAGGAGCGCACGACGGAAAGCCTGGGCCTACTCTTTGCGATGCACTGGCCGTTTCGGCAGGTTGAAACAGCGCGTGGCGTGAGGCGCACGGCCTTTCATGACCGTCTCCTGGAACTGGGAGCCTGCATGGGTGAACTGAGCGCCTGGGAGCGTGCCAACTGGTTTGGGGAGCCCGGCTCCCGGCCGGCTTACGAGTACAGCTACGGGCGACAAAACTGGTTCGACAACGTGGCCGCCGAATGCCGCGCTGTTCAGGAGCGCGTGGCGCTGTTCGACCAATCGTCCATGGCCAAGTTTCTGGTTCAAGGGCGTGATGCCTGCAGGGTGCTCAACCGCATCAGCACGGCCGACGTGGATGTCGCCCCAGGCCGAATCGTCTACACCCAGTGGCTCAACGAACGCGGCGGCATTGAGGCCGACCTCACGGTCACGCGGCTTGCGGCGGACCGGTTCATGGTTGTGACCTCGGTGTCGTCGCATATCCGCGATCTGGCCTATCTCAATGAACACATTCCCTCCGACGCCATGTGCTTCGTAACCGACGTGACATCCGGGCTGCCAATGCTGGGCCTGATGGGCCCGAATGCGCGCGCGCTGCTGGCCGAAGTCAGCGGCGCCGATCTCGGCAATGAGGCCTTTCCGTTCGGCACCTCGCAGGAACTCGAGATTGGCTGCGCGATCGTTCGCGCGAGCCGCATCACCTACGTCGGAGAGCTGGGCTGGGAACTCTATATCCCGGCCGAGTTCGCGTTGCATGTTTTCGATCGACTGATGGCTGCTGGACCTCGCCACGGCCTGAAGCTCGCGGGCTTCCACGCCATCAACGCCTGCCGCACCGAGAAAGGCTATCGCCATTGGGGCCATGACATCGGTATTGAAGACACGCCGGTAGAGGCTGGCCTGTCCTTCACATGCGCATGGGACAAGCCGGGCGGCTTCATCGGGCGCGATGTCGCGCGCCGACAACATGGAACCGGCACGCCACCGAACAAGCGTCTGTTGCAATTCAAGCTCGAAAACCCGCACGAACTGCTGATCCACGAAGAGCCCGTCTTTGCCGATGGCCAAGCCGTCGGGCTGATCACATCCGGCATGTACGGTCACCGCGTCGAAGCCTCGCTCGGCATGGGTTACGTGAAACTGACTGAACCGATCACCGCCGAGTTGCTGCGCGCCACGCGATTTGAGGTGGGTGTGGGCGATCGGCGTGTGCCGGCCGAGGCCCGTCTCGGCGCCTGGTACGACCCGAAGAACGAACGCGTCAAGGTTTGATCAGAACCCGTAGGAATTGGATCGCCAGGAGCAGCAAACAAATTTGCAACAGGGTGCGAGCGCGAGGCAGAACGTTGCCACCTTCGCTATTCAAACCACCATATCAATTTATTCCCAAGAAGGACGCCATGACCGTGAATCGCACATATTGCCTGACTTTTGACTGCCCGGATCAGGTGGGCATCGTAACCCGCATCACCGCGTTCATCACCTCACAGGGCGGATGGATTGAAGAGGCTTCGCACCATTCCGACGATGACGAAAACCGGTTTTTCTCCCGGATCGTGGTGCGTGCCAACAGCTTGCCATTTGGCATTGATGAGTTGCGTATGAGGCTGCTTCCGGTGGCCGAGGAGTTACGGCTGAACTGGCGCCTGGTCGACAGCGCCCAGAAGAAACGGGTTGTGTTGATGTGCAGCAAGGGCTCGCACTGCATGAGCGATTTGCTGGACCGATGGAAAACCGGCGACCTCAATTGCGACGTCGTCGGTGTGATCTCCAACCACGAAGATCTGCGCTCGCTCGTGGAGTGGTATGGGGTTCCATTTCATTGCATACCGGTGGAAAAGGACAATAAGGCCGCAGGCTTTGCCAGAACCGAAATGATCGTGGACGACTACCAGGCCGATTGCGTGGTGCTGGCGCGCTACATGCAAATCTTGCCACCGGCGCTGTGCGAGAAGTACCGCCACAAGGTCATCAACATTCATCACAGTTTCCTGCCATCGTTCAGTGGTGCGAAACCTTACCACCAGGCCCGGCTGCGTGGCGTGAAGCTGATCGGCGCCACCTGTCACTACGTGACGGAGCATCTTGACGAGGGGCCGATCATCGATCAGGACGTCGTGCGCGTGAGCCATCGTCAAAAAGTAGACGACCTGGTGCGGCTGGGCAAGGACGTTGAAAAAGTCGTGCTGGCGCGCGGGCTGCGTGACCACCTAGAAGACCGCGTTCTGGTTTACGGGAACAAAACGGTCGTTTTTTAACGCGGGACTAGCCAGTTAAATCCCTTGGGTTGCCTTTTCAGGGCAAGGTCGAATGAATTCCAGCAACGGAGAATTTTTCAATGAAAATCATGGTGGCAGTCAAGATGGTGACCGACTCGAATGTCAAAGTCCGGGTCAAATCAGACAACAGCGGCGTGGACATCGCGAATGTGAAAATGAGCATGAACCCCTTTGACGAAATTGCGGTCGAAGAGGCGGTTTGCCTCAAGGAAAAGGGAGTCGCGACAGAGGTTGTCGCCGTCTCCTGCGGGTCCAGCCAGTGTAAGGATACCTTGCGCACGGCACTGGCGCTCGGAGTTGACCGCGCTATCCTGGTCGAGACGGGCCAGGAACTGCAGCCGCTGGCCGTGGCCAAGCTGCTTCAGGCGCTCGTGACGCGTGAGCAGCCGCGCCTGATCCTTCTGGGCAAGCAGGCCATTGACGATGACTGCAATCAAACCGGCCAGATGCTGGCGGCACTCTCAGGCTTGCCGCAAGCCACTTTCGCCTCCAAGGTCGAGCTGTCGCAAGAGCAGGCCACGGTGACGCGTGAGGTGGACGGTGGGCTGGAGGTGCTCTCGATCAATCTGCCAGCGGTCATCACCACGGATTTGCGCCTCAATGAGCCGCGCTACGTGACGCTGCCCAACATCATGAAAGCCAAGAAGAAGCCGATCGATGTTGTGACACCCGAAGAATTGGGTGTTGATGTGAGGCCACGCCTCAAGATGCTCAAGGTGAGCGAGCCACCCGGGCGTTCGGCAGGCATCATGGTGCCCGATGTCGCGACGCTGGTCCAGAAACTCAAGTTCGAATCCAAGGTGATATGAATGACAGCCCTCGTTATTGCTGAACACGACAACAGCTCCATCAAGCCTGCGACCTTGAACGCAGTGACCGCGGCAGTCCAATGCGGCGGCGAGGTGCACGTCCTGGTGGCCGGTCACAACGCCGCCAATGCCGCTGCGGCCGCGGCGAAGATCGCCGGTGTATCCAAAGTCATTCATGCCGATGGCGATTCCCTGGCCCATGACCTGGCGGAGAACTTCGCTGCCCAAGTGTTGGGCCTTGCCGACAATTACAGCCACATCCTGTTTCCGGCAACGGCCAGGGGCAAGAACATGGCCCCGCGGGTGGCTGCGGCGCTTGATGTGGCCCAGATCAGCGAGATCACCAAAGTTGACAGCCCCGATATTTTCGAGCGCCCGATTTACGCTGGCAATGCCATCGCAACCGTGCAGAGCCTGGATGCCAGGAAAGTCATCACCGTGCGAAGCACCGGATTTGATGCGGCGGCCGGGACGGGTGGCTCGGCGAGCATCGAGCAAATCAGCGCGGTCGAGGACAGCGGAAAATCGAAGTTCCAGGGGAGTGAAATTGCCAAGAGCGATCGACCCGAACTCACCTCGGCCAAAATCATCGTTTCCGGCGGCCGTGCGCTGGGTAGCGCCGCGAAGTTCGATGAGGTGTTGACGCCGCTCGCGGACAAGCTCGGCGCCGCGCTAGGCGCCAGCCGTGCCGCGGTGGATGCCGGCTATGCACCCAACGATTGGCAGGTCGGCCAGACCGGCAAAATCGTTGCGCCCGACCTGTATGTGGCCTGCGGCATTTCCGGCGCCATCCAGCATCTGGCGGGTATGAAAGACTCCAAAGTGATCGTCGCGATCAACCAGGACCCTGAAGCCCCCATTTTCTCGGTGGCCGACTACGGCTTGCAGGCCGACTTGTTCGTCGCCGTGCCGGAACTGGTGGCGGCACTTTGACCCGGGAGAATTCAGCATGAGCGCGAAGATCATTGACGGAAAAGCCCTTGCCCGCACGGTCAGGGCAGAGTGCAGGGTGCGAGCCGACAAGCTGACTGCCGCCGGTATCAAGCCCGGCCTGGCCGTGCTGCTGGTGGGAGACGAAGCCGCGTCCCGCGTCTATGTGAACAATAAGGTGCGCGCCTGCACCGAAGTGGGTGTCGAGTCCCGCTTGCTTGGCTTTCCCGCCACGGTGACCGAGGACGAGATTTTGAGCACGATCCGGGCGCTCAATGTCGATCCGCAGGTTCATGGCATCCTGGTGCAACTGCCACTGCCAGCGCACATTTCGGTACGCAAGGTGCTTGAGACCATCTCGCATGAAAAAGACGTCGACGGGTTTCATCTCTACAACGTCGGCGGTCTTGTGCTGGGCCATGCGATCTTTCCCCCTTGCACGCCTTACGGTGTGCAAAAGCTGCTTGAAGCGGAGGGCATCCAGGTGCGTGGGCAGAACGTTGTTGTGGTGGGTGCCAGCAACATTGTTGGAAAGCCGATGGGCTTGATGATGATGCAGCAGGATGCAACCGTGGCAATTTGTCATGCGCAGACGCGCGACCTGGCGCAGTTCACGATCCTGGCCGATATCCTGATTGTGGCGGCAGGCAAGCCCGGGTTGATCGTGCCGCAGATGGTAAAAGCCGGCGCTGTGGTGATTGACGTGGGCATCAACCGACTGCCAGATGGCCGGATTGTTGGCGATGTCGATTTTGAAGGGGTGCGTCAAAAAGCTTCCTACATTACACCAGTGCCCGGAGGCGTCGGCCCAATGACCGTGACCATGTTGATCGTCAACACCCTTGAAGCTGCGGAGCGCTGCCTGGCGGCACAGTCGCCACAGGCGCAAGAGATGGGCATTGCCTCCTTGGTCTAATCACGGCACTGTTTTGACTAGCGCTGTGGGTGATTCTTGCGGGCCAGTTCATAGACCACGACACGTTGTGTAAGCAAGTCCTTGTCTTGTCGCGCATGGCGCTGGTTTGGCGTCACGAAGCGGATGGCGCTGTCTCGATGTTCGTCGTTGTACCTGTGCGCACCAGGCCCGTGACCCAGCGGCGCGCCTGCAGCAGACATTCAAAGGTGTTGACGCCGATCGAAAACTGACCCGAGGTGCGGCGAATCTGGCGCAACCCTCGTCTTGTCGCGGACTTGTCAGATTTTTACGACCACGCCAACCACTTCGTCGTAGGTGCGCAGCCTAGAGGGGTCGTCGACTGAACGGGTCCGAAACGACCGATTTTGGCGAGCAACAATGACAGCTTCGGGCCCCTATGCATAGATCTCACCTATGCAAAGTTTCCAGTTGGAACGGGTATTCTTTCGAGGGTGGCCCGACAGCACGCCCGGCCGCAGCTCCACATAGTTTTCGATGAAACTGTGGCGGCGCCTGTCCAGCCGACGAGCCTCAAGGAATTCTCGCCGCTCGTCCACGGCATCCAGCTCACAGGGCAGCTACGTTGCGTGCCTGCGGCGAAGGCGGCCCGAGCCGCGTTTTGCATACCCTCCCGCCCACTGTATACCAGGCAGGACTATGCGTAGGTCTGCGTGCCAGCTGTCGACGTAGTACCCGATCAAGCTTGCCATAGTTGAGATCTATACATAGGGGTCGCTATGCAAAGCTTTGCATAGCGACCCATAGCGGAAGTCCGCCGAACGGCAAAGCTGCCATTCAACGGTCGGCTCAATGGAACGGCTAACCCTCATCTTCCGGCAACAGTTGAGGATTCCATACGACCTCCCATAGATGCCCTCAACAGCCCTGCTCAGCGCATGCCCTGAAAATCCGGGCAACACCTTCGGCACCCGGGTCAGCGAAACCGTCCAGGGAACGCGCGCCCAGATAGGACGACCGGCCGGCTTTGGCGGAAAGCATCTTGGCCGTGGCATCGGCGCCCTCCCGGGCAAGCTGGGCAGCGACCTGCATCCCTTTGCCGGCGACAAGCGCGTCAAGACCGGGTTTCAGAGCATCGATCATGGTCCGATCACCTGCCTTTGCGCCGCCGTATTTCTGCATGGCAAGCAAGCCTGCACAAAGGGATGCCGCCCAGTCGGGATTTTGCTTGTACGACGATGACGCGTTGGCAAACAAAATGGCAAAAAGGACTCCGCTGGATCCACCCATCAGTTTGCTTTTGAGGTCGCTCAGCACCGCGAACAGTTCATCGCCCTTCGCGAAGGGCAAGCTGTCCAGATGCTCATTGACCGTGCGCGCCGCTGCTGCAAAGGTGGTGCCCGTGTCGCCATCCCCTACCTTCGAGTCCAATTCGTTCAAGTCGCTCTCCATTGTGAGGCATGCTTGAATGACTGTCTCGATGACGCGCCGGACGTTCTGATCACCAGATGGCGCATAGGCAGCAACAGCTGGCAAGGGCTTTGGCACGATAGGGGCGGCCTTGACTACCGCATGAAGTGTGGGCCAAGCATCAAAATCAATCTCGCTCGTCAACGCCAGCTCGTATTCCTTCTCAAGGGGCACCATCGAAACCGAGAATCCCGGCATATCAAGTGCCGTCATGATCGCAACTGGACCCATGGTGTAGTCAATCACTTTGGCCAGATCGGATGCCATCAGCTCCTTGAACAAAATCGAGCACTCCAGCCCGTTCAATCCACCCAGGTTATTGAACAGCGCGATATAGCGTTTCGACGGATCCAGTTTTGACATCAATCGCGCAGAGAAATCCTTCATCAACTGCGAGCAATCCGAAAACGATTTGACGTCGACGCCGGGTTCGCCATGAATGCCAAGCCCAATCTCGACTTCATTGACAGCAATCCGGCTAGGCTTCTCATTTCCAGGCACCGTGCAGGTATCGCGGGCGACCCCCAAGGTGGAAATTCTTTCGTTCAGATAATTCGCAGCAACCAGGATTTCTTCGAGAGAGGCGCCCTTCTCTGACAAATAGCCGACCAATTTGTGCATGAAGACCGTACCAGCAACGCCACGGGGCCGGGGAGCATCAGCGATTGCGACATCGTCTCCAACCACGACCATTTCGACTTTGTACCCCATCGCCTTAGCCTTTTCCGCGGCCAATCCAAAGTTCAAGCGATCACCGGTGTAGTTCATGATGACCAGCAGACAACCGTTCGGACCAGAAACCTCCAGGATGGCGGAAAGCACCGCGTCCACACTGGGTGACGCGTAGACTTCACCGCAAATTGCCGCAGTGAGAAGGCCCGGTCCGACCAGCCCCGCATGAGCAGGTTCATGTCCGGAGCCACCCCCTGAAACGATCGCTACTTTGCTGCGGTCCCAATCCGACCGTACAACGACACGCGCATGACTTGATGGGTCAAAGCGACGCAACTTACCGCCACGAGCAGCAATCAATCCATCGATTGCATCAGAAACGATGTTCCGTTTTTCATTGTAAAAATTGATCATTTCACCAGTCCATCTTTACCATTACCATTTCAGACAAGTCCAAATACAGCACCCGCGAAGGCCACCGTGGAAACCAATGCCTTCTCCCTACTTCAAGTCGCTGATAGCGAAACATTTCTTAACGTATTTGGGCACATACCATTCGCCGTCAAACCCCGCCTCCATGACAAAACTGTCCCCAACCGTGATGGAGTAAACCTCTCCACTGGACAGGTCTGTCACATGTGCCTCACCCTCAAGGATGTGACAAAACTCGGTGAGGCCAGTCATTTTTGCCCGGAATCGGCCGGCCGCAGACTCCCAGATGCCAAAACGGGCACCTGTTTGGAGATCGTTGCTGTAGAGCCAAACGCCCTGTTGAGGATCGCCCTCTACAACGCTCCCGGAAATATCCTTGGCAACACGCTCAACTTGCGGAGATCCAAAGCGAATAAACGATGGTTTCTTTTTCATGACAGATCATTTCGTAATTTGTAGCCGAGAAATCAATGCCCTATTCAAGCGACTCCAAGGCGAGGGAATAAACTTTCAACGGGTCTCGAGATAGTCAAGGAGTCGCATCGTCCAGATGGCAGGGCCCAGGCCGAACACCTGCACCGAACGGAATGGAACCTCCTTGATCGCCGTGGTCGGGAACGCCAACGAGTCGGCGGCGGCACCCAGCACGCGTTGCGCCAATACACGGCCCATCACGTTGGACATGGCCACGCCGCGTCCGTTGTACCCAAGACCGACCAGCAATCCGGGTTTGGGCTCATGCAGGTGCGGCAGGTGGTCATCGGTGATGGCGATGCGCCCACTCCAGCTGTAGCGCCATTTCACGCCTTGCAGCTGTGGGAACACGCGCACCGCATCCTTCATCAACCAATCAACACCGCCAATCTCGCCAGACGGGAGTGGTTTTCCGTGACCCCCATAGACCATTCGATTGTCCGGCTCGCGGCGGCCATACATGATGATGCGACGGCTGTCGGAAATGGTGT
Source organism: Polaromonas sp. (assembly GCA_046597475.1). Taxonomy (GTDB): domain Bacteria; phylum Pseudomonadota; class Gammaproteobacteria; order Burkholderiales; family Burkholderiaceae_C; genus Polaromonas. The sequence goes on along the minus strand of JBKJKI010000084.1, from coordinate 4,147 downwards.
TTCCATCGGGAAGTATCGAGCCGATGATTGACTCAGGCAACGGGTCCGTCGCAATTTGAATGGGCGTAACAGGAATGATCGAGTTGGACAATTTAGGAATCAGGTCGCCCGTGTAGCCATTGGTTGCAACAATGACCCAGTCTGATCGAACACTGCCAGAACCTGTAGTGGCGGTCCACTTTGTGTCCTTCTTTTGCAGCTCAAGCACTGCACTATTGCCAAATACCGTCGCACCATGCCGTTTGGCAGCCTTCGCGAGGCCAAGCGCCAGGTTGAGCGGGTGTACTGCGCCGCCCTTGGGCGTGATGATCCCGGCGCGATAGACCTTGGTGCCTGATCGGCGCTCCAGCTCGGGACCGTCGATGATTCTCATGTTGGCGCCAAACTGGTTCCACTCCGCCACGCCCGCTTTCGCATCTTTCAGTGCCCGTTCACTGTGGCACACGCGCAGCCAGCCGTTTTGCCTTGCCTGACAATCTATTTCATGACGTTTGATGAGTGCGAACAGTTCGTCCGCAGATTCCAGGGAAGTTGCCGTCAGACGTTCAAAGTAGGTCGGGCCCAGCAACTTGCGCAGTCGATCTGGCGTATTGAATGGCAACATGGGATTGACTTGCCCCCCATTCCGTCCGGAGGCACCAGAAGCCACATCGCCGGCATCGAGCACGACCACCCTGAGACCGGCTTCAGCCAGCATCAAGGCGGCTCGCAACCCAGTGAATCCTGCGCCAATGATGGTGACATCTGACTCAATATGCTCTGAAAGTCGCGGATGAGAATCGCATGCTGCGGCAGTCGCCGCCCAGAGCGAATTTGGTTTGTCCAATGGGACATAAGTTAGAACAGTCACTTGAGTCTCGGAATTTGAAATTGGTGAATGAAGACGACTGCACTCTCTCCCACGCCATCAGGCTTGAAGAAGCCACCTTTGGGGATTGCTCAGTGCGTCGCGCTGCATGAGGCGAAAAGCTGGGTCGGCTAAGAGAGCTGCAGACCCAACCATTGCCAGAGATCCTCTGGCTGCCGGGGTACTTTCCGATCAGCCTTTCCCTTTCCAGGGCACCAACACTTTCTCCAGCTTGCGCATCAGAATATCGACTGAATAACCGATGACGCCGATCAGGATGATGCCCATTAAGACGATATCGGTCAGTTGGAACCGTGACGCCACCATGATCATCATGCCCACGCCCTTTTCCGCAGCCACCAGTTCGGCAGCAACCACCGTGCCCCAGCAAACACCCATCGCCACGCGGGCGCCGGTGAAAATCTCGGGCAGCGAGTTCGGCATGATGATGCGGGTCAAGATGCGCCATTTCGATGCACCCAACGAGTAGCCCGCATGTACTTTGGAGAGCTGGACACCCGAGACGCCTGCTCGCGCCGCGATCGTCATGATCCACAGCGAAGCCAGGAACAGCAAAATAAACTTGCCCGATTCACCAATGCCAGCCCAGATGATGACCAGCGGAATCAGCGCCAATGGAGGCACCGGTCGCATGAACTCGACGATCGGATCGAACCAGCCGCGGAACCAGTTAGACAGGCCCATCGCAAAGCCCAGCGGAATACCGACCAGAGCGCCAAACAGAAAGCCGACCAGCACGCGTAGCATGGAGATGCCCACGTGCTGAACCAGCGTGAAGTTCTGGTAGCCGTTTTCGAAGACATCAACGAACCGATGCACCACGGCCTCAGGTGCCGGCAGCCAGATCGGCTCCATCTGCCAGCCTGCCCAGGGCTTGAAGTTAGGCGTGCCGTGCGAGCTCATGGTGACCACACCATTGTCCACGCTGACGCTGTCGCCAGGCTTCACCGGTTTGTCATTGATAGCGACAATGGTCGCGCCCGCATCCCGACTGATCTGGTCCACCGGCAAAAGCACCGACCGCCATGCACCGACTTTGGCGGACTCATTTTTTGCAAAGCCGTCACCCGGCACTATTTCCGGAGCGTCAGCATCTTGGCCAGGCGGGAACACGCGGATCTTGACGGTCGCATTGCCGCGACGTCCCTCTGGGCCTTGCAGGGTGTAGGTGAAGCTGGTGTCACCGATAAAGGGGCCAGGCACATGCAGAGGCACCCAATGGGAGCCGGTGAACGCCCCCCAGATTAGGAAGATCACAGCGACCGAGATAATGGATGCCGCGCGGTCTGCCGTCACCGCACTTTCATCGCCGAAGGTGACTGTCTTGAGCGAGGTGAAATCGGCGGTTTTGCTCCGGTGGTTCCGAATCTGGTCGACCACAAAAAAGGCGCCCGCAAACAAGGCGATGTAGATTAGTAGGACGGTCATGTTGTCTCCGTTCGGCCCATGATTTCTTCTTCCATGTCCCAAATCATCGTCAGGATTTCTTCGCGCGTTTTGCCAAATTCAGGCTGCGTCTTGACCGATCGCAGATTTGCACCAACGGATTGCTCGGCGAACGGCAACCTGTATTCCTTGTGAATGCGCCCGGGACGCGGCGCCATGACCACTAGGCGTTCGCCCAGTAACAAGGCCTCTTCGACCGAGTGAGTGATCAGGATGATGGTCTTGCCCGTTTCTTTCCAGAGCTTCAATACCAAACCCTGCATCTTTTCACGCGTTAACGCGTCCAGCGCGCCGAGCGGCTCATCCATCAGGATGACATCCGGGTCATTGGCCAGACAGCGCGCCAGTGCAACTCGTTGCTGCATGCCACCCGATAACTCGTAGATTGCCTTGTCCTTGAAATCTCGAAGACCCACCACATTCAGCAAGTGATCCACAATCTTGTCGGACTCCGCCTTGGGCATGCCCTTGGAATCGGGGCCAAACGAGACATTCTTGCGCACATTCATCCACTCGAACAGCGCGCCGTGCTGGAACACCATGCCGCGTTCAGGGCCGGGACCCTTGACCTGGCTATCGCCCAAGACCACCTTGCCGGAGGTAGGGGCCAGAAAGCCGGCGATGATCTTGAGCAGAGTCGTCTTGCCGCAGCCGGACGGACCCAGGATCGATACCAATTCGCCCGACTTGATCTCAAGCGAAACATTTTTCAGTGCCTGGACCGTGTTTCCGTCGGGCAGGCTGAAGCGCATAGATACGTCTTTGACATGCAAATCTCTCACGAGCAACTCCTTTAAAGGAACAATCACTCCAACCCCGAATGAAGAATCCAGGGTTGGCAATCGCTGAGCCAGGTTATTTAAGATTTGCGACTTGTTTCAGTGGAGCGGTGTTGACCGCACTGTCGTAGCTCGGCAGCGCTTTCTTGATATTGCCGGCCGCCACGAACACCTCCGCAACACCCTTCATGAAGGTCTGCACGTTGCCACCCAGCCATTGCTTGGACAGTTGCACGTCGACCGACGGGAATTCCATGGTCGAGACCCACTTCTTCGAATCGGCCTCGTTCATGCCGGCTTCCTTGGCCATCACCTTGAGCATGGCCGGGTCCTTCGACTTGTTCCACTGCGCATTGGCGTCGGCCGTGACCTTGAGAAATTTGGACAATAAAGACTGGTTCTCGGCAGCGAATGACGCCGGCGTGGACGTGACATCGAACACCAGAATGCCCAGTGCTTCTTTTTCCTTGCCCGTCAGGAGCACATTGCCGTACTCCTTCATGCGCATCAAGCCAGCGCCAAAGCCGCAGGCGGCGTCCACTGAACCCTGTGCCAGGGCCGCTGCGCCTTCAGTCGGCGACATGTTGATCACCTTTAAGCTGGCCACGGGAACGCCAAAGTGGCTCATCTGGCGCAAGAAGCCAAAGTGTGCGGCGGTGCCCAACGGCACAGCAAAGGTCTTACCGGCGAGTTCTTTCGTGTTCGCCTTGGTAATCTCCAGCTTCTTGCTGACCACGCAATTGTCGTTATCGGAGTAGCTCGAGGCGATGTCGACCACCTGGAGATTCTGCCCACCCGATACGGCCACCACCAACGGCGGCAAGCCCTGGCTCAGCGCGATCTGGACGTCGCCAGAGGCCATTGCCGCGGACATCGCGGTGCCGGTTTCGAACGAACGCCAGTTGACTTTGACGCCCATCGCCTTGTCATATGTGCCCGCTGCCTTGGCAACCAGGAACGGCATGGGCGCCTCCAGGAAATAGGCGACGGTGATCTCCTTCGGTTGCGCAAAGCCGGTGGTGGCTGTTGCGCCAAAGACGGCGGCAATTAAAAA
>JBKJKI010000308.1:0-5634 GCA_046597475.1 Polaromonas sp. | reverse complement strand
CTCTCCAGTTGTGCGCGTACTTGATCACTGCACGTCACCTTCGCCGCCACTCGAGCCATCATCACCCCCAGCTTGTTATTTGCAAGCTGCAATGATAATTAATTATGCTAATTAATGCAATTAAACACTAGACGCGCCGGTCGGCGTATCAAGGCGCATGTCAGAAGCCCGTCTGAAACGGGCACAGAGAGCTTCAATTCGAAATCCGGCTACATGGCCGTTAGCCGATATCCCAACCGAAACACGTCCAACTTCTGGCTTTTTCCTGGCTTCGGGGGTTTGTCTTGTGCATTCCTGCCTCCACCCGTTTTCGCTGGGCTTTGCCCTTTCAGCGCTTCTTGCCCGTAGCGCAGCGCAGAACATCAAGCAGCCTGTTTGCATTTATTTTTTAACAAAAAAGGCTATACGCGTATGTAGTACGGGCATAAGTAGCTATCGTTTAAATAGCAACTTAACCCGCTTCAGCGCCCCTCGAATTTCGGCTTGCGCTTTTCAATAAAGGCTTGCATGCCTTCTTTCTGGTCGCGCGTGGCAAACAGCAGCTGGTTGGCCTTGCGTTCCAGCATCAGCGCGGTTTCCAGCGAGGCATCGACGCCGGCCAGCACGACTTCCTTGATTTGCATGACGGCCAGCGGCGGCATGGCGGCGATCAGGCTGGCCATTTTCAAAGCTTCGGGCAGCACCTCGTCGTCGGGCAGCACCTGGCTGACCAGGCCCATGATTTGCCCCTCGCTGGCGCTGACGGGCTTGCCGGTCAGCAGCATGCGCATGGCGTTGAACTTGCCCACGGCACGCACCAGGCGCTGCGTGCCGCCGATGCCGGGCATGATGCCGATGCGGATCTCGGGCTGCGAAAAGCTCGCGCCTTTGCCGGCCAGGATGATGTCGCAGTGCATCGCCAGCTCGGCGCCGCCGCCAAAGGCGTAGCCGCAGACCGCCGCAATGATGGGCTTGGGGCAGCGCTCGATGGGCGCCCAGACGCGCTCAGTGTGGCGCTCCAGAATTTCGATGGGGCCGGCACCTTCCAGGCTCTTGATGTCGCCGCCGGCGGCAAACACTTTTTCACCGCCCGTCAGCACGATGACGCGCACTTGTGGGTCGGCCGTCAGCTGCGTGAAGGCGCTTGACAGCAGCGCCTGCAGGTTCAGGCTGAGCGCGTTGGTGGCCTGCGGGCGGTTCATGCGCACCACGGCCACGCCCTCGCCGGGGTAGTCAATCAGCAGTTCGCTGGCGGCCGCATCCGTGGCGTGGGTGGAAGAAGCTGGAGTAGCGGAAGAGGCCGGAGAAGAAGGTTCGAGACGCATGCGCAAATCCTGCAAGTGATGAAGCTATCCGATGATGGTTTTGCCCGCCCGCCGTTACATCGTCCCTTTGGACGTATCTGGTGGGTAGGGCGGTGCCTAAATTGGCCGGCATGAACCCTCAAACCCCATCTGCCCAGCCCGCCCCGCCGCCAAGCGGCTCTTCTGTCAAATACTGGGAAGACATAGCGCTTGGCCAGCCCAGGGAATCGGCCCTGACGTTTTCCTTGACGGCGCAGGCCATCAAGGAGTTTGCCCTCGACTGGGATCCGTTTGGGCCGCATATCGATGAGGCTGCCGCCGCGCGCTCACCCATCGGCCAGTTGTTCGCCGCTGGCGTGCATCTGCTGTCAATTTTGATTCGTCTGAGCCACACCGTGCCGCATGAAGAAAGCGCGTCCATTGCTGCCCGTGGCTGGGATCAGGTTCGCTTTCACCGGCCTGCGGTGGCGGGCGACATCCTGCGCGCACGCGTCACGCAGCTGGAGCGCCAGGACGACCGTCGCCCGGAACGGGGGCTTATGGTCGCACGCTTCGAATTGCTGAACCAACGTGATGAAGTCGTCGTGAGTCTTCTCAATAACGTCGTCATGCTGCGCCGGCCGGTGGTCAGTGGCTAGCACCTTGCGCGTCACCCGCTTTGCAGCCGCCGCAGCCGGTATCGTCCTTTTGGACGTATCTGCGTCGGGTGCCAATCCGTAAATTTGCACACATGAACCAGAAAAACGAATTTGACCAACGCGTTGTGCTCGTCACCGGCGGCACCAAGGGCATAGGGCGCGGCATTGCCGAGGGCTTTCTGGCCGAAGGCGCCACGGTGGTGGTGTGCGCGCGCAGTGCCCCTGAAACCCTGCCCACGGTGGGCGATCGCAGCGCCGAATTCCTGCCCTGCGATGTGCGCGAGGCCACTGCCGTGCAGGCGCTGGTGGCCGACATCGTTCAGCGCCACGGCCGGCTCGATGTGCTGGTGCACAACGCTGGCGGCAGCCCGCCGGTCGACTCGGCCACCGTATCGCCGCGTTTTCACGAAGGCGTGATCCGTCTGAACTTCACGGCGGCGCTGCACATGGCGCAGGCCGCCAACGCCACCATGCAGACCCAAGACACGGGCGGCGTGATTGTCTTCATTGGCAGCGTCAGCGCGCTGCGGCCTTCGCCCGGCACGGCGGCTTACGGCGCGGCCAAGGCGGCGGTGCTGAGTCTGGCGTCGTCGCTGGCGGTCGAGTGGGGCCCCAAGGTACGCGTGGTGGCCGTCAGCCCGGGTCTGGTGCGCACCGAGCAGTCTCATTTGCATTTTGGCGATGACGCAGGCATTGCCGCCGTCGGCGCCACGATTCCGGCCGGCCGCATGGCCGAGCCCTCTGACATTGCCCAGGCGTGTGTGTTCGTGGCGTCGCCACGCGCAGCCTACCTGAGCGGAACCAATTTGCTGATGCACGGCGGCGGCGAAAAGCCAGCCTTTCTGGCGGCGGCAAACGCGGGCAACTCCTGATGGCGACGGCGCCTGCGGGAACAACACAAACCAATCAACAAAGGAGCATGGCCTTGGCTGAACACGAATGGATGAACGAAATCCGCGCCCTGGTGGGCAAGGAATACGGGCGGGTCTACGCCTGGGACAAGGTCAACGCACCCATGATTCGCCAGTGGTGCGAAGTCATGGGCGTGGACGCAGCGCGCTACACCGCTGAAGGCGCAGTCACCGCGCCGCCAGCCATGCTGCAGGTCTGGTGCATGGAGGGCTTGACGCCTAACAACTACCCGCCCGGCTCGACCACTGAAAACCCCTACGAGGCGCTCGTCCTGATGGAGGCACAGGGCCTGGCGTCAGTGGTGGCGGTGAACTCCGAGCTGACCTTCGGGCGCGACCTGAAGGAAGGCGAGCGGCTCTATTACACGACCCGGCTCGACACCATCAGCCCCGAAAAAACGACGGCGTTGGGAACCGGCTTTTTTGTCACGCTGGTGATGAACTTTTTCTCGCAAAAGCCCGAGGGCGACGAGGAAGTCGGCCAGTTGCTGTTTCGCGTCTTCAAGTTCCGCCCGGCCAATCCGGTCAAGCGCTCCGATCCAGCTGCCGGCCAGGCAAAAGCCGCCGCGCCAGCGCCCGCCAAGCGCCCGATGCCCGGCGTCAGCGACGACACGCGCTTTTTCTGGGAAGGTGCACGCGCCGGCAAGCTGCTGATCCAGCGCTGCAAGGGCTGCGGCACCCTGCGCCACCCGCCCGGCCCGGTCTGCCCGAGCTGCCATTCGTTCGAATGGGACACGGTCCAGGCCTCCGGGCGCGGCACGGTGTATTCCTTCGTGGTGATGCATTACCCCGAAGTGGCGCCCTTTGACCATCCGAACCCCATCGTACTGGTCGAACTGGAAGAGGGCACGCGCCTGATTTCACAACTCGTCGGCGTCAAGCCGGGCGAGGTGAAGATCGGCCAGGCGGTGCAGGTCGAGTTCAACAGCTTTAACGACGGCGAGCTGGTGCTGCCGCAATTCAGGCCCGTGGCGGCAACCGAAGGAGTGACGGCATGAACTTCGATCTAAGCGAAGACCAGCGCGCCTTTGCCGACATGGCCCAGGGCCTGTTTGCCGATTTTTGCAGCGACGACCAGCTGCGCGCGCACGATGCTTCCAGCGCGCCGTACCTGCAGGAGCTGTGGCAGCAATGCGTGGCCGCCGGCCTCAACACCGTGATGGTTCCCGAAGAGCAGGGCGGAATGGGGCTGGGCATGACCGAGCTGATGGCCGTGCTGGAGCAGCAGGGCCGCGCCCTGGCCCTGGTGCCGCTGTGGGAGCCGCAGCTGACCCTGGCCGCGTTGGCAAAGTTCGCACCGGCCGCGTTGCCGCAGGTGCTCGACGATGCGCTGTCGGGCGAAGCGCCGGTGGTGCTGTCGCTGCAGTCGCTGTCGCAGTCACGCGGCCCGTCGCTGCAGCTGACCAGCGCCGGCAAGGGCTGGACGTTGAGCGGCCTGGCCAGCGCCGTGCCGCTGGGCGCCCAGGCACGCCAGGCGCTGCTGGCCGCCGAGGCACAAGGCCAGATGCGCCTGGTGCTGGTTGATTTGACGCAGGCCGGCGTGCAGCGCACCGAAGGCCGGGACCAGCACCACCAGGCGGTGGCGGATCTGGAATTTGCCGGCGTGGCAATTGTTGCCGACAACGTGCTACCACCGGCTGCCACCGGCTGGGTCGAGCAGCGCGCCATTGCTTGCCTGGCTGCACTGCAGCTTGGCGTGACGCAGGAGCAGCTGCGCCGCACCGTGGAATACGTCAGCGAGCGCCAGCAGTTTGGCCGCGTCATTGGCAGCTTCCAGCTAGTCGCCGGTCAGATGGCCGATGGCTACATCGCGGTTGAGGCGCTGCGCACCTCGCTGTGGCAACTGGTATATCGGCTCGACGCGGGCTTGGGCGCCGCGCCGCAGGCCTGGGCCACGCGCGCGTTGGCCAACGACACCGGCCACCGCGCCGGCCACATGGCGCAGCACGTGCATGGCGGCATTGGCGTGGACATCACCTACCCGATTCACCGCTTTCTTTTCTGGAGTCGCGCGCTCGGCATGGCGCTGGGCGGCACCGAACACCATCTGGCGCGGCTGGGCGACTGGCTGGCCGACAACGACACCCTGGGATGGAAATATGACGCTCCCGAAGACGACAACCACAACAACACCCAAAAGGAGGCACGCCATGCCACGGTTTGACGACATTGCAGTGGGCGCAGATCTGCCCTCCTTGAGCGTTCCGGTGACGGTGGCGCTGGTGGCCGGCGGCGGCATTGCCACGCGCGACTACTTTCCCGGCCACCATGACCTGGAGGCCGCGCGCGAGCTGGGCTCGCCGCACATCTTCATGAACATCCTGACCACCAACGGGCTGGTGCAGCGCTTTATCGACGACTGGAGCGGCCCCGAGGGGCGCATGCGCGACCTGAAGATCAAGCTGGGCGCGCCCAACTACCCCGGCGACAGTATGACGATCAGCGGCGCAGTCACCGACAAGCGCGAGTCCGACCGCACGGTCGAAGTCACGCTCAAGGGCGCCAACTCCATGGGCAACCACGTCACCGGCACGGTGCGCGTTTCCCTGCCTTGATGCCGCACAGCCAGGAGCACACATTTTTATGAACGATCTCTCAATTTCCGGCCGCGCCTCAATCGCTGGCCTGGGCACCACCGAGTTTTCCAAGAATTCCGGCCGCACCGAACTGCGCCTGGCGATGGAAGCGACGCTGGCCGCGCTGGCCGACGCCGGTATCGACCCGAGCGAAGTCGACGGTTTTTCGTCGTACACCGTGACAAGGTGCCCGAGTACGAAATCGCGCGCTTGCTGGGCGCCAAGG
>JBKJKI010000296.1:0-32253 GCA_046597475.1 Polaromonas sp. | reverse complement strand
CCCAAGGTAACCTTGACGGCGTTGGCCAGGATGTTCACACCCTCGACCATGCGTGCGCGGGCTTCGCCGCCGAAAATGACGTCTTTTGCTGCCATGTTTAATTCTCCAGATTCAGTTGATTGGGTTTGTGTGAGCGCGGGAGATTACTTCTCGACCACGGCAAAGAGGTCTTCCTCTTTCATCACCAGGAGTTCGTCGCCATCGACCTTGACGGTCTGGCCGCTGTATTTTCCGAACAAGACGCGGTCGCCGACCTTGACAGCCATGGCACCGAGTTCGCCCTTGTCATTTTTCTTGCCTGGACCGACGGCCAGAACTTCGCCTTGATCAGGCTTTTCGGCGGCGCTGTCAGGAATGACGATGCCAGAGGCGGTTTTGGTTTCGTTTTCCACGCGTTTGACGATCACGCGGTCGTGCAAGGGACGAAGTTTCATGAGAGCTCCTTGTTTTGAAACAATGGTTTTTGAGAAACAATAGGCACCTGCCAAAAAAGCGGGTGCCCGCCAACTGGATAGATTGAGGGTTGTTAGCACTCAAGACAGTCGAGTGCTAATGATAGGGGCAATTCAGTCAGTTTTCAAGAGCGGGGCGTTAATTCACCTGCAGCCCCACCTGCCACCCTTGCTTGCGGATATAAAGCCCTCATGAAAGTTTTCCATCTGTATTGCCTGCCCGCATCACATTTTGCGGGGTTGCCAGCGTGAGCCTGCTCGCGCCGGGTGACGCTTGGCCGGCCGCTAGCGGCGAAGTCGCCACGCTGTTGCGCGGGACGGACTGGAGCAGCACGCCGGCCGGCCCCAGCCGGGCCTGGCCGCGCAGCCTGAAGACCGTGCTGGAGCTGATGCTTCCCGCTGCGGTAGAAATGGTGCTTTTCTGGGGCCCCGACTACCTTGCTTTTTACAACGATGCCTATGCACCCACGATAGGGCTCAAGCACCCCGGCGCGCTGGGCCAGCCGGCCAGGATTTCATGGAGTGAGTTGTGGCACGATCTGGAGCCGCTGCTGGCCGGCGTGCGGGCCAGCGGCGAGACATTTTCCGCGCGGGATCGCCCTTTCCTGATCAATCGCCACGGCGAGCCCGAACAAGTGTATTTCGATATCTCCTATTCGGCCGTGCGCGACGAGACTCAGGCGGTGGCTGGCGTCCTGTGCGTCGTGAGTGAAACCACGCAGCGCGTGCTCGTTCAGCAAAACCGCAAGGCCAGGGAGAAAGCCGAAAGCGACCTGCGTGAAACCCACAACCAGTTCAGGTTTGCCGAAGCGGCCGGCGGCATTGGGACTTTTCTGCTCGAAATTGACACCGACACCCTGACGGTTTCGGCCGAGTTTTGCCGCTTGTTCGGCCTGCCGCCCTCGCACACACTGCCTTCCGCTGTCGTGGAGTCGCTCTTTCTCAGGGAGGCTGGGGAGACGTTTTCAACGCAGGCCAGCCGCAAAAGAGGCGATGCGCCGCTGAATGTTGAATACTGCATCGCCAGGGCCGATACAGGCGATTTGCGCTGGATTTCACGGCGCGCCGAATTTGTCCACGATGACAAAGGGCGGCCGGTGTGGATGCGCGGCGTGGTGCAGGACGTGACGGACCGCAAGCTGGCCGAAGCGACGCTGCGTGAGAGCGAGTCGCGCTTCCGGGTGCTGGCGCAGGCCTTTCCCAACCAGGTCTGGTCAGCCACTCCGGAGGGCCAGCTCGATTGGGTCAATCAGAAGGTTTTTGACTACTCGGGTCTGACGCAAGAGCAGCTGCTCGGCGATGGCTGGGTGCAACTGCTGCATCCCGATGACCTGCCGCGCGTCGACGCGCAATGGCGGCATTCACTGGAGTGCAAGACGCGCTACGAAATCGAGTTCCGGCTGCGGCGCCATGATGGGGTCTACCGCTGGCATCTTGCGCGCGCCTTGCCATCAAGGTCTGAAAACGTCACGCGCTGGCTGGGTGCGAACACCGACATCGAGGAGTTGAAAGCCACGCAGGCGGCACTGGCGCAACTCAATGCGACGCTGGAGCAGCGTGTGGCGCAACGCACCCGCGACCGCGACCGCATGTGGCGCCTGGCGACGGATTTGATCGTGGTGACCGGAACCGATGGCGTCATCAAGGCCGTCAATCCCGCCTGGCAAAAGCTGCTCGGCTGGGAAGAGCATGAACTGCTTGACACCCCCTTCTTGCGCCGGGTGCACGAGGACGATCGACGCAGCACGCTGTCCGAGGCAAAAAAGCTGGCAGCCGGACGCGAAACGCAGCGCTTTGAAAACCGCTACCACCACAAGGACGGCAGCTACCGGACCATTGCCTGGATCGCCGTGCCTGACGGCGAGCGGATTCATGCGGTGGGGCGCGACATCAGTGCCGAGCGCGAGTCGGCACTGGCCTTGAAGGAGGTCGAGGAACGCCTCAGGCAGAGCCACAAGATGGAGGCGATCGGCCAGTTGACCGGCGGCATTGCGCACGACTTCAACAACCTGCTGCAAGGCATTTCCGGCTCACTCGACGTCATCAGGGGGCGGCTGGCATCCGGGCGCACCGGGGATATCGGGCATTTCATGGATTCGGCCACCAGCTCGGCGCACCGGGCGGCTGCCCTGATCCACCGCCTGCTGGCTTTTGCCCGGCGGCAGTCGCTGGCCAGCAAGACGGTGGATGTCAACCTGCTGGTCGTTTCCATGGAAGACCTGATGCGCCGCACGCTGGGCGAGCACATCGAACTGCTCGTGGCCTTGCGTGACGATGCGTGGCCGGTGCTCAGCGACGAGAACCAGCTCGAGAGCGCCCTGCTGAACCTGGCCGTGAATGCCCGCGATGCCATGCCCGGTGGCGGCACGCTCACCATTCGCACGGCCAACGCCACGCTCGATGAAAGCTATACACGTCCGCACGAGGGGCTGCAGCCCGGTGACTACACGGTGATTTCGGTGTCTGACACCGGCGTCGGCATGCCGTCCGATGTGCTGGCCAGGGTGTTTGAACCTTTTTTCACCACCAAGCCGATAGGGCAGGGCACCGGGCTCGGCTTGTCGATGATCTACGGCTTCGCGAAGCAGTCGGGCGGACATCTGCGCATCCACAGTCAGCCGGGCCAGGGCACCGAAGTCAGCTTGTACCTGCCGCGCCGCCAGCTATCCACGGACGCGCAGGTGCCCGTGCATGAGTCCGTGCCTGGCGGATGCCTTCAGGCGGAGGGTGAGACCATTCTGGTGGTGGAGGACGATGCGGCCGTGCGCATGATTGTTCTCGATGAACTCAATGAGCTGGGCTACACCACCCTGGAGGCGGTGGACGGGCCGACCGCCCTTCCCATTCTCCAGTCGGCGCAGCGAATCGATCTATTGATCTCCGATGTCGGTCTGCCAGGCCTGAATGGCCGGCAGATTGCCGAGATCGGGCGCCAGCACCGGCCGGGCTTGCCGGTGCTGTTCATGACGGGCTATGCGCAAAGCGCAGCCGCCCGTTCGGAGTTTCTGGCTCCCGGCATGGAGATGATTGCCAAACCCTTCTCGATGGACGAGCTTGCCGCGAGAATACGTGAAATGCTGGCGAGCGGCGCGCGCTCCGGCGCGGCCTGCAGCCCCTGAAATTCCCAGAAAGCCCACGCCATGTCCCTTCCCGCCCTTAGCCCTGACGAGCGCCTTGCAGAGTCGGCGCGTTATGCGCTGCTGCGGCGGCTGATGCCGGCCATTCGCCACAACCTGGCCGGGTCGCTGCAGCCCATAGGCATGATCTCCGCCATGCTTGAGCGGCGCCTGCAGGGGGCTTCGCCCGATCTCGGCAAGCTTGGCCAGAATGCCAGCGATATCAGCGAGTTGTCGCGCGAAGCGGCCAGTGCCTGCATGAATCTGGTGACCTGGCTGGCGCCTCGCGAGAACGACACGGTCGCCCTCAATTCAGGCCTGGTCGAGGCCCTGCAACTGCAAGCCACCGAGCTTTCCTTCAGGGGGTTTACCCTGGTGAACGAGACTTCAGCGGTGGACATGCCGGTACACCAGGGAACGCTGCGCAGCCTGACCATGGCCAGCCTGATCGCGCTGACCGATGCGGCCGCAGGTCCTGCGCGGATCGTGCTGAGCGCACAGCCGCTGGAGGGTGAAACGCTGCTGCGCATCGAGCTGGTGGCCACCGGCGGGGAGGCACCGCCGCACGGCCTGCAGGCTTACCGGCCGCTCGGATGGGACGATGTGCAGGCGCTTGCTGACGCGGAACAACTTGTCTTTTCGCACTCCGAAAACCGTGTGGAGTTGCGCTTGCCCGCCGCCGAGGTGCCGGGCGGCTGAAACCCGGGCGCCCGGTAACGGGAGGCCGCAGGCTTTCCGCTGTTGCGCCCCAAAGCCCCGGGTTTGCTGGCGCCAACGCCGGGCTTACAGCCCGGCCGCTGCACGCAGCGCCTGAGCTTTGTCAGTGCGCTCCCATGAGAACTCGGGTTCGTCGCGGCCGAAGTGGCCGTAGGCGGCGGTTTTCTCATAGATCGGACGCAGCAGATCCAGCATCTGGATGATGCCCTTGGGGCGCAGGTCGAAGTGCTCGCTGATCAGCGCGGCGATCTTTTCGTCGGGAATCACGCCCGTGCCTTCGGTGTACACCGTCACGTTCATCGGATGCGCCACGCCAATCGCGTAGGCCACCTGGATCTGGCACTGGCGAGCCAGGCCGGCGGCGACGATGTTCTTGGCCACATAGCGGGCGGCGTAGGCTGCCGAGCGGTCCACTTTCGTGGGGTCCTTGCCGGAGAAGGCGCCGCCGCCGTGCGGGCAGGCGCCGCCGTAGGTATCGACAATGATCTTGCGGCCGGTCAGGCCGCAGTCGCCCTGCGGGCCGCCAATGACGAAGCGGCCGGTCGGGTTGATCAGGTATTTGGTTTCCTTGAGCCACTCCCTGGGCAGCACCGGCTTGATGATTTCCTCGATGATGGCCTCAATGAAGGAAGACTTCATCTTGTGCGGCGTCTCGCTCTGGTCCGGGCTGTGCTGGGTCGACAGCACCACGGTGTCTATGCTGTGCGGCTTGCCGTCGACATAGCGCATCGTAACCTGGCTCTTGGCATCGGGGCGCAGGAAAGGCAGGCGGCCGTCCTTGCGCAGCTGGGCCTGGCGCTCGACCAGGCGGTGGGCAAAGTAAATCGGCGCTGGCATCAGCTCTGGCGTCTCGTCGCAGGCATAACCAAACATCAGACCCTGGTCGCCGGCGCCTGTGTTCAGGTGGTCGTCTGACGCGTGATCCACGCCCTGGGCGATGTCGTTGCTCTGCTTGTCATAGCAGACCATGACCGCGCAGCCCTTGTAATCGATGCCGTACTCGGTGTTGTCGTAGCCGATGCGCTTGATGGTGTCGCGCGCCACCTGGATGTAGTCAACATGCGCGTTGGTGGTGATCTCGCCGGCGAGCACGACCAGGCCGGTGTTGGTCAGCGTTTCGGCGGCCACACGGCTGCGCGGGTCCTGCGCGAAGATGGCATCGAGGATGGCATCAGAGATCTGGTCAGCCACCTTGTCGGGATGGCCTTCGGAGACGGATTCGGAAGTAAAGAGAAAATCGTTCGCCATTGCGTACACTCCATAAGTTTTGCTGGCGCGTTGCCAGCAGGAAGTGCTTTGGCGAACGCTTTAGCAGTTTGGTTTAATGTCGCCCTGCAAGTTGTTCAATAACTCGGCGACAGGCGCAATTATAGGGCGCCCTTCCTTTGGCCGCATTTTCAAATACCCCGCCCATGCTCTGGTTATTCCGTTTTTTCTCTGTCTGGCCGCTGGCCGCCCTGCACGCCATGGGCGGCGCAATGGGCTGGCTGGTCTGGGCCTTGAGCCCGGCCTACCGCGCCCAGTTTCGCGCCCATGTGGCGCAGGCCGGCCTGCCTTTTGCGGCAGCCCGCCCCGCGATTGCCGAGGCTGGCCGCTTTGTCGCCGAATTGCCCAGGCTCTGGCTGCGGCCGCGCACCCAGTCGTGCCTGGGCAACGTCGAGCTCAGCGGCCAGGCTCATGCCGAGCAGGCTTTTGCGCGCGGCAAGGGCGTCATTTTTTTCGGGCCCCACTGCGGCAGCTTTGAGCTGGGACCGCAGGCGCTGGCCGAACTCTACGGGCCGATCACCGCGATTTACCGGCCAGCCCGCATGGCCTGGCTGGCGCGGCTGGAAAGCCTGGCGCGTGACCGGCAGAATCTCACCGTGGTGCCGGCTTCCCTGAGCGGCATCCGCCTGATGCACAAGACCCTGAAGGCCAATCAGGCTGTGGCCATGCTGACCGACCAGGTCCCGCCCGAGGGGCTGGGCATCTGGGCGCCGTTTTTTGGCCGGCCGGCCTACACCATGACGCTGGCGGCCCGGCTGGCGCTGCAAAGCGGCGCGGTGCTGCTGCCGGTGAGCTGCGAGCGCCTGCCGCGCGGCCGGGGCTACCGGCTCAGGATCTGGCCGCCGCTGCTGGAGGCGCAGGGGCGCGAAGCGCGCGACAAGTCCGACACGGTGCGCGCCGACATGCTCAAGGTGGTCACCCGCGTTAACCAGGCGATTGAAGCCATCGTGCTGAGCCAGCCGGGCCAATACCTGTGGGGCTATGCGCGCTACAAGACGCCGCGCAAGGAAGTCGCTTGAACGCGCTGCTGCAGGCGCTCGGCCGGCTGGCCAGCCATGCGGGCATCCTGTTCATGAAGGTGCTGGCTTTCTTCCCGCTGGCCTGGGTGCGCGGCCTGGGTACGGCGCTGGGTTGGGTCTTGTACGTTCTGGTGGCGCCCCGCAGGCGGGTGGTGCTCGCCAACCTGGCCATGTGCTTTCCCGAACTGTCAAAGGGCGAGCGACGCCGGCTCGCCAGACAGACGGTGGTGTGTTTCGCGCAGGCCTGGCTTGACCGCGCCTGGCTGTGGCATGCGCCCAGGTCGTGGGTGCAGCGGCGCGTGACCTTGACCGGCGCGGTGCACGAGCTGGCCGGCACCGGGCCCACGGTGATTTTTCTGCCCCATTTCATCGGCCTTGACGCTGCCTGGGCAGGTGTGGCCCTGCGGCTGCCGCGGCCCTCCACCACCATTTATACCGACCAGTCCAACAAGCTGGTCGATCAATGGATACTGCGTGGGCGCCAGCGTTTCGGCCACCTGCGCCTGTTCGGCCGCATCGACGGAGTCAAGCCCATCGTGGCCGCGTTGCGCGAAGGACAGCCGCTGTATCTGTTGCCCGACATGGACTTTGGCCCCGACGAGTCGGTGTTCGTGCCCTTTTATGGCGTGCAGACCGCCACCGTGCCTTCGCTGGCCCGCTTTGCCCGGCTGGGCCGGGCCAAGGTCGTGCCCCTGCTGCCGCGCCTGACCGCCGCCGGTTACGAGGTGCAGGTGCTGCCGGCATGGCAGGATTTCCCAAGCGACGACGCGCTGGCAGACACCGCGCTGATGAATGCACGGCTGCAGGACTACATCAACACCATGCCGGCGCAGTATTTCTGGGTGCACAAGCGCTTCAAGACGCGGCCTGAAGGCGAGGCTTCGCTGTATTGAGGCGGCAGCTGGCGGGCTGAAAACCGCTTTTACCGGTCAAATCGGCCTCATGCCCAGCTTCTATGGCCATAGTTAGCTATTAAATTAATAGCATTGTTTGACGCCGGGCTTTCGTGTCAACGCCGGCCCGACGTTTCAGGGCTGCTCCGGCGCTCCGGGTGCTGCTTCGGGAGCTTCGGCATCAGTCTCTGCGTTCGCCACCGGCCTGGGCGTCTTGACCAGCTTTTCCCTGGGGTGCGCCCAGTCCCACAAATGCTGGGCGACTTCCTCGACACCCTGCCGTTTCAGCGAGGAAAAGAGCTTGACGTCGCCGCCGCCGGCCTGCAGCTTGACGATCTGCAGCGCCTTGGCGGCATCGGTCTTGTTGAGTTTGTCCGATTTGGTCAGCAGGACCAGGAACTTCAGCCCCTCTTCCACGCGCGGGCGGATCACGTCCAGCAGGATTTCGTCCAGTTCGGTCAGGCCCAGTCGCGGGTCGCAGAGCAGTACCACTGCCTGCAGGTTGTCGCGCGTCTGCAGATAGTTGCCCATCACCTGTTGCCAGCGGTATTTGGCCTCCTTGGGGACGGCTGCGTAACCGTAGCCTGGCAAGTCGGCGAGCACGGCGTCGGTCACGCCCTGCTTGCCGAGCGAAAACAGGTTGATGCTCTGGGTGCGACCAGGTGTCTTGGAGGCAAAAGCCAGCCGGTGCTGCTGCGTCAGCGTGTTGATGCAGGTGGACTTGCCGGCATTGGAGCGGCCGACAAAGGCGATTTCGGGCACCTCAATGCGCGGCAGGTGCTTGAGTTCGGGCGCGGTGGTCAGGAATTTGGCCGTGTGCAGCCAGCCCATCGCAATTTTCGGATCGGGTTTGGCCGGTGCTGAAGGGGGCAAGGAGGTGGAAGAGGTCATGATGGGGCGGTCCCTGAAGATCGATGGCGCGCGTTGCCAGAGAGAGGGCGCGCTGAAATGGCGTAAGAGGCGTCGGCCGGCAGCTCGGGTGGTGCATGAGGCGGCGAGGCGGCGACACCAAGACCCCCATAATGGCGTTGCCTCCAAGCCATTGTAAAATCAGAAACTATTAAGTTCTGTGCGCCAACCAATTAAAAGCCCCCGATATGAAGCTGTTCGCTCCTTCCCTCCTGGCCGCCCTGCTGGCCATGTCTGCCATGTCGTCATTTGCCGCGGGTGAAGCTGCGCCTGCTGCCGCCGAGGCGCACGCCGCGGCGCCAGCGCCGGCCAGGGTTGCCAAGCCCGACCTGGTCAAGGGAGAAGCCACTTTTACCGCGGCGTGCGCCAGCTGCCACGGCGCCGACGGCAATTCGGGTACGCCCGCCTACCCCAAGCTGGCCCAGCAGCATCCCGAATATCTGGTCAAGCAGCTGCAGGAGTTCAAGTCCGGCAAGCGCAAGAACGCCATCATGCAGGGCTTTGCCGGCACACTGTCTGACGACGACATGAAAAACGTCGCCTACTGGGCCACCTCCAAGAAAGAGAAACCCGGTTTTGCCAAGGAGAAAGACCTGGTCACCATGGGCGAGCGCATCTACCGCGGCGGCATTGCCGATCGCCAGGTTGCCGCCTGCGCCGGCTGCCACAGCCCGAACGGCGCCGGCATTCCCTCGCAGTACCCGCGCCTGAGCGGCCAGCATTCGGAATACACCGCAGCCCAGTTGACCGCCTTTCGTGACGGCGTTCGCGGCAACAGCATCCCTATGACGCAGATTGCCTCCAAGCTCAATGACAAGGAAATCCGCGCCGTCGCCGATTACATCGCCGGTCTGCGCTGAGTCGGCCGCTTGGCCCCGGTGCCGGGCAAACTCCCGTTGAAGCCGGGAATAGGCATAAAACGTATGCTGCATTGAACCCCAGCCTCCAAAATCAATCACATCAAGGCGGGTCTTTCGGAAGAAAGTCCGCCTTTTTGCTTTTCAGCATCCTTTTTCACCCAAACACCGCCTCAAGGCCTGAATTTCACGTATGACAGTTTCCACAGAAGGCATGAAGGTCCATTGGGGTTCGCGCACCTGGCGTGCATCGGTGGAGCTGCTCTCGTCGATGCGCTTTTCGATATCGCTGCTGACCGTGATCTGCATTGCCTCGGTGATCGGCACGGTGCTCAAGCAGCAGGAGCCGCTGGTCAACTACGTCAACCAGTTTGGCCCGTTCTGGGCGCAGGTGTTCAGCCTGGTGAGCCTGAACACGGTCTACAGCGCCTGGTGGTTTTTGCTGATCCTGGCTTTTCTGGTGGTTTCGACCTCTCTCTGCATTGCCCGCAACACGCCAAAAATCCTGGCTGACTACAGCCAGCTCAAGGAAGATGTCCGCGAGCAAAGCCTCAAGGCCTTTGGCCACCGCGCGCAGGCAGCGCTCGCCGAGTCGCCCGAGGCGGCGGCCCGCCGCATCGGCCAGACCCTGGCGCAAAGCGGCTGGAAGGTCAAGCTGCAGCAGCGCAGTGCCGGCTGGATGGTGGCCGCCAAGAAGGGCTCGGCCAACAAGCTGGGCTACATCGCCGCCCACAGCGCCATCGTGCTGGTCTGCGTGGGCGGTTTGCTCGATGGCGACATGATGGTGCGCGCCCAGATGTGGCTGGGCGGCAAGTCGACCTACACCGGCGGCGGCCTGGTTGCCGATGTGCCCGAGCAGCACCGGCTGAGCGAGCGCAACCCGACCTTTCGCGCCAACCTGATGGTTTCGGAAGGCACGCAGTCCAGCACGGCCATCCTGAACCAGCCCGGCGGCGTGCTGCTGCAGGAACTGCCCTTTGCCGTCGAACTGAAGAAATTCATCGTCGAGTACTACTCGACCGGCATGCCCAAGCTGTTTGCCAGCGACATCATCATCCACGACAAGGCCACCGGCGAGCAGACGGCGGCGCGGGTCGAGGTGAACCACCCGGCGAACTACAAGGGCGTGGAGATCTACCAGTCCAGCTTTGACGACGGCGGCTCCAGCGTCACGCTCAAGGCCGTTCCCATGGCCGCAGCCACCAAGCCCTTCGAGATCCAGGGAACGATTGGCGGCACCAGCAGCCTGACGAACGGCCAGGGCGCCGGCGCGGAAAACCTCACGCTTGAATACACCGCGCTGAGGGTCATCAACGTCGAGAACTTTGCCGGCGGCGCCAGCCCGGGCGGGTCAACCGATGTGCGCAAGGTTGACCTGCACAAGGCGATCGAGACGCGGCTGGGCGCGGCCAACAAGACCGTGACGCAAAAGGAACTGCGCAATGTCGGCCCCAGCGTGAGCTACAAGCTGCGCGATGCGTCCGGGCAGGCGCGCGAGTACCAGAACTACATGCTGCCGGTGAAAATGGACAGCAGCGCCGACAGCCCTTCCATGTTCCTCATGGGCGTGCGCGAAAACCCGGCGGATGCCTTTCAGTACCTGCGCATTCCGGCGGACGCCGAAAGCAGCATGGACACCTTTATACGGCTGCGCGCCGCGCTGGCCAACCCGGCACAGCGTGAGCAGGCCGTCAGGCGCTATGCCCGCCTGGCGGTGGGCAGCGACCGTCCCGAGCTGGCGCAGCAGCTGACCGAATCGGCATCGCGGGCGCTGGCGCTGTTTGCCGGGCCTGACGGCGCTGGCGCGGCCGCTGGCAAAGCCAGGCCGGCGGCCGGCCTGCAGGCGATTTCTGATTTCATGGAAGCCAACGTGCCCGAGGCCGAGCGCAATCGTGCCGGCGAGGTGTTTATTCGCATCCTCAGCGGCGTGCTGTTCGAGCTGACCACCATGACGCGTGAGCAGGCCGGGCTCAAGCCGCTGCCGCAGGACGACAAAACCCAAGCCTTCATGTCGCAGATGGTGCTGAGCCTGTCGGATGCGCCGCACTATCCGGCGCCCATGGCGTTTGAGCTGACGGATTTCAAGCAGGTCCAGGCCAGCGTGTTCCAGGTGGCGCGTGCCCCGGGAAAAACCATTGTCTACCTTGGCTGCGCTTTCCTGATCCTGGGCGTGTTTGCCATGCTCTACATCCGCGAGCGCCGTATCTGGGTCTGGCTGGCACCGCAGGGCCACAGCCCTGCGGGCGGCGGTGACGCGCTGCCGGCACAAGGCAATGCAGGGCATTCGGTGTCAGAATCTGCCGGAAATACCCACGCCACCATGGCCTTGTCCACCAACCGTAAAACCATGGATGGCGACAAGGAGTTCGAGATGTTGAAGACAAAACTGTTGCAGGCCCCCCAATGAATACCACCACGAGTATCAACACGACCACCCTGTCTGCCGGGCGCAAGGACAGCACACTGAGCCTGAGTGAAGGCTATTTTGCCCGGCGCAATGCGCTGGACTGGGTCTTTGCCGTGCTGGTGACGGGCGGTTTCCTGTATGCCTTTGCCCGCTACAGCGCCTACATGGATGTCTATGAAAAAGGCATTTTGATGGCGGCTATTCCCGCGACCATTGCGCTGGGATGGTTCTGGCGGCCCTTGCGCGCGCTGATGATGCTGGTCACGGGTTTTGCCCTGCTGGGCATCTTTTCCTATCAGGGCGATCTGGCGCGGGCTGAACAGGTGTTCTGGCTCAAGTATTTCCTGTCCAGCCAGTCCGCCATTTTGTGGATGAGCGTGCTGTTTTTCATGAGCACCATTTTTTACTGGCTAGGCATGTTCGCGGGCAACAAACCGGGAACCGGCGGCACGGTCAGCCACAGCTCCACGCTGGAGTCGCTGGGCTCAAAAATCGCCTGGGTCGGCATCGGCATGGCGCTGATCGGCACCTTGGTGCGCTGGTATGAAAGCTATCTGATCGGGGCCGATGTCGGGCACATTCCGGTCAGCAACCTGTATGAAGTGTTTGTGCTGTTTTGCTGGATGACGGCGGCGTTTTACCTGTATTTTGAAGCGCAGTACAAGACCCGCGCGCTGGGCGCTTTCGTGATGCTGGTGGTCAGCGGCGCCGTCGGGTTTTTGCTCTGGTACACCGTGATCCGCGAAGCCCATGAAATCCAGCCGCTGGTGCCGGCCCTCAAGAGCTGGTGGATGAAGCTGCATGTGCCCGCCAATTTCATCGGCTACGGCATGTTTTCGCTGGCAGCGATGGTGTCGCTGTCCTACCTGATCAAGCAGCAGGCCCATGAAACGCGTTGGTACAAACTCACGCCCCTGTGGCTGCTGGGCGTGGTGCTGTGTTTTGTGCCGATTGTTTTCCGCAAGTCGCCGCTTGAAGCCGGCGGCAGCAATTACTGGGTCGGCTACCTGCTGGTGGCGGGCCTGATTGCCGCAGGCCTGCTGTTCGGCCGCAAGCATATCGCCGCCCGAATGCCCAGCCTGGAGGTGCTGGACGATGTGATGTACAAGGCCATCGCGGTCGGCTTTGCCTTCTTCACCATTGCCACGGTGCTGGGCGCGCTCTGGGCGGCCGAAGCCTGGGGTGGTTACTGGAGCTGGGACCCCAAGGAAACCTGGGCGCTGATTGTCTGGCTCAATTACGCCGCCTGGCTGCACATGCGTCTCATGAAGGGCCTGCGCGGCACGGTCGCCGCCTGGTGGGCGCTGGTGGGTCTGGTGGTCACCACATTTGCGTTCCTGGGCGTGAACATGTTTTTGTCGGGTCTGCACAGCTACGGAACCCTGTAAGAGGGGCCTGCGCATGACTTGCCGTGGTGCGCGGATCCGGCGGCGGCCTGCTTGAATCTTTGTAAGAAGTCGCTGCGTATCAAGACTAACTTCCAAACTGATTTCAAGGACTTCACGCATGCTCATCAAGACCAAGGCCAGCGGATTCGATCATCCGGCGCCCAGCGAAATCACGCCGCAAGGCGTTTACCAGGGCCGCCGCGAGCTGATCAAGCTGATGGCCAGCGGCGCGGCCGGGGCGACGCTGGCGGGCTGGGCGGGGCGCGAAGCACTGGCGCAGGCCGTGCAAAAGCCTGGCAAGCTGGCGGCACTGGCGGGCGCCAAGACGGCAGTCGCCGGGGCGGTGACGATGGAAAAGATCACCGACTACAAGGACGCGACGACCTACAACAACTATTACGAATTCGGCACCGACAAGGCCGACCCCGCCAAAAACGCGCACACGCTGGTCACCAAACCGTGGTCGGTTGCGGTCGAAGGGCTGGTCAGGAATCCGAAAACCTTCACGCTCGAAGAGCTGCTCAAGCTCAGCCCGCAGGAGGAGCGCATCTACCGCCTGCGCTGCGTCGAGGGCTGGTCCATGGTGATTCCCTGGGTCGGTTATTCGCTGTCGGAACTGATCAAAAAGGTTGAGCCGCTGGGTAGCGCCAAATACGTCGAGTTCCTGACCCTGGCCGACCCCAGGACCATGCCCTTCGTGGGCTCGCGCGTCTTGGATTGGCCCTATGTCGAGGCGCTGCGCCTGGACGAGGCCATGCACCCCCTGGCGCTGCTGACCTTTGGCATGTATGGCGAAGTGCTGCCCAACCAGAATGGCGCGCCCGTGCGCATGGTGCTGCCCTGGAAATACGGTTTCAAAAGCGGCAAGAGCATCGTCAAGATCCGCTTCACCGACAAGGAACCCCGCACGGCCTGGAACAAGGCGGCGGCCAATGAATACGGCTTTTATTCCAACGTCAATCCGCTGGTGGACCATCCGCGCTGGAGCCAGGCCACCGAGCGGCGCATTGGCGAAGACGGCCTGTTCGCGAAAAGGCGCAAAACCCTGATGTTCAACGGCTACGAGGCCCAGGTCGGCCAGCTTTACGGCGGCATGGATCTCAAGAAGAATTTCTGATGATGCCGCGCCAGAAGCTGCTGCTGCATCCGGCGGCCAAACCGACGCTGTTCATTATTTGCCTGCTGCCCTTTGCATGGCTGTTCTACAGCGCGCTGACCGACCAGCTCGGGGCTAATCCGGCCGAGGCGCTGAGTCGCGCGACGGGCGAATGGACGCTGCGTTTTCTGTGCATCGTGTTGACCGTGACACCCTTGCGGGTGATCAGCAACACGCCGGCCCTGGCGCGCTTTCGCCGCATGCTGGGCCTGTTTGTCTACTTTTACGTTGTTCTGCATCTGCTGAGCTACAGCTGGTTTGACATGGGCTTTGACGTCGCGGACATTGCCAGGGATATTGCCAAGCGACCGTTTATCCTGGTGGGTTTTTCCTCGCTTGTACTGCTCACGTCGCTGGCCGCCAGCTCATTCAACGCGGCCATCAAGGCCATGGGGGCCAGGCGGTGGCAGTGGCTGCACAAGCTGGTCTACCTGGTTGCCGGCCTGGCCTTGCTGCATTTTTTCTGGATGCGCGCGGGCAAGAACAACTTTGCCGAGGTATTTGTGTATGCCGCGATCATTGCCGTGCTGCTGGGCTGGCGTTTGCAGCAGTATTTTAGGAAAAAGAGGCTGCAGCCCTCGATTATCGGTCGTATGCAGCTATCATAATAATAGCGTGACGAGGGCTTGACGGATCAGCCGGGGAGCAGCCGCTCGTGGCGCATCTGGTCTGCCGCGCTCTCCCTGACGCGAATCAGGTGGGCCTGATTGCCCTCCACCAGCACTTCAGCTGCCCGGCCGCGCGTGTTGTAGTTGCTGGCCATGCTCATGCAGTAGGCGCCCGCTGACATGACGGCCAAAAGATCGCCGGCTGCCACCTGGAGTGCGCGGTCGCGGCCTATCCAGTCACCGCTCTCGCACACGGGTCCCACCACGTCATAGCTCGTTTCGGAGCCCTTGCCGCCAGGCGTGACTGGCGCGATGGCATGAAAAGCCTGGTACATCGCAGGGCGCGGCAGGTCGTTCATGGCGGCGTCGACGATGCAGAAGTTCTTGTGCTCGCCAGGCTTGAGATAGAGCACTTCCGTCACGCAGATGCCGGCGTTGCCGACCAGTGAGCGGCCGGGCTCTATCATCAGCTTTTTGTCGCCGTAACCGCGCGCATCGAGCCTGGCCAGCAACAGCTGCCACAGCGCGTCGGCCTCGGGGGGGGTGTCGCCGCTGTCGTAGGCAATGCCAAGCCCGCCGCCAAAATCGATGTGCTCCAGCGCGATACCCGCGCCTTCAATGGCCGCTACCAGATCCAGCACCCGGTCCATGGCGTCGAGATAGGGGGTGGCTTCGGTAATCTGCGAGCCGATATGGCAATCAATGCCGACGATGCGAAGGTTTTCAAGCGAAGCGGCATGTTGGTAGACGCGCAACGCGTCCTCATGGGCGATGCCGAACTTGTTGCCCTTGAGCCCAGTGGAAATGTAGGGGTGTGTCTTGGGGTCCACATTGGGATTGACGCGGATGCTGACAGGTGCTTGCCGCTTCATGGCCGTGGCCACCTCGGAGAGTACGTCAAGTTCGGCTTCGCTTTCAACATTGAAGCAGCCAATGCCCACTGCAAGCGCCTGCTGCATTTCAGCTCTCGTTTTGCCGACACCCGAAAAAATCACCTTGCGCATGTCACCGCCTGCCGCCTGAACGCGTTCAAGTTCTCCCCCGGAGACGATGTCAAAGCCACAGCCGGCCTGGGCAAACACCTGCAGCACGGCCAGCGAGGAGTTGGCCTTCATGGCGTAGCAGATCTGCGCATGGCGACCTGCAAAGCCGCGCTGGTAAGCCGCCAGGGCCGACAGCATGGCGGCTTTGGAATACACAAACAGGGGGGTTCCATGCGCGCGCGCCAGTTCACTGACAGGAACGCCTTCGGCAAACATCGCGTCGTCACGGTACGCAAAATGAGGATGACCGGGAAGCGGGGGGAGTGTCATGGGATGCAAAGGTTGGGGAACGATTTATCGGTTTTTCCTGGAGCCAGCTTTTGGGTGCGCAATGCCCCGCGACGGTCCGGCAACTGGCCGCGTTATGGTGTCGCGGAGGCCGGCGCAGCAGGCGCGATCACGGCGGGGCCGGTCTCGGGAATGGATGGGCGGAGCTGCGAACTGTCAGGGACCTTGGGGGGAACGGGCAGAAAAAGCGGGCCCTTTTGGCCGCAGCCGGCCAGCGCAGCAGCGCCAAGCACGAGGGCAACAAGGCCCTGGCGGCGCATGCCAAGCTGAAGCCGGCCTAAAATTTGAACTGAAAAAACCATAACAGGATTGTAATGACGGACCTTGAATATCAAGATTTGGCCGAGGATGTGCTCAAGTCCATTGAGCTGGACTGCGACCGGCTCAATGATGAGACCGATGTTGACATCGACAATCAGCGCACGGGCGGCATGATCACTCTGACGTTTTCAAACCACAGCCAGATCATCATCAATCTGCAAAAACCGCTCCAGGAAATCTGGATGGCCGCCAGGGCGGGTGGATTTCACTATAAATTCAATAGCAATCAATGGACGGATACAAAGGACTCCAGCGAGTTTTTTGCCAATTTGTCGCGCTGTGCGAGTGCGCAGGCGGGCCAGCCTCTGGTGTTCGGGGCTGCCAGCTAGCGGCACTGCAGCGACAAGGTCGGGAAGGCTGAAGCTGACCTGCAGCCCTGCCGAAGAGATTAGTTCTTAAACAAATCGAGGATGCGTTTCTTCTCATCCGAGGGCGGCAATACCTGAATCGCACCTCCCGCCGGATTGGCGCCCACTGAGGGTGCGGCGCTGCCGGCCCCAGTGTCCTGCTGCATGCCCACGCTGCTGATGCCGGCGCCCTTGGCGTACTCGTTGTAGTACCACTCGCCGTTGATACTCACCACACCTTCAGGCGCCGGGTAGTCGGTGACCGGCACGCTCTTGAGTGCGTAGTCCATGAAATTGATCCAGATGGGCAGGCTCAAACCCCCGCCGGTCTCCCGGTCGCCAAGCTTTTTCGGCGTGTCATAGCCCATCCAGACGGCGGCCGCGAGCGTAGGCTGAAAACCGACAAACCAGGTGTCAATCGAATCGTTGGTCGTTCCGGTCTTGCCGAAAATATCGGGCCGTTTGAGCATGGCCTGGGCCTTGGCTGCGGTACCGGATCGGGCCACTTCCTGGAGCAGGCTGTCCATGACGAAGGCATTTCTGGCGGGAATGCCGCGCATAGCTTCGTTCAGCGCGGGTGGGGTACTTTGCAGCAGCACCCGGCCGCGCTGGTCGGTGATTTTGGTGACCAGATAGGGATTGACGCGGTAGCCACCATTGGCAAAGACCGAGTAGCCCGTCGCCATCTGCATCGGCGTGACTGAACCCGCGCCCAGCGCCATGGTGAGATAGGCCGGGTGCTTGTCAGCGTCAAAACCGAAATGGGTGACCCAGTCCTGGCCATACTTGGCGCCAATCGATTGCAGGATGCGGATTGATACCAGGTTTTTCGATTTCTTGAGGGCGGTGCGCACGCTCATCGGTCCTTCGAAGCCACCGTCATAATTCTTCGGCTCCCAAGGCTGGCCTCCGGTGACGCCGGCATCGAAAAACAGCGGGGCATCGTTGACCACGGTGGCGGGCGTGAAGCCTTTCTCCAGCGCTGCCGAGTAGATAAATGGCTTGAAACTCGAACCTGGCTGGCGCCATGCCTGGGTGACGTGGTTGAACTTGTTCTTCTCGAAATCAAAGCCGCCGACCAGCGCGCGCACCGAGCCATCCCTTGGGTCCATGGCGATAAACGCACCCTCAACTTCGGGAAGCTGGGTGATTTCCCAAGTGTTTTTAGGCGTTTTGGCTACCCGGATCAGCGCGCCGCGGCGAAGTTTGATGTTGGGGCCGGCCTTGTCCGCCAGGCCCGATTGAGCGGGCCTGAGTCCTTCTCCGGTGATCTCCACCGTTTCGCTGTTCTGGCGCATCGCGAGAACGCGCTTGGGACTTGCCTCCAGCACCACGGCCGACATCACGTCGCCATTGTCCGGGTTATCGGCCAGGGCGTCGTCAATCGCATCTTCCGTTTCCTGTGGATTGGCGGGCAGGTCAATGAATTTTTCGGGCCCGCGGTAGATCTGCCGCCGCTCGTAGTCCATGATGCCTTTGCGCAAGGCCTTGTAGGCGACGGTCTGGTCGGTGGCGCGAAGCGTGGTGTAGACATTGAGGCCGCGGGTGTAGGTTTCATCGCCGTATTGGCCGTAAACCAGCTGCCGCACCATTTCCGCAACATATTCGGCATGCACACGCCCCGCATCACGTCCCGTCTTAACCACCAGCACTTCTTCTTTTGCCGCGCTGGCCTGCTGTGCCGTGATGAAACCGTTTTGCTCCATGCGCTCGATGATGTAGAGCTGCCGCGAACGCGCTCGCGTGGGGTTGATGATGGGGTTGTAGGCCGACGGGGCCTTGGGCAAACCGGCCAGCATGGCGGCTTGCGCAATGGTGATGTCCTTGAGCGGCTTTCCGAAATAGGCTTCGGACGCGGCGGCAAAACCATAGGCCCGGTTGCCCAGAAAAATCTGGTTCATGTAAATCTCGAGAATCTGGTCCTTCGTCAGCAAGTGCTCAAGCTTGAAGGTCAGCAGGATTTCGTAAATCTTGCGGGTGTAGCTCTTTTCGGCGGATAAATAGGCATTTCGGGCGACCTGCATGGTGATGGTGGACGCCCCCTGGCTCTTTGCGCGGCCGACGTTGGCCAGGCCCGCGCGGATCACGCCCAGATAGTCAACGCCGCCATGCGAGAAAAACCGGGCATCTTCAACGGCGAGGACGGCGTCCTTCATGACCTGCGGGATGTCCTTGATGGGGGTGAGATTGCGGCGTTCTTCGCCAAACTCCCCGATGACCACGCCATCTGCCGAGTAGACACGAAGCGGCAGCTTGGGTCGGTAGTCCGATAGATCTGAAATATCAGGCAGATTGGGGTAGGCCACTGAAAGCGCAACGGCCAGAAACAGCACCAGTGCCACAAGCCCCGAAAGCGCCAAAACACCGCCCCACAAACAGAGCTTGATGAGCCAGCGCAACCAGGCGGGGCGCTTGGCCGGTCCTGTTTTTGAATCGGTCGAAGGGGAGGCAGATGGCATGTAGGCAATCGTGAAGTGGCAGGGGAATTATAAAAACCCCTGAAAGTTGGACGCGCCAGACAAGACACAAAGCACGGCACTGTTACATAAGCGCTTAGCGCGTTACTTCGTGTTTACATGGCAAAAGGGCTGAAATGCGTCGGTTTTTGACAACGTTCGGGTCGTGCCAGACGGGGAAATACCTTACTGCACAAAGGGCTTGCTGCTACTATTCAAGTGAATTCTTAGGTATGCAGGGCTACATATTAGCCGTCATTTGGGGACCGCCTTGATCTCTCTGGGATCGCTATTTAACCACCAGCAACCCGCTTTGCTGGGTCTTGATATCAGTTCGTCCAGTGTCAAGCTGGTGGAGTTGAGTCGCGACAAGGCCGGTAACCTGGTGCTTGACCGCTGCGCAATCGAGCCGCTCGAGCGTGGCTGGATTACCGACGGCAATGTCGAGAAATTTGACGAGGTAGCCGAGGCGGTTCGCCGTCTGATCAAAAAAAGCGGCACGCGCACCAAAAATGTGGCAATGGCGTTGCCGGCGTCCGCCGTCATCAGCAAGAAAATCGTGCTCCCCGGGGGGCTCAGTGACGCCGAGCTTGAAATCCAGGTGGAGTCCGAGGCCAACCAGTACATCCCGTTTTCCCTTGATGAGGTCAGTCTCGATTTTTGCGTGATCGGGCCCAGTGCCACGTCCAGCGGCGATGTTGAGGTGCTTATTGCGGCGTCGCGCAAGGAGAAAGTACAGGATCGGCAAGGGCTTGCGGAGGCGGCAGGGCTCAGGCCCATCGTGGTTGACGTGGAATCCTACGC
The DNA here is from genome assembly GCA_046597475.1 of Polaromonas sp. Lineage (GTDB taxonomy): Bacteria > Pseudomonadota > Gammaproteobacteria > Burkholderiales > Burkholderiaceae_C > Polaromonas. Next base: position 12,206 of record JBKJKI010000296.1, on the reverse strand, counting down.
ATCGAGGCTTGCAACGGCGCGCTTGATCGAAAACATGCCCAACAAGGGTGTGGACACCATGGTGGCCCTGTTTGAAATTGGTGCGCTCACGACCAGCATGCAGGTGATCAGAAACGATGAGGTGCTGTATGAGCGCGATCAGGCTTTTGGCGGTGCACAACTCACCCAGCTGATTGTCAGGCAATATGGTTTTTCGGCAGAAGAAGCGGAAAGCAAGAAGCGTAGTGGCGATCTGCCGGAAGATTATGAGTCAGGCGTCCTCAAGCCCTTCGTCGAGAGCATGGCTCAGGAGATCGGTCGCGCGCTTCAGTTCTTTTTTACCAGCACCCCCCATAACAAGATTGACTGCGTGATGCTTGCGGGCGGCTCCTCGGCTCTGGCCGGCTTGACGGACTCGGTCACGCGGCAGACCTCGTTTGCCTGTCTGCTGGTCAACCCTTTCGAGGGGATGGAGCTTGGCGGTGGCATACGGGAAAAGAAAATGCGGCGTGAGGCGTCCTCCTATCTGACATCTTGCGGTCTGGCCTTGCGGAGGTTTCTGCAGTGATTCTGATCAATCTGCTCCCGCACCGGGAGGCGGCGCGCAAGCGCAGGCGCGAAGCATTCTTTGCCACGCTGGGTGCGGCCGCGCTGGTAGGCGTGCTGATCGGCGGGGCCACCTACTCATGGTATCTCTCGCAAATTGACAGTCAGCGCGGAAGAAACACTTTCCTTCAGTCAGAAATTACCCGTCTTGACGGACAAATCAAGGACATTGCAACTTTGCAGGCCGAGATTGCTTCGCTCAAAGCGCGCCAGACTGCCGTCGAGGATCTGCAGGGCAACCGCAACCTGCCCGTGTACCTGCTCAGTGAACTGGTCAGGCAGTTGCCGGACGGCGTGTACATCAACAGCATGAAGCAGGAAAACCAGACCGTTCTCATGACGGGCGTCGCCCAATCCAATGAGCGGGTGTCCGAGTTGCTGCGCAATCTTGCCAATAACAGCCCCTGGCTAACCAAGCCAGAACTCGTGGAGATCACCGCCGGCACCGTCGCGCTGAGCCAGCGCGACCAGCGCAGGGTCGCCAATTTCACCATGCGCGTCGGGCTCAAGCGTGCCAGTGACCCAAAGCCAGCCGCTTCCGCCCCCGGTGCCGCCTCCGCATCAGCCAGCCCAGCCCCGGCCGCTTCCGTGCCAGCCAAGGCATGACAAGGGCTTGAACGAGACTGATCATGGCAAAAAACCTCAAACCTTCCATCGATTTCGCGGGCCTGCAAAGCACGGTCCGGACCCAGTTCTCGGGCCTTGATCCCAATGACCCGCCTTCATGGCCGGCCCTGCCGCGCTATCTCCTGTGCGCCTTTGTAACGGTGCTGGTCGTCGTCGCGCTCTGGTTTCTCTGGCTGAATGCCTCCGATGAGGAGTTGACGGCTGAAAAGGCCAAAGAAGTTCAGCTGAGGGAAGACTATAAAAAGAAGCTTACCCAGGCCGTCAACCTGGAGGCGTTGAAGAAACAGCGCGAGCAGGTGCAGCAATATGTGACGCAGCTTGAAAAGCAGCTGCCCAGCAAGGCCGAAATGGACGCCTTGCTCTCCGATATCAACCAGGCAGGCTTGGGCCGCAGCCTGCAGTTCGAGTTGTTTCGACCGGGACAGGTCAGCGTCAAGGAATACTACGCCGAGTTGCCGATTGCGGTCCGGGTAACAGGCCGGTACCACGATCTGGGCGCTTTCGCCGCGGACATCGCCAATCTTTCCCGCATCGTGACCCTGAACAACCTGAGCATCACGCCTGTCAAGGACGGCAATCTGGTGATGGACACAACCGCAAAAACCTTCCGCTATCTCGATAGCGAAGAAGTTGCCTTGCAACGCAAGAGCGCTCCGGCCGGCGGAGCAAAAAAATGAACAGCAGAAGCTTTGCACTGATCGCCTTGCTGGCGACGGCTGTGTCTGGCCTGGCCGCTTGTGGTTCATCCGGGCAGGAAGAGTTGCAGCAATGGATGGTAGACCAACGAAACTCGACCAAGCCCTCGGTGAAACCTCTTTCGGCACCCGGCAAGTTTTCGCCGGAGACCTATGCCCAGGACGGCTCCATCGAGCCCTTCAGCGTCCAGAAACTGACGCAGGCGCTGAAGCGCGATTCCACCCAGATCACGGCCAATGCGGCACTTATAGCGCCGGAATTGAGTCGGCGCAAGGAACCCCTTGAGGCCTCGCCTCTGGATGCCATCGTCATGGTGGGCAGTCTTATCAAGGTCGGTCAGCCGGTGGCGCTGGTCAGGGTTGACAACCTGGTTTACCAGGTCAAGCCCGGAAATTATCTTGGCCAGAACTACGGCCGGATTACCAAGGTCACGGAAACCGGCGTCGCCTTGCGTGAAATTGTCCAGGACGCCGCTGGTGAATGGATAGAGCGAACCGCGACATTACAGCTATTAGAGGGAAAGAAATGAACAAGCAATCATGGGCATCAGCGTGCCGGCAGGGTTTGGAGGGCGGCATGCTGCAGTTGCTTGGACATGTGTTGCGGCGTGCCTCATTCGGTGTGGCGGTACTGGCAACAGCCTTGCCTCTGCTAGCCGCTGCGCAAAATTCCATTCAGGCGGTCTCCGGCTCGGTCCAGGGCGGCTCGGAAGTGATCAGGATTGATCTGGCTGAACCGCTGACCGTGGTTCCGACCGGTTTCAGCATCCAGACGCCGGCGCGCATCGCCCTCGATTTCCAGGGCGTCACCAATTCCATGGGGCGGTCTGCGGTTGAGCTGGGTCTGGGTAATCTGCGCTCCGCCAACGTGGTGCAGGCGGGCGACCGCACCCGCGTGGTGCTCAACCTCAAGGCGCCAGCCGCCTACAAGGCCGAGATCCAGGGCCGGTCCTTGCTGATCATTCTGGATGCCCAGGCGGCGTCACTCCCATCCCCGGCGGTTTCTCCGGTGTTTGCAGAGAGCCGCAATCGCGACACCCTGCCGCTCAAGGATATCGACTTTCGCCGGGGCCCTGACAACGCCGGTCGCATCGTGGTGGCCTTGCCCAACAACGAAGTAGGCGTCGATATTCGCCAGCAAGGCAAGACCCTGGTCGTCGAGTTCCTGAAAACCGCGATTCCGGAAGGTCTGCGCCGCCGCCTCGATGTCGGCGATTTTGGCACCCCGGTACAAACCGTGACCACTTTCCAGGCGGGTGACAAGGTCCGCATGGTGGTCGAACCCACCGGCCAGTGGGAGCACAGCGCCTATCAAAGCGACAACCAGTTTGTGCTGGAAGTGCGCCCGCAAAAGGTCGACCCGGGCAAGCTGACGCAAGGGCCGGGTTACAGCGGCGAGAAGCTGTCGCTGAATTTCCAGAATATCGAGATTCGCTCACTGCTCCAGGTGATTGCCGATTTCACCAACTTCAATGTGGTGACCTCCGACACAGTGACCGGTGCCGTCACGCTGCGTTTGAAGGACGTGCCCTGGGATCAGGCGCTGGACATCATTCTGCAGGCCAAGGGGCTGGGAATGCGAAAGGTCGGCAATGTCCTGCTGATCGCGCCCAAGGACGAACTGGCAGCCAAGGACAAGCAGGAGCTGGAATCCCGCAACGCGATTCAGAGCCTGGAAGCAGTGCGCACGCAATCCTTCCAGATCAACTACGCCAAGGCAGCCGACATTTCCGCTCAGATCACGGCGGGAGGATCGGGACCTGCCAGCGCGAGAATCCTGTCCACGCGGGGCAGCGTCATTTCCGAACCTCGCACCAACCAGCTCTTTGTGACCGATATTCCTTCCAGGCTTGAGCAGGTGCAGCAGCTGATCGCCAAGCTTGACGTGGCGGTGCGGCAGGTGCTGATCGAAGCCCGGATTGTTGAAGCCAGCGACACGTTTGGCCGCTCACTCGGCGTGAAGCTGGGGGGGCTGGATCTGCGCACGCAACGTGGCGGCGACAGCGGCTACCAGATCGGTGGCAACAACCGGGTCGCATTCGGTACCAGCTACGGCAATGCGGTGGCCACAACAGGTGCCGGTGGCACAGTCGATACGTCCGGCAGTTTTGTGAACCTGCCAGCTTCGACGCTGGGGGTGGCCAATTCCGCAGCGACGTTTGCGGTTTCGATTTTCAATGCCACCGCCAATCGCTTCCTCAATCTCGAATTGTCTGCACTGGAGGCCGACGGCAAGGGCAAGATTGTGTCCAGCCCGCGCGTCGTCACGGCCGATCAGGTCAAGGCGCTGATTGAGCAGGGTACGGAATTCCCCTACCAGGTCGCCACCTCCAGCGGTGCCACGTCGCTGGCGTTTCGCAAGGCCAACCTGAAGCTGGAAGTCACGCCACAAATGACGCCAGAGGGCAACATCATTCTTGATCTGGACGTGAACAAGGACAGCCGCGGTGAAACCACTGCGGCTGGTATCGCCATCGATACCAAACACATCAAGACCCAGGTGCTGGTCGAAAACGGCGGCACGGTGGTCATTGGCGGCATCTTCACGCTCGATGAAACGAATAATGAAACCAAGGTGCCGCTGCTGGGCGACGTGCCTTACCTGGGCAACCTGTTCAAGAGCCGCGAACGCACCTCGCGCAAGCAGGAAATGCTGGTATTCATTACGCCCAAAATGATTTCTGAACGCTCTGCTGCGCGGTAATCAGCGTTGGAATGTATTTTCTGAAAATCTGGAAGACTGAAATGAAATTTTTGAAGTATGTGTCGACCAGCGTACTGGTTATCGCGCTGGCGGCTTGCGGTGGGGGCGGGGGTAGTGCGGGTACAACTGGAACTGGAACTGGAACTGGAACTGGAACTGGAACTGGAACTGGAACCACAGTACCAACTGCTGCAGACTTTATTTTTGAATTGGATAAGACGACCATCCTCAACACCGGAAGTGATAAGGCAGTGCTGACGGTAACGGTGCTCGATAGCAACCGCAATGTTGTTGTTGGGGTGCCAGTGTCGGTTGCCGTGGATGCTGGCGGAGTGTTTTCTCCCATTTCAGGAGCCAGCACGGATGCTACTGGCAAGTTTTCTGGAAATATAACGATCGGGGGCGACAAAAGTAACCGTACCATTAATGCGGTTATTACAGTTAATAACAAATCCAAAGTTGCATCGATTGTTGTAGTCGGAAGCCAGATTTCTGTTACGCCAATTCCTGCAACACCGACACCCGGACAAATGGTGACACTTAATGTTTCCACCACTGACAGCGCTGGCAGCCCCATCCAAAATGCTGCTTTGATTTTGAGTGGTACGTCTGGAGCCTCCGGAGCCGCAACAACCGATGCGGCAGGCAATAAGGTGGCAACGTTTAGTGCTCCGGGAGCGACAGGTTCATACACCGTTGTAGTGAGTGGCCTAGGTGTATCAACGACCAAAGTCATTCAGGTCGTTACGACGGGTGGTGGCAGCATGCCCGTCGCGGTCGGACCTGTTAGTTCTACCTCGTTAAGCCCGCAGCCGACTTCGATCTCCACAAATGGTGCAGCGAGCTCGACAAACCGGTCAAAACTGAGTGCCAAGTTCCTGACAACAAGTAATGCTGCAATTCCAAATATGCGTGTACGTTTCGAGATTGTTCCGCCATCGCTGGGTAGTGGCGAGACGATTTCCACTGGAGATGCAACCGTTTACACGGATTCCAGCGGTACTGCAGAGGCAGACTATATTGCAGGAACTCGCAGTAGTCCGACGAATGGCGTGTTGGTTCGAGCGTGCTTTAAATTGACAGATTTCATATCCGCAACCGATTGCCCTCAATCGGTTACAGCTAACTTGACTGTGGCTGGAACGCCTCTAAGTATCAGTATTACTGACAACAACTTGTTGGAAAAGGGATTGGGCGATATTGCTTATTTGAAAAAATTTCTTATACAGGTCAACGACGCGGCTGGTGTGGCGGTTAAGGATGCCATTATTTCCGCTAGCGTGGATATTACTCACTATGGCAAAGGCGCTAACTGGGCTAGCCTCTATAGGGATGTAACTATTCCAACAATTCGGGATTTTCACTCAGATTATTTGCCGCTACCATCGCCAACTATTTTTGTTCAATCTCTTTCTTCCTCAAACTACGTGCCGGCTCTGAACGAAAAAGTTTGGTGTATCAACGAAGACTGGAATCGCAACGGTTCCCTCGACGCAAACGAAGATAGGAATAACGATGGCAGTATTCAGCCTAAAAAGGCAGAAGTCATTGTCTCGTATGTGAATGGAAACAAGACAGACGCAAATGGTCAGATGTTGGTGCAGGTCAGCTATGGGCAGAATATGGGACGCTGGCTGGCTTACACGCTGCGTGCAACGACCGGTGTAGCTGGTTCCGAGGGTGATGCATCCAAGAGCTATGTTACTGATGTGTTGCAGGCTGATGTGGCAAATGGTTCTTTTCTGACCCCACCTTTTGGATCAGGGGCATGCACTTCGTCTAACTGATTAAGTTGTCTTCTCAAAATATTTTTTTAGTTGGCCTCCCAGGTTCCGGTAAATCCACCGTCGGGCGACAACTCGCCCGGCGGCTGCAACTTTCCTTTATCGACTCCGACCACGTCATCGAGGAGCGCCTGGGTTGCTCCATCCGTGACTACTTCGAGCGCGAAGGCGAGGCGGGTTTTCGCGATGTCGAGGAAGCCGTCATTGACGAGCTGACCCTGCAGGCGAGTGGCGTTCTGTCGACCGGCGGCGGTTCGGTCTTGCGTCCGCTCAATCGCCAGCATTTGCGTGAACGGGGGCATGTGGTTTACCTCCGGTCTTCTCCCGAGGAGCTGTTTCGCCGCCTGCGGCATGACGTCAACCGCCCGCTATTGCAGGTCGCTGACCCGCTGGGCCGTCTGCGTGACCTGTATGCGCAGCGTGACCCGCTATATCGTGAAACCGCGCATTTCGTGATTGAAACCGGCCGGCCGTCGGTTGCCACGCTGGTCAACATGATGGTCATGCAACTGGAACTGTCGGGCATCATCCCTGCGTCCTAGCCTGCGGCTTCGTGTCGCTGGCGAAAGTCCAGTTGGGCATTCGCGCTTATTGAGTGCCCCTACACTTGTGCGTATGCAAAAAATCCCCTCTGTTGCCACAACCCAGGTTTCTATTGATCTGGCTGAGCGCAGCTACTCCATCGATATCGGCGCTGGCTTGCTGGGCAATTCCAGTACCTTTGAGCAGCTGCCGGTGGCGGCAACGGCGCTCATCGTTTCCAACGCGACGGTCGCTCCCCTGTATGCCGCGCCGCTCATTCAGGCTCTGCAGGCTCACTACGCCAGGGTGTTGCTCGTCACGCTGCCCGATGGCGAGGCCCACAAGGACTGGCCGACGCTGCAACTGATTTTTGACGCGCTGCTGGAAAACGGCTGCGACCGCAAGACCGTGCTCTTTGCACTGGGCGGCGGCGTGGTGGGCGACATGACGGGCTTCGCGGCCGCCAGCTATATGCGCGGCGTTCCCTTTGTACAGGTGCCCACGACGCTGCTGGCCCAGGTGGATTCGTCCGTGGGCGGCAAAACAGCCATCAACCATCCCCTGGGCAAAAACATGATCGGGGCCTTTTACCAGCCCTTGCAGGTCGTGTGTGACCTGGACGTGTTGAAAACGCTGCCCGACCGCGAGCTCAGCGCCGGCCTGGCCGAAATCATCAAATACGGACCGATTGCGGACATGGACTTTTTCGGCTGGATCGAAACCAATATGGCGGCGCTTCTGGCAAAAGATCCCGCCGCGCTGGCGCATGCCATCAGGCGAAGCTGCGAGATCAAGGCTTGGGTCGTCGGCCAGGACGAGCGCGAAGCGGGCCTGCGGGCGATTCTCAATTTTGGCCATACCTTCGGCCATGCCATCGAATCCGGCCTGGGCTATGGCAAGTGGCTGCACGGCGAGGGCGTTGGCTGCGGCATGGTCATGGCCGCGCAGCTGTCGCATCGCCTGGGTCTCGTGGACATGCTGTTTGTCGAGCGATTGACGAAGCTGGTGCAGCGCGCCGGGCTGCCGGTCAAGGCTCCCGTGCTCTCATCGGCTGACAATGCCGGCCGTTACCTGGAATTGATGCGCGTGGACAAGAAATCCGAGGCCGGCGAGATTCGTTTTGTGCTCATTGATGGACCCGGCAAGGCCGCCATGCGCGCCGCGCCCGATGCCCTGGTGCGCGAGGTGATTGACTCATGCACCGCCTGATGCAGCAGACATGTGTAAATGTATGCTATTAAAGATATAGCTGACAATGACCGTATTCATTGGGCAACAGCCAGTTTTGTTTCATAAATCATGATTTTGGCCCGTTACGCCTGTGATCCCGGCCTGACACGCGGCCGCCGTTACCCTGAAGTCCATGCGCCGACGAGGTCCGACTTCCAGCGCGACCGCGACCGCATCGTGCACTCTACGGCGTTTCGCCGGCTGGTTTATAAAACCCAGGTTTTCCTGAACCACGAGGGCGACCTGTTTCGCACCCGCCTGACCCATTCGCTGGAAGTCGCGCAGCTTGGCCGCTCCATCGCCCGCACGTTGCAGCTTAACGAAGACCTGGTGGAAGCGATTGCCCTGGCGCACGACCTGGGTCACACGCCTTTCGGCCATGCCGGCCAGGACGCGTTGAACGCCTGCCTGCTGCGCCACAATTCCGAAAGTGCCGGCTTCGAGCACAACCTACAAAGCCTGCGCGTGGTCGATGCGCTGGAAGAGTGTTATCCCGCCTACAACGGCTTGAACCTGAGCTTCGAGACGCGCGAAGGAATCCTGAAGCACTGCTCCCGGCGCAATGCCCGCCACATCGAGGCCCGCGAGCCCGGGGGCGTGGCACACCGGTTTCTGGAGCAGCCGCCCGGCGGCCCCCAATGGCGCCAGCCCAGCCTGGAGGCGCAACTGGCCAACCTGGCGGACGAAATTGCCTACAACGCCTCGATATTGATGACGGCGTGCGTTCAGGCCTGCTCGGTCTGGAGCAGTTGGATCAGGTGGCGCTGTTCAGCCAGCACCGGCGTGAAAGCCTGGCTTTGTATCCCGATTTGCGTGGCCGCCGGTTGCTGTTTGAAACCATACGGCGCATGCTCAGCGCGCAGGTCTACGATGTGATTGACGCGACGCGGCTAGCCATCGAAAAGGCCGATCCGGCCGATGTGAAGGCGGTTCGCCAGCATTCCCGGCTGCTTTGTTTTTCTGACGAAATGGCCGGGCAGTCGGCGTTGCTCAAGCGTTTTTTGCTACAAAATTTATACCGTCACCCACAAGTCGTGCAAACCACGCAGTCGGCGCAACAGGTGGTGCGCGATCTCTTTGACGCCTACATGGCTGACCCCGGGCAGATGCCGCAAGCACATATTGACCGATTTGACGGCATCGATAGCCCACACGCTGCGGGGGCAAGACCGGAGCGCGTGGTGGCCGACTATATCGCCGGCATGACCGACCGTTTTGCCGCCAGGGAACACGAGCGCCTGAAAGGGCGCGCGGCTTTTCCCCTGTGATGTTGGTGGCCCTGATGCGGCAAAAGAAGCGGCCGCGAATACGGCGATGCGTATTGAACGCATGAGTCCAAGCCCGGTCGGTATCTGCCAGAGCCATTTTTGAAGTGCCAGGGGGATTAAGCTCCAGCGTTACGCAGGAAAGCGCGACATGAGAAAAAGCGGTGTGATGGGTTTGAATCGGCGCCAACTGGCTCTCGCGGTTGTGTCGGCGGGTGTGTCTCTGGCAGGTTCTGCAGTGGGGTCCCTGGCCGCCAAAACCAGCCGAGAGATTGTGCTGGGCCAGTCAGTGCCGCTGCCAAGCCTTCCGGAACGCTTGTTTTCGCCCCTTTTACGGCTTCCAATGTCTGCATGATCCGGCATTGAGCAATGTGTTCCACCTTCGTCCTGCGCTGGCTGATGAAGCCTAAAAGGTGGCAAGGCACTGCGCAACGCTCAACCAGGACCGTATTGCCGTCTTTGCCGAAGACGACGCCATAGAACGCGCCGGGCTGGCAGCCGTCAACCAGGCGCTATTGACCTTAAACGCCCGCCACTCGTTGCCGAAGGCTTACGGCGGATTTCCTTGGACTGCGGCAAGTTTGAGCGGGCTCGCCTACAAAAAGGCATTTGAAGCCATGACGGACTACGACCTAGGCGGGTTTCGCGTCAATCTGCGACCCCGGAAGTACGAGTCCGTCCGCGCCATTGATCTGCTCAGCATCAGGCCCCCACGGAAAAATCATCCGCTAGCCCGGCGGCCCGCTGGGCGCAACGGGGGAGGATGGTGCTCCGCATCGGGGCTTCAAACTATGATGTCGCCAACTCTGGACAACGCATCACATGGCACGTCTTCCCCGCCTCAGCCTCGCAGCTTATCCCCACCTGCTGATTCAGCGAGGCAATAACGGCCAGGCCATTGTGTCGTCCGCCAGCGACTACCAGATGCTGCTGGCGCTGATCGATGAAGCCGCCCGCAAGTTCTCCGTGGCGATTCATGCCTATGTCCTGATGGGCAAGCAGTTTCAGGTGCTCGCCACCCCTGCCACCGCCGAGGGATTGCCGCAAATGATGCAGGCGGTGGGGCGGCGCTATGTGCGCTATTTCAACGATCTACAGGGGCGATCCGGCACGCTCTGGGAAGGGCGTTATCGCTGCACGCTGATGGACGCCGACCGCTACCTGCTCGCCTGCATGGCTTATATGGACCTGATCCCCGTGCAAGAGGGCATCGTCAAGGATCCCCGGGACTATCCCTGGTCAAGTCATGGGCACTATGCGGGCTTGCGCAGCGACCGGACGGTCACGCCGCACGCCTTGTTCTGGGCGCTCGGAAACACGCCTTTTGCGCGCGAAGCAGCTTACACGGAACTGGTCCGTGGCGGCATTTCCAGTGAGCAACGCGAAGCGCTGACCCGCTCAGCCCTTGGCGGCTGGGCGCTGGGTGACGAAAATTTTGTGGCAGGTTTGCAAAAACTCACTGAACGGCGCGTCAGCAAGACCCGTGCAGGCCGCCCGCCACACCCTACAGGCGAGTCGTAAAAAACCCTTGACAGGGGTGCTATTGCGGGATTTCACGGCCGGTTGTAATCTGTCCCTTATTATTTTGAAGGGTGATCAATTGATTAAAAATTGGAATCTGACCCTTATTAAAGTGTTTGGCATATTTGTTGCATTGCACTATGCTCTGCACTCCCTGTAAATAATTTTGAACCCTGACGCAGAAAGAACGCGCGGGCTTAGCGCCGCTTTTGCTGTCAACTGACGAGGAAATGCCATGACCACGGCTGCTGAAATCAAACACTTTGAACAACACGGCCTGTATGCGGGTGCCAATGAGCACGATGCTTGCGGTGTCGGTTTCGTCGCGCACATCAAGGGGCACAAGAGCCATGCCATCGTCCAGCAAGGGCTGAAAATCCTTGAAAACCTCGATCATCGGGGTGCCGTAGGTGCTGACAAGCTGATGGGCGACGGGGCGGGTATCCTGATTCAGCTGCCCGATGCTCTTTATCGCGAGGAAATGGCTGGCCAGGGCGTTGCATTGCCCCCGCCGGGTGAATATGGCGTCGGCATGGTTTTTCTGCCGAAAGAGCATGCATCGCGCCTGGCCTGCGAACAGGCGCTGGAACGTGCGGTCAAGGCAGAAGGCCAGGTGCTGCTCGGCTGGCGTGATGTCCCGGTGAACCGCGACATGCCGATGTCGCCCAATGTGCGTAAAAAAGAACCCATACTGCGCCAGATATTCATTGGCCGCGGCAACGACGTGATTGTTCAGGATGCCCTGGAACGCAAGCTGTACGTGATCCGCAAGACCGCCAGCGCGGCCATCCAGAGTCTCAAGCTGACGCACAGCAAAGAGTATTACGTGCCCAGCATGTCCAGCCGCACCGTGGTCTACAAGGGCCTGCTGCTGGCCGATCAGGTAGGTACCTACTTCATGGACCTCACGGATATCCGCTGCGTATCGGCGCTGGCCCTGGTGCACCAGCGCTTTTCGACCAACACATTCCCGGAGTGGCCGCTGGCGCACCCCTACCGCTACGTGGCGCACAACGGCGAAATCAACACCGTCAAGGGCAACTACAACTGGATGAAGGCGCGCGAAGGGGTGATGAGCTCGCCGGTGCTGGGCGCCGACCTGCAAAAGCTCTATCCGATCAGCTTTGCCGGCCAGTCCGACACGGCAACCTTTGACAACTGCCTTGAATTGCTGACGATGGCGGGCTACCCGATCAGCCAGGCGGTGATGATGATGATTCCCGAGCCCTGGGAGCAGCACACCACCATGGATGAACGGCGCAAGGCCTTTTAT